>JBKPTD010000075.1:0-14555 GCA_046735375.1 Actinomycetota bacterium | reverse complement strand
GTCTGATCCGAGGTCGTAGAACGATCTTCCAACCGTAGCGCCTCTTGATGGAGTGTGGCCCGACGGGCTGGGGATCACCTGGCTATCTCAGTGACCGGACCGCAGGTCTTCAGATGGAACTCAGCGCTCGCGCCCCACTAGATGGCGGTGTCATCCGGGGTCTCAGATGCCGTAGGAGCGTTGCTGGATATGCGACGGGGCGATCGAGCGACTAGCGCTCTCAGTCATTGGATCAAGAAGAAATAGCGCCCGGCTGCCGTAGCGCCTCACTCACTTGGTTGTCGAAGGCTCTCACGTAAGAAAGGAACTGGGACACCCCGATGCCGGGCTGAGAGACAAAGGTGTCATTTCCCCAGGCTTGGAGGCCAGCAACGTGATCGAAACGAAGGACATACTGTCCGTACCTTGCCCAATATGTCCATACGCCGCACGCATCGATCGAGCCCTCAAAACCAAGGCAATACACACGGATCTCGTTGGGGGTACCGGTGCGGTTGCTATAGCTATCGCTTGCATTGATCCGCAGTGGGAAGTCCTCATCAAAGGATCTCGGATCAGCGGTATGAAAATAGCGCCGCGCATCTTTCACGGATTTAAACCTAAAGACCTCCTGCTGTATTGCACCTGACCGATCGCTTCTCTGCCAGGTTTGGACCTTCGCCTGTGTCGGAACGAGCTCGCGCTTTAGCGTGGTAACTTTCCCTAGCTCCCAACCTTGAGCTGGCCAGAGTCGTGCGGGGAAATCGGAGGGAGCTAGCACGTGGTCGATCGCCAGAGTGGGACGGAATGAGGCATCATTGGATGAGGTGGCACATCCTATGAGTGCCAAAAGAACCGAGACGACTACGAGTGCGCTTGCGGTCCACTGTCGTCGACGACTCACCATTCCATCCTCGGGTCAGTGATGTCGAACTGCCGAACATGTACGGTTAGACCTTGCGATGTGAGCACCGCGAGCTGACTAATAACCGCGTCTCTCACATGATCAGCTGTGAGATCGTCAGGCTCGTATCGGTTTCGCAAATCGATCCCGATCTGGATAGCTACGCTATCGAATGGATCAGGCGGATCGCTTCCGAATGTCTGCAGGTCGTCCGCCGGAATTCCAACCTCAGTTCCTACGTACCCATAATGGATGTTGGACCATAGATCATGGCTGATGGCAATCTCTGTTCCTGGCACTCTCATGAAGAACAGGCCTTCCTCGCCTTCACGGTGATAAAAGCGTTTGAAGTCGCCCTTGTGATCCCAATCGCAGCCCTGACATACCTTCTTGGCGAAGAGAGCATATGCGACCCATGAGAGCGGTCCGCCGCGTAATCCAAGCTGATTGTTAATCTTCGCAAACGCCTTCTTCATGATCCCGAGCGAGGCGTCCCTGTCGTCCAGTGTGCCAGCACGGATCAGGAGCGCAACATTGCTTTGGGAGTTATTTTTCATTTCATCGGTTATGAAGTTGACGCTGAAGTTGAAGGAACTGTTGTCGCCACCGCGGTGCATCTGTTTGCCGTTGCGAGCGCCGATGATGTGCTGACGTTGCCGCTCCTCCGCGGTCGGAGGAGCGCTCCGGTGGGCGACCGCCTTTGCGTTCGTCTTCGCCCAGGTCTTGAGGGCCTTCACGGGCAGCTCGCCGCCGCTGCCTGCGTCCATGGGACGCGTGCCGTCTGGATCGGACAGCGTGACTGGCGAGTTGTTGGAGTAGGCGTAGGCGTTCAGCGTCTCTGGATGGCTCGTGTCGATGAGAGGGTCGACAGAGAGGAATCGGCCGAGGGTGGGGTCGTAGTCGCGGGCGCCGAGATGGGTGAGGCCAACAGCGTTATCGGGGGTGCCGTTGACGTAGCCGCGCTGCCCCGGCCATCCGGACGGCGGAGTGCCACGAGGATTGCCGAAGGGATCGAGACGGCGGACCGACAGGACGCCGGTCGTGTCGGCAACGGCGTAGCTCGCGGTGCCGTGGTGGTCGGGGACGAGCGTGGTGACATCAGCCTGGGCGATGCCTGTGCGCACAGCAATGGTGTGTCCGGCGTAGTCGTAGTATCGCGTGCCGGTGATCGCGCCGGTTGATGTGTTGAGGGTGAGCTCGGTGTGGGTGCCCCAGAAGAGTGTTGTTCTGCCAGCGCTGGGTTCGCGGCGAATCAGGCGGTTGCCGTCGGCGTCGTAGAGATTGTCCTCTAGCGTCGACCCACCCTGCGTGACCTTCTGGACATGCCCTTCGGGGTCATACGTCAGGGTCTGCGCAACACCATTCAGGTTGCGGCTCGTCGTGTTCCCAGCGGTGTCGTAGCCGTAGGTGTCCGTCTTATTCACGTCCGGACCGGCGGTGGTAATAGAGGAGACGCCATGCGGCCGTGTGTCGCCGGGGGCAGGGTAGCTGGACGTGGCCGTTGTATCGCCCAGGCTGGAGTGCATCGTCTCCGTGAGCCGGTTCCCGGTAGGCGTGAGCGTCCACGATTTCCAGTAGGGTGCCGGCCCACCGAGGCCTCCGGTGGTCGGGCTGGTGGTGCACTCACCGCTGCCGGGTGTCCACGCGTCTGTGAGCTGCTGGAGGTAGTCGTAACGGAGGCATTGTGTGTCGGCGGCGCCGGCATAGGGGGCATCCTTCACGCTGGTGATGTCGCCTGCTAAGTCGTACCCATAGGTGGTGAGCGAGTCGTAGGTGGGTACGACTTCCCGGTCCAGCTGAGAGGTGAGCATTCGGCGGGTGCCCACCTCGTAGGTGAGGGTCTGCCAGATCGCCTTGCCGAGAGTGTTGCCCATGGTGAGCTGCAGCGGTTCTCCGAATGGCGAGTAGATGGTGTCGGAGACGTAGGCGCCCGACCCACCCATCGTGTCGGTCCTGCCGACCGCATCGTAGGTGTAGGAGACCGTCTCGGAGGACAACCCGCCCTTGCCCTGCAGCGTGAAGCTCGCCGGCGAGCCGTCGACGTTGTAGGTGTGGATGGTCTTGTAGGTGCCGGCTAATCCGGCCTCACCTGTCACCGAGGGGATGGTCATGGCGGTGGAGGTTGGCTGGTATCCGTTGTCGAAGCCCGTGATCTCGCTGGTGTACGCGACACCGCCGCTGTAACGGATCGACTTCGTCTGCTGTCCCTTCATGACTGCGGACGCGCCGTTGGTATCGGTGTACGTGTCGTAGATCCATTCGTCGCGCTTCGCACCGGTCACGGAGGTATTCCGGAGCGTGGTCTTACGGCCGAGGGCGTCGTAGGTATAAGCGAGCGTGACTCCCCGGGCATCGGTGGTGGAGATCAGTTGGGATGCCACGTCGTAACTCGATGTCGCGGTGCCCTTGTCCGGGTCCACGGCGCGAATCTGCCGCCCTCGGAGATCGTACGAGTAAGACCACTGGTTGCCCGCGACATCGCGGACTGTTGCAGGCTTCCCGTCCGGTCTGTACGTGTAGGTCGTCGCGTCATAGGCGCCAGAGGGTCCGCTGCCGGTGTACCTGCGCAGCTCGACGGAGCGGCCTCGAGCGTCGCTGATGGTGGTCGTGGGGATTGCGCCAGCAGGCGGGTCGACGTTGACACGGTCGCCGCCGTAACTGGTCGTGGTGCGCCACTTCTCTACTCCGAGAACTTGGAATGCGGCGACCGTTTCACGATTCGCACCGTCATAGGTGTGCACGGTCTGAGCCGGCATGTTTGCGTCATCCACCAGGTACACGGTGGTCCCGGGCGCGCCGGTAGCGAACGCTGGCCCACGATCGGCGAGGCTGAGCCCCCGCGAGTCGTATGTCGTGTCGCTGATCGTGCGTGCGAATCCCCCAACGGAGTCGAGCGTCTGCTTCTGGGTCTGCCGCTTGCGCATCAGTCCGTCATAGATCTCGATGCTGGGAACCTGTGCGCCGGCAGGGCTGAGCGTCTTGGTAGTGACAGCGTTGGGTCCGTTCTGCCGGATCGTGTAGGCGTACTCGAGGTTGGGAGTCAGGCTCGTCGCCCGGCCAGGCAGCCACACCTTCGTCAGCCGGCCAAGGTTGTCGTAGGCGGCGGTCGTCACCTTCCCGTTCGGATCGGTCACCACGGTTGGCACGCCCCAGCGGGGATCGATCGTTGTGCTTGTGACATGCGGGGTGAGCTGACCGGCCCCGTCGGGATCCGGCGTGGTGACAACGGTCTTCGTGAGCAGCCCTGCCGTCTGGGTGTACGCAGTCGACGTGCAGCGGTTCAGCGGGTCGCAGGTGGACGTGGCTCGCCCGTAGCTGTCATAGGTAGTGGTGGCGGTGATCGCATAGACAGGGCCGGTCGTCCAGTCATCCAGAGCGTCGGTCTTTGTTTCGTCGCCCTTAGTCGGAGCGACGCCGAGACCGCCGCCGTCGTAGTAGCTGCGCACGTCTGACACGACCTGGTCGGGCCGGGTGGGGCTTGGTTCTGAGCAGCTGACAGAGACCGTCTCGGTGCGTGAAACGGCATCGACGATCCACGCCGTCGCATTGCGGGCATAGGTGTAGCGGATGCAGAGGTCATCGCCTGAACTAGCTATGCCGCCGAGGTCGTCGACCTCCTTGGGGAACCCATAGCTATCGAAGGTTGTGCGCTTCTCGATGCGCCGATAGCCGCCAGCGGACAGTGCCGTACGAGTGCGGTCCGTACCAACCTGCGCGAGCATCGCGACGTGGCCGCCGTTGTCCGCAGTGGCGGTCGAGCGCCAGGGGTCGGTGATGGTTCCGGCGACCTCACCACCGGTCAGGCCGTCATAGGTGATCACTTCGCGTGGCATGCCAGCAAGCCGCCAATGGTCTTGGCTGGCGACCCCCTCGGAGTCGGTGACATTCACCGTCTTCGTTCCACCGCCCGGGGAAAAGCGATCGCCATCCATGCCGCGGAAGTACAGCGTGTCGATCCTGGACTGGGTAGTGCCAGTCTCCCCCGTCACCGCTCGCACCCGGCCGAAGCCACGGAACTCGCTCCACGTCCGATACTTCGCGGGCGTCAGGTCGGATTCGGTGTAGTGCCAGGCTGGCGCGTCGAGATAGCTATAGCGGGTCACGACAGGCCAGGTAGAGGCGCCCGCCCGGTCCTGCTCAACCACCTCGTCGACGCGGTACTTGTGGAACCAGTGTCGCTCCGGCGTCGTCTGACCCTCAGGCGTCCAGTAAACCGGGAAGCACCGCTTGGTGTTCGACTCTGGTGTGGGCACGTTAGTCGGCGAGCAGTCCTGGGTCGAGTAAGTGAATGACAGAGTGGCACCGGACTCACTGTTGATCGCATAAACCCGCCACTTGATCAGCGGCGGTGCGTTGTCCAACCCGTCGACGCGGTTGTCCATCTGGATCCGGTTGAAGGTGGTCTTGGGGCCGCCGAGCCCCATGTCCTGGATCCCATCCAGAGCCAGCGCCGCCGTCGTGCCGTCCCCAGGGTCAGGGAAGGATTGAGTTAAGCCCCACGTGTCCACCGCGGTGTAGGCAGCGCCGCTCCATGTCTTCGTCGTGATGGTTGTCAGCCGCTTCTTGGTGAAGAAGGCCGGCGATAACACCGACGGACATGACGTGGTCGACGTACAGATTTGGTCGTTTGGCACGTCTGGCCAAGAGGTGGCGGTCTGGCTCGAGCAGATGCTGAAACACCGGTCGGCGACCGCGAACGAGACCGCCGCCGGTGCTGTGGTGGTGTGCTCGGCGCCTGATCGTTCCCCGTAGTCGATGCGGGAAAGGTAACCACCGCGGTCATAGGACGAGGTCGCACCGTCACGGTTGAGGTTTCGCCCGTATCGGTTGGTCTCGTTTGTGTAGTAGTACGTGATCGTGTTGCCGTGGGTGTCGATCACGTGGTCGAGGTTCCACCGCCAGGCTTGGAGGCAGAAGGAGTCTTTGAACGCGGTCGCATGACATGGCTCGCCGGAGTGGTTGCCGTACACCGGCGCGATCCATGCCGAGCGGGTCGCCTCGGTTGCCGCGGACGAGGTCTTGCCCTTGCCGAAGAAATACTGCGTACCGTCAGTAGTGGTGAGCTTCCAGTACTCGCCATCGTTATCCGTGTTGAAGCCGCCGGTTAGCTTCTCGACCCGGGTCCCATCATCGAACCGGAGCCGCCACTCGGTCTTGTTGCCGTCACCGTCAGCATCGGCAGTGTCCTTCACGAGCTCACCGGCGCGCCCACCGAAGGAGATCGTCGCGTTATCCGTCTTCCAACAGAGATCCCCCGTCTTTCCGCTGTTGTTTCCTCCTGGCATGTCGTCCGCACAGGCTGCGTAGCGCCGTTCGATGAACCCCGTAGCAAGCTCGAATCCCTCCCCCACCCATGAGGGCTGGTTGTTGGCCGAGGTGGTTCGCCCATCCACGTCACTCGACGAGTAGGTAATGGTCAGGTCGGGCGCCAGGTCACCCGGCACCGGTGGAGTGCGGAGCGGATAAGACCAGTTCAGATCCCCGCCGGAGTCGCCCGCCTGCCACTCGCCGGACGCGGACAGGCTTGTAGCCGACCAGTCCCCGGACGTGCTGGATGCTCCGGCGGTCAGCGCGAGGACGACGTCGGCACCGGCAGGTACGTCGACGGCGTTGGTAGCAGAATCGGCCAGGACGCCCCGATCGACTGCGGGAAGCTCGACCAGACCGGTCACGGTATCGCCTACTGGATCATTCACCGAGTGCAGAGCCTTGGCTGGCGTCCGGCACCGTGAGCTCGCCGTATCGGTTAGCGCACATGTGGGAAGCTGAACCAGTCGCAGCCTTGTGGCCCAGTCACCGCCGTACGCATCGCCGAAGTCCGAGTAGTCAACGCGCACCGCGACCCTTCCGCCTGAATGGGCGGCATCAGCTGACCGGATGTGAAGGAGCAGGCCGTCCACTCCGACGCGTGTAGCGGCAGCACGATCGGCCAACTGAACCCGCACGGATGCCAGTGCCCTGTCAGCTGCTCGTGTCGCCGTAGCCGTTCGCAGTGCCTTCGGTACAGCCGGACCGTTGGAGGGACCGACCCACACCGGTGCTTCCCCGACCCGGCTCATACCGAGCCCGCGCCGCGTCGCTGCCGCGTCTGACAGAACGGCGATAGTGGCAGTGGCTGACGGCGGCCACTGGACCGGCCTGGGCGTTGCTGCCGAGGCCCGGGTCAGTCCGACTCCTACGGACGTGGCCTCCCGGCCTGGAACCGCTAAAGTCGCCTGAGTCTTCGGGCGTCGTTTCTCGGTCCGTTGGGCTTGGCTATCCGCCGTCGCGGCGGTCAGCGGTGCAAGCATTCCGACTGCGAGCACTGCCACGACCGCGCCACGCAGCAGGGCGCGTCTACGTGGCCGCGGATGCCGATCGTGATCCATTGCTCACCCTCCAGGCCTCCTGCCGCCCTGAGGCGAGGAGTCATACGCTGCCCCGGTCAGGGCCGGTGCTCGAAGAAGAGAGTCGAGATCTGCGAGTCGTCGAGCAGACCTGGGTAGACCCGGATCTCGTCGATCACTCCGGGAAAGAAGGAGTACGGGTTCCCTTGGTACTGACCTCTGCCGACCACGAGCGGACCGTTGGCCTTGAACGGCTGCCCGGGAAGCGCCGTGGTAGCGACTGGCGCGCCGTTGACGTAGAGCTTCAGGCGTCGAGTGGAGGCGTCATAGGCACCAACGAGATGTGCCCACGCGCCGACTTGTGCAGGCGGGCCCAGCGCGAACGCGGGCGCCGGGGAGGCGGTGTTCGTGTCGTCCCATAGCCCTGCAGCCGCCCAGTTTCCGGACGGTCCGTTGACCCCGAGATAGAACGCGCACCGGTACGTGCCCTCTTGGCACAGCGCGAACGCGTTTCCGGTCGGCGGAACCGCTGCGCTCAGCTTCACCCAGGCAGCCACGGTGAACGGCTGGGTGGAGTCCACCGGTCCAGGCGCTGGGGTCGCCGCGGCTCCTGTGCTGCCATTGACAGACACCGCCTTGTCCGTGGGATCCAGCGGGTTACCGAAGTCGTCGACTCCCCAACGTCCGTCCACCCAGGAGAACCCGCCGGCAAAGGCGAGATCCTGCCCTCCGACGGAGGCGCTTCCATTGCCGTCCAGCCGCCACTGTCCATTCGGCGCGGAGGTCCCGCCAACCCGGAAGTCCACTCGGCTAATGCACGGCTGCATCGAGCAGGGCGGGCTCGGCGAACTCAGGGACGACGTGTTGCCCGCTCTGTCCTTCGCCACCGCGACGAGCCAACTTGGCCCGAACTTCGACGGCGTGAAATTGATCGTCGCCGCAGCACCGTTCGAAACTGCGACCGGACCCCGATCCGCCACGTCGCTGTTGAGGCCCCACCAGTACTCGGTCACGTCGGTGGAGAGAGAGTCGATCTCTACCTGTCCGCTTACGCCGACTGTGAAGCTGGCCGAGAGCGGTGACACGACCGGAGCGGCCGGCGCTGCGGTGTCGATGGTGAACCCGCAGCTCGGGTCGGGACCATAGTCACTCCACAGCCCACCCGAGTCACCGGCCCGCACCCGCCAGTGGTGCGGTCCATCTGGCAACGCGGTAGTTGGGGAGTAGGTGGCGCGATGCCCTGATGCGGTAGTGGCGAGGCTGGTATCCGTGTCGAGCTCACGTGTACCGGCCGATGCCAGGGTCGTCGACACCTCGAAGTCCGTCTCCAGATTGCCGCCATCTGGGTCGGAGACGACGGCGGAGAAGGCGGGCTTGCTCGTGTTGACAAATCGGGTGCTGCCGCACCCGGCGCTGCCGTTGATCTGGGCGCTCGCCGGCGTATTCGGAGGCCGGTTGAAGGTCACGGTCAGGATGGGATAGCTGCCGGCGATGTTGTCGTACTTGCGCCATCCGTCGCGGTCGCTCTCATTGGCCGATCTCAGACCGAGCGTGAGAGTCGACCAGTTGTTCTCCACTGCGTCCCGCGCCGCAGCGGTGGCAGTCCACTCCACCCGGTCATATCCGGGGCAATAGTCCTCGTGGCCATGCGCCCAATCCCGCGACGACTGTTTGCTGACCCAGGACGGCTGGTTCGACCAGGTCGTCGATGAGCTTGTTGCTCCAGTCCGCCATAACTCGACGCTCGGTCCGTAGCTGTTGTTCGAGCAGTCGTACTGCGGGGAGTGAATATTGCGATGTGCGAAGACGGCCGAGCTGACCTCGGTGCCGCTGCCACGGAAAGCGTCGGTATCAAACCGATAGAACACCCGCGACTTCTTCGTGGCGCTCGACCACCCGTCGTAGCCCACCCTGGCGTGCTCAGTCGGGTTGTTCGCGAACTCAAGCCCGTCCGACCACACCATCGTCCAATAGGTCTCGGAATCTCCCCAGCTGCTCGAGACCGTAGGGTCGATCACCAGCGGAAAGGTGACACCCGGATCGCCCAGCAGACGCGGGTCAGGAGTGAGATTGACCGCTGCGCCACTCACTGAAAGGTCGACGGGTGCAGACAGGGCGCCTTCCTGCTCGTCGGTTACGTCGCCAAGGCGGTTGCCAACGTCTCCTTCAAGCGCGCCCAAGGCTGCGGCGCCAGGCGCGCCTTGGGTCCGAGCATCTGTCGAATCCCACATACGCGGCGCTGGCCCACCGAAGATTCGTTGGCCGGCAGAGTCTTTGGCCACCAGGCCCCCGCCTTCTTCGGTCAAGCTGAGCCCTGGCGACACTGCCCATGAGAGACCGATCCGAGCCAGCCGGGCGTCCTCTGCTGCGGCAGCTGACTTGATCACGACGAAAGTGGAGAACCCATCGACACCAGACTCGGTGATCAGATCCACATCGGGCAGCACACTTGGGTAGGTCGCCTTGGATCCGGAAATCATCGGCACCGGGAGAGCATCCGGCCAATCCAGCTCGAGCCATTGCCCTCCCTCCTGGATCCGAGCAAGTGGATGAACGGCGCCACCGGGAGAGAAGCTGATCATTGACGCGGCGGCGGCTGGCCCGATCGATCCATCTGCTCGCTTCACCAGCTGGTTCGACGCGTCCACCCACTGCCCGTCGCGTTGCACCCTGGAGATGCCAGCTGTTATTTCCGCGGTGAGAGTGCCGTCGCCGTTTGCGAACACGCGCTGGTGGTCAGATGCAAGCGCGGTCACCTCGATGGGCCCGCCGGTCTGTGCGGCTAGCGCGGTAGCTGCCGCCTCATCTAAGAACGACGGATCGACGCCCGCCGCCGGCGGCGCGGTCGCGGCCGCGCCGGACTCCGTGGCGGTGACGGCGGCGAGAGCAGGGACGTACAAGGCCGTCGCGATCAAGACGAGACAGCGCTGACGCCATCGGGACAGGCGATGACCTTGCGTGGTGGTGGGCATCCCCGTCTCCCTTGTCCCCTGCGGCCCACTAGTCACGGCGGAGTGGCCGTGGCGGAGGCAAACCCGAGACCGAACAGTCAGGAGTTTCGACAGCGCCGCTAACCGTTCGCTATGCAACTGCTAAGTGCCTGCGAGGAGGCCGGGTAGCACCTGGGACATCCGGCGCACGGAGACGGCGACAACCGCGGCTACCGCCACCCGCCAGGGCGGCGGTCCAGAGACCGCGACGATCGACGGCTCAGGGAAGCGCCCGATGAGTCACGCGGACGAGCGACCGCAAGGACTACCGGGTGGCAGAGGCGGACTCGCTCAGGTCGGCTGCCGCCTGAACGATCATCAGGGACTCGGAAGGCGACGCTGCCTGTTGGAGCAACCGCGCGAAGATCTCCTTCAGCCGGCCGACCTCGCCGGCCCTCTCGAGGTAGGCGACACCGGCCGGACCCTCGGAAAAAGCGACGTCGGGATCACGTGGATCAGGAAACTCGAATATGCCAAAGGGTCCGATCAGTCCAGCATGCGCGCCCGTCGCGTAGGTGAGCACCTGGACGGTGACGTTCGGTCGAGCCATGGCCCGGCTGAGATGAATCAACTGGTCGCGCATGACAGCTCGCCCACCGATGGTGCGTCGCAACACGGCCTCATCGAGGATGAGCCGAAGCCGCAACCGCGCACCCCTCCCCTCGAGGACAGTCTGACGACCGAGACGCAGGCCAACCCGGCGAGACACTTCCATCTCGGTCGCTTGCGGCCGAATCGCGCTGAACAGGCTTCGGGCATAGTCGGCGGTTTGCAGGAGACCATGGACTGCCTGCGTCTCGAAGACGTCGAGGGACTGCGCCTCCGCCTCTAGACCGACATAGGTGCCCAGCGGCGAAGTGAGTACGTCGTCGTACTCCTCCCACCAACCCTTCTCCTTGGCCTCACGGGTCAGCTGAATGAGCCGGGACCGAACGGGATCGTCGCCGCGGAGCCCATAAACATCCAGCATGGCCGCGATCTCTCGTACGCGCAGGACATCGCGCTTGCCGGTCTCGAGCCGGTTGACGCTAGCCGGCGAGGTCTCGAGCAGTTCGGCGGCTGCCTGAGTAGAGAGTCCGGCGGCTTCGCGAAGTCGTCTGAGTTCCATCCCCAGACGCCGCCGACGGACAGTCGGGTTCCCATCTCGACCCATCCTGCCTCCTTGATCTCTCATTCTCCTCAGACTCCCAGATGCCTGGTCAGCGACGGACCTCAGCTCGAAGGTGCGGCTTGGTATTGACTGATGAAATTTCAAAGTGCAATATCAATCTGTCGCTAAGGGTAGCGACCGAGTCACCGATCGGCGATTGCATCCGCTCTGGAGCGCGTCGCGGTGACCCGGACCTGACCGCTGGCCGCACGCCTCTAGGAGGGACCGATCGTGTTCGAGTCGCCCATCTGCGTGTGGCCATATGCCTCGACACCACAGGAGTACCGCTATGTCCTCCCATCGCCCAATGGAACAGGCGTCACGGACGTCTTCATTGCGACGGTGCCACTCGGCTACGCGGACGCTCTGAACAGGTGGCTGCCACGCCTCCTGTTCGGCGCGGACGTCTTCGAGGTGGCGCTGCCCGATGGAGGGTGGGTCTACTCGTTTGCCGTGCCAGGTGGGTCCGAGGAGCGGCCGCACGCCGGGGAGGAGCTGCTGGTCCCCGGTCCCCTCTGCATCTGGTCCTATGGCGAGGCGCCGGCGGAGTACCGCGATATTGCCCCTCCGGTGAGCCCGGAGGTGGACCGGGCGCTGCTGGCAGTCATCCCGGCGGCCTACCGTCGTCCTCCTCACAGCCGCGTTGTGGGCCACATCTTGGCTGGCACTGACGACGGCGACGAGTCGACCATGCCTGACGGTGACGCGATACGTGTTGCCACCCTGGCGAGCCGCGGGAGCCTGTACGAGCGCCTGGGCGGGGAAGCCGCCATCAAGGAGATCGTCTGGCTCTTCTACCAACGGGTTGTCGCCGATCCTCAGCTGGTCGGCTATTTCAGCGGCGTGGACATGATGCGCCAACGACGGCATATGGCCACGTTCCTGTCTGGTGCGCTCGGCGGTCCGAGGACGTACACGGGGCGCGATCTGGAGACCGCGCACGCCGGCCTGGGCGTGCGCTCGGCGGACTTCGGGCAAGTCGTCTTCCACTTGGTGGAGACCCTGCACGACATCGGTGTCAGTCAGACTCTTATCGCGGACATCGGCACTGCGCTAGCACCGTTGCAGCCGTTGATCGTCTCTGAAGGCGCAGCGGTGCATCGCGGGTGACCGGACCGATGACCGACGCGACAACCAACCCGGCCACGCTCAAAGACAGCTTCGGCCAGGTCGCAGCGCATGGCGACGATGTCGTCTTGTGGTTCTATGCGCACCTCTTCCACACCCACCCGGAAGTGCGCGATCTTTTCCCCATCGCGATGACCCATCAGCGAGACAAGCTCCTTGGGGCCCTCGGCAGGATCGTCGCCGATGTCGACAACCTTCCTGTCCTGGTGCCGTTCCTGGAGCAGTTAGGCAGGGACCACCGTAAGTTCGGAACGCTCCCAGACCACTACCCGGCAGTGGGCGCGAGCCTGATCGCGACCCTCGAACACTTCGCAGGCGAACGCTGGACATCCGAGCTGGCGGAGCAGTGGCGCCTTGCCTACCAATTGATTGCCGACGTCATGACTCGCGCCGCTGAGGAAGCTGGCGCGGTTACGCCTGCATGGTGGGAAGGGAAGGTCACCTCTCACGAGCGACGGCGCTTCGATATCGCGACGCTAACAGTCCAGGTGACTCCGGAGCTGCGATATCAACCGGGGCAGGCGGTTGCCGTCGAGACAGCGCTAAGACCGAAGCTCTGGCGCTACTACTCGCCAGCGTGCGCGCCTCGACCGGACGGCACGATCGAGTTGCATGTCAGGGCGTTAGACGGTGGGCCGGTGAGCAGCGCTCTGGTCCGCGAACTCTCAGTTGGCGACATTCTTCGCATGGGCGCTCCCATGGGGGACATGACGCTGACACACGCCGACGCCCGCGATTTGTTACTGATTGCGGGGGGAACCGGCCTCGCACCTCTCAAGGCACTTGTCGATCAGCTGATTCGGGAGCCGGACACCCGTCGCCAGCGGCGAGTGCAGCTCTTTGCCGGCGCACGGACGGCCGAGGAGCTCTACGATCTGCCAGCCCTACGGATGCTCGCACGACAGCATCCGTGGCTAACGGTCGTTCCCGCTGTGTCCCACGACGGTCCGTTCGACGGCGAGCGTGGTGAGATCTGCGAGGTCGTCGCCCGTGCCGGCCAATGGTCGGATCACGAGGTGTATGTCTGCGGGCCGGCAGCCATGGTCGACGCCACGGTCGCGCGCATCCTCGACCTAGGTATCGCAGATGACGACATCCATTACGACTCCTTCGCCGAGCAGTAGGTGCCTGCGACGATGACAACCTCTCCCTTCTTCACACCACCGCCGAGCGCTGCTGACCTCAGAGTGCAGGCGCGCGCCCGGCTGGCGTTGAACCAGATCACCGTGATCCGGTTCGACACGGTTGGGCGGGGCCGCCACCGTGGCTATGACATCCAACAGGTGAACGGCTTCGTGGCCTGGGTTCAGGCGGTAATTCCTGAGCTCGACCGCCTTCGCCGGCTTGCCGAGGAGGATGCGCGCAGCCTGCGTCACCGGATCGATTTCACCGAGGTCAGGCCATTCGCGATTACAGCCGACGCAGCGGCCGTACAGACGCTCGCCCAGGCACAGCTTGAGGCCGATGGCATCGTGCGCCGCGCCCACGAGTACGCGCGCCAGCGCGAGCAGGCGGCCCGGCAGCATTACGAGCAGGTCATAGCCCAGGCACATCAGCTGGCGAAGCAAGCCGCTGATACCGCCGTTCCTCCGATGGACGAGGCGACAGCGTCCGCCCAGCAGCGGGAGGCTCGGGAACGAGAACGAGCGATCGCATACCTCAGGACGTTCGTGCAGGTGCTGCAGGTGGCGTGTGACAGCGTCGCGGCGCTGCAGGCAGCTGCCGAGTCGAGCTGGGAAGGCGTGGAGGCGATCCTCGCGGCTGGCCGCGCAGCCCTGCGCGCCACGCAAAGCCCCTACCTCGACCAAGGCCAAGAGGCGGCCCACAGTCGATAGGCGACATCCGACATCGCCTAGACCTGGATCAACGAGACCAAGGGTCAGAGCCCCGGTGACGGAGGTCTCTTTGTCGATTCGTACCTCCCCCGCGCCGCCGTCGATTTGGCCACCGGAAGCGTGGCTTGGCGTGGATTGCCGCTCAGCCCGCCGCGATGAGATCGTCAACGGCCAACGTGCACCACACGACTTTGCCGGCACCCGGCGGCCACTTGCGCACAGACTCTCTTCCGGGCGGTCGCG
>JBKPTD010000074.1:0-18623 GCA_046735375.1 Actinomycetota bacterium | reverse complement strand
ATCGGGCTGATGGCGCCACCGAGCACGTGGTAGCGCCCGCGGAATTCCCGCGTCCGCTCGATCGCGACCACGTCCTTGGGCTCCTCGACGACACAAATCACGGCCGCGTCGCGCCGCGGGTCACGGCAGATGCGGCATTGCTCCTCCTGCGCGACGTTCCCACAGATCGCACAGAACCGAATCTTGTCTTTGACCTCGGTCAGCGCGTGTACGAGCCGCCGTACATCGGCTGGATCGGTGGCAAGCAGATAGAACGCGATCCGCTGCGCGCTCTTGGGCCCGATGCCCGGCAGTCTGCCGAGTTCGTCGACAAGGTCTTGCAGGACGCCTTCGTACACCGTGGCCTCAGCCCCGCTGGCCGTCGATCTCGCCGATCAAGGTCGCCCCCAGCTCCTTTGCGAGAAGCTCGGCCCCCGCGAGCCCTCCGTCGTCGAGATCCTGATCGTCTGGATGGGCGTGCGCGTCCGGATCGTCGGCGAGACTGCCGACGGGACGCGCCCTGGTCGTTCTGTCGGCCCGGCCGCTCGCCGCTGGGAGGTTGTCGCCTCCACTCCCCTCGTCGGCACGCTGCTGGGGGACCGGCTGCCCCTCAGCGAGTGCCGTCGCGGCCGGCCCTTCGGACGTGCCAGCTGCCTCGGCCTCGCCGCGTCTCGCAATGGTGGCCTCGCCGGCTGTGCCCGCGGCGGCTCCGGCGGCGACGGCCACCGTGGCCGGATCCGACTCGGAGCCGAGGATCGCCTCACCGGAGGGCACATCTGTGCCCGACCGGACGCCGGTCCTTCGTCCTGCCGCCTGTCGGGCCTGGCCTCTCGGGCTTGCCGTGGCCGACGACGCCGGGCGGGTGGCACCGCCCGCTGCGCCTCGAGGCCCTCCGCCGGAGCCGCCCGCGTGGCCCGGATCGAGGACGGCGTCGATGCGCCAGTCTGCGCCGAGGACCTCGTGGATGGCCTCCCGCAGCACCTCTTCGCTGCCGCCAGTCGCGAAATTCTTGCGCTGGCCCTCGTTGGCGAAAGCGAGGGTAAGTGCACCCTCGGACAGACCCACCACCTGGACGTGGTCGAGCAGCATGAGCCACGTGAATCGGCGCCTCGCCTTGACGACCTCGAGAATGTCGGGCCACATCCGGCGTACACCGGCGAGGTCGAACCCGCCGCCGGTAGCGGGTGCCGCGCCGGGGACAGCTGTTGCCGGTGAAGGGGTCTCGGCCGGACGTGGCCCGCCACTTTCTGCTGCAGGCGCCTCGGGCGGAGCCTCCTCGCCCGCCGTCTTTCGCCTCGTCCGGCCGGCTGACCTGCGGCGCGCCGAGTCGACGTCGGGCTGGGCCCCCTCAGACGCCGCAGCCGCGTCACGACCCGGACCATCGACGGCCGTATCGGCTGGAGGTCGCTCCGGCTCCGGTTGTGCGCTCGCCGGCAGCGCCTGAGGCCCTGGCCGTCCGGCTGCGGCACTCTCCGCATCGCCAGATCCTCGACGGTCCTCGTCGGCAGTCGGTGGCAACGCCCCGATCGACATCCGGCGCTCCAGCCGATCGACGCGCGCGTGGAGCCCACGTTCGTCGTCGTCTGCGCCCGGGAGCATGATCCGCGCGCAGATGAGCTCGAGCTGCAGCCGGGGCGCGGTCGCCCCACGCATCTCGGTGAGACCCACGTTGACGATGTCGGCGGCCCTGGTCAGCTCGGCCGAGCCGAGGTTGTCGGCCTGCTGGCGCATCCGTTCCAGCTGGTCGGCCGGCGCTTCGATGAGCCCACTCGATTCCGCATCCGGCACTGCGGACAGGATCACAAGATCCCGCAGCCGTTCGAGCAGATCCTGCGCGAATCGACGCGGATCGTGACCGCCCTCAATGACCCGCTCGACAATCGTGAAAACGCTGGCGCCATCACCGGCCGCGAAGGCGTCGACGACATCGTCGAGCAGCTGCGCATCGGTGAAGCCGAGCAACGCGGTCGCGAGCGCATAGGTCACCCCGGACTCGCCTGCCCCGGCGATGAGCTGATCAAGCACCGACAACGCATCACGTACGGAGCCCGCGCCAGCACGCACCACCAGCGGCAGGACGGCGGGCTCGACCGTGACGCCCTCCTTCTCGCAGATCATCGCGAGGTAATCCCGCATGACGCTCGGCGGCACCAGCCGGAACGGGTAGTGGTGGGTCCGCGACCTGATGGTCGGGATCACCTTGTCAGGCTCGGTGGTGGCGAAGATGAACTTCAGGTGCGGCGGCGGCTCCTCGACGACCTTGAGCAGGGCGTTGAACCCGGCAGTGGTCACCATGTGTGCTTCGTCGACGATGTAGATCTTGTAGCGCGAGACGGCTGGGATGAAGAACACACGCTCGCGGAGATCGCGCGCATCGTCGACGCCACCGTGAGATGCGGCGTCGATCTCGACGACGTCGACGCTCCCACCGCCGCCCCTTGCCAAGTCGCGACATGACTGACACACACCGCACGGCTCGGGAGTCGGTCCCTTTTCGCAGTTCAGGCAACGAGCGAGCAACCGTGCACTGGTGGTCTTGCCGCACCCGCGGGGACCGCTGAACAGATAGGCATGATGGACGCGGTCGTTCCGGATCGCCTGCTGCAGCGGCCCGGTCACCTGATCCTGCCCGATGACCTCGGCAAAGGTCTCGGGGCGATATCTGCGGTAGAGGGCGAGCGACACACCCAGACCCTAACGCGCCGGGCCGACAGCGCGAGGGCTCCGCGGAACCTCGCCTCGGCGGCGCCGACCGTGGCGGTGATCGCTGGATGTCGTTGATCGTCGAGGGCGACCTGAGAAGAAGGGTGACCCCTCGGCACCTGTCAGAGCTCACTTACCCTTGCTGCCTTCCGGCCCTGGGGGAGTTGGGTGAGATGACACCGCCAAGGGGTCTCTCGTTACTGTACCGGCGATCGGCTTTCCCACCAATCCGGTCGCCCCGGCAGTCCGGCGTCTGGTCTTGATCAATCGACTCGCAGCCGGATCCAATGACATGATCACGTTCGCGACCTGAGCAATCCTGCGGAGCCCCGCGCGGAGGACCCGGCTGCAGCGCCGGCGACCCAAGCTGCGTAGTCGGGCGATGGCAGAGCAGCCGGACGACCTGCCAAGCTCCGGTACCCTGGCCGACGGAGGATTCGCCTAGTGGCCTAGGGCGCACGCTTGGAAAGCGTGTTGGGGGCAACCCCTCGCGGGTTCGAATCCCGCATCCTCCGCCGCGCTGACCAGGACAAATGTCAGCTCAGTTATCTCCGGCACCCCAGCCCGTGAGAGTTCGTAGTCTCATTCGAGCTTCGATCAGGCCGATGAGCGTGCCGTATGCCATCGTTGGAACGCCTCGGTATATCCCGCTGCCGTTCCGGCGGGTGAGTGCCACGATCCCGTGTCAGATCGTGTCGGATTCGCCGCCTGAAACCGGCCTGGTCCGATCCTGTCGGGACCCACCCCCAAGCGCCTGATTACAGCGGTCCTGGAGCTTGACGACGTACGGCGATCTGGTAGCTGCCCATGTCCACCTCCCAGTAGTACTTGGCATCGAGGCGGGTCGACACGCCGACTGGGGCCGGGTTGCGCGGTCGCTGTGTCCAGTGGCCGAAACTTTCCCCTGGATTCACACGAGTGGCCGCGTCCGGCCGCTGTCTACGGCGCCCCACGCCGACGCCCTGTCGGTCGTAGTGGAGATCTTGGACATCGCGGTGGACGAGTCGATGGCCGAGGCGCGCCGCCGCCACCCAACGCCGGACCCGATTCCGGGGGAACACTGTTGGCGACGCTGGTGCGGGACAAGGCGGTCAGCATCGCCAGCTCGCCGCTGTTCGATGGGTACAGCCTGCGCGCTGCACGCGGCCGAGCATTGTCACGCCGCGTGACGTTGCTGGTCCGTGGCCAGGTCCAAGGCGAGGACGCTGGAGAGGATCAGCAGGTGGTTCTCGCCAGGGGCGATATCGACCGCATAGCTGTCGGTCAGGCTGAGCCAGCGTTTGGAGACGGTCGCGGCGGTCTGGCCGTCCCGCTGGATGGTGAACTCGTGGCTGAGCAGGTCGCCGCTGATCTCCATGTCGCCGGGGCCAGTGAGGTCGATGGTCAGCACTTCCTGGAAGGGGCTGAAGAGGTGCTGGCGCACCTCGGCGACGTTCTTGCCGCCGATGGTGATTTCGTAGGTAGGGCCGAGCGCGGCGAGCTTGCGATGCACCTGCGCGACTTCGCGTCCGGCCGCGTCGCGGAGGATAAGCCTGCGGCGTAGGCTCATGATCTTGCCCTTCACGTGCAAGACGGGCTGGCCGGATTCGTTGGTGATGTTCGAGTCCTCGGCCAGGCGGAACATTTTCTCGCGGATGACGTACATCGCTGTTCCTTAATCTTTCGTTCCTTGCCAGGGTTGTCGGTCGCGCTTGGCTCACGCAGGGGCCATGGCCTTGGCCCGGATGTCTTCGGTGCTGATGCTGGCTGCGGCGGACGGCGTCCGGGCGACGCACAGCCACAACGCGGCGGGGCAGACCGCTGCGGTGAGGGTGTGGGAGGGTTCGATGAGGTCGCCGTCGAGTTCCCTGGGCTGTTCGGTGTCGATACTGATCTCCACGTGGCGGGCCTGGAAGGTTTCCATCATCGGCGTGGTGGGCCGGTGCCGGATCAGCGACCAGGCGAGGAGCAGCCAACTGCGCCGCCGGGGGGGCATCAGCACTGCCACGTCGAGCAGGCCGTCGTCGGGCTGGGCATCAGGTAGCAACCGCAGGCCGCCGCGCAGCCCGCCGACGTTGGCGACTAGGACGGTTCTGGCCTGCCGGGTGAACGGCGACGCGTGGTCGAGGCTGATGGTAACCCGCATGGGTGTTTCACACAGGTTGCGCGCCGCGGCGATCGCGTAGGCTGGCCAGCCGAGCCGGGCCTTGAGCGTCTCCGGGGTGTCGCGGAGCATCTGTGCGTCGAAACCCATGCCGGCCATGACGGTGAAGCAGCGCTCCCCGACCACACCGACGTCGAGCCGTCGGCGGCCGGGCGCGGTTGCGGCGGCGACCGCGTCGGCCGGGCGCGCCGGCAGGTTGAGGTTTGCGGCCAGGAGGTTGCCGGTCCCCGATGGCACCACCGCCAGAACCGCTTGGGCACCGACGAGTTCGCTGGCGCAGGCGGCCACGGTGCCGTCGCCTCCGCAGGCGAAGATGACCTTGGCGCCGGCCTGGAGGGCCTGCCGGGTCTGGCCGCTGCCGGGATCCTCGTGGGTGGTCTCCAGCCAGAGGGGCTTAGGCCAGCCGGCGCTGGCCAGGGCGGCATGGATTTGCCGGTAGTGCGGCCCGTCGTCTTTCACCTTGGTGGGATTGGCGACCACGGCGGACCGCGTCCCGGCATCGTGATCCTCACCCTGCCCGCTGCCCGGGTGGCCGGCGGCTACGGTGGCCGGGGCCGGCGGCACCGTGACCGGGGAAGGGAATGATGCCGGCACGGAAGCTGGGTCCGGTTCGTCGAGGTCGGCGTTGGGTCGCACGGCGAGGGTCACGGCGGCAAGCCACAGCAGCGCCAGGAGGGCGCCGCCGGCGACGTCAAGAGGGTGATGTTCGCCCCGGTACATCCGCGACCATGCGACTAGCAATGGCATCAGCACGGCCGGGGCGATCGCGAGCCATCTCCTTGGCCCGCGGGTGCGGGGCACGACCAGTATCGCGAGCGCGCCGTACAGGCACATCGTGGCGGCGGTGTGCCCGGAAGGAAAGCTCGTCGTGGGCAGGCGTGTCTCGAGCTGGGTGACGAGCGGCCGTGCGCGGTGGACGACATTTGCGACGCTCACGAACATGCTGAGCTCGCCGACCATCGCCACTGCGACGAACACGGCGGGCCGCCAGCGGCCGATCAGGGCGATCGCCAGGGGCACGATGACCAGACCGATCGCCATGATCCAACGGGTGCCTCCGGCTTGGCTCAGGATGTAGCTGACGGTGTTGAGGCCCGGTGTGCGGTGGGCGGCCAGCCAGCGGGGCACCGCTTCGTCGACTGCTGGCGTGTAGCTCGTGACGAGCTTGCCGATGCCGACCAGAGCGCCGCCGATCAGCACGAAGGAGACCACCAACCGCGCCGCGGCCTGCCACGGGTGCGGGACGGGCACGATGCGGGTGGGTCCCAGTTGTGGGGCAGCCTCCGGTGCCAGCCCTTCGGACAGGTGCCGTGGCGGCAGCCCGGTCTCGGCCCGCCAGTGCCCGAACGCGTGCGCTGTTATCCCCAGCCAGGCGACCCCGAGCAGCCAGCCCCCGGCCACATCGGACGGGTAGTGAACGCCGAGCGCGACGCGGCTGAAGCCGATCGCCGCAAGCAGCGCGATCATCAGCCCGGTGGCCAACTTTCGCAGGCGGGGCGGGATGATCGGCAGGAAGACCAGCAGCATGACGCCGTAGAAGACGGCTGCGTTGAGCGCGTGACCGCTGGGGAAGCTGTTGCCTGGTGCCGTCGCGATGGGCGTGGGCACCATCGGCCGCAGCCGCCCAACCAAGATCTTGATCGCCGGGTCGAGGGCGAGCGCGCCGAGTCCGGTCACTACCAGATACACGGTGAGCTGGTACTGACGGCGGATCAACATGGCGGCGGCGCTCACAGTGACCAGCCAGACCAAGATTGTCCGGCCGCCGAAGTTTGTGATGGCGGTCAGGATGGTCACCACGATGCGCTTGCCCGCGACAAGATGGTTGAGGGTGTCCACGGCGTTGCGGTCAAAGCTGGCGAGCGGCGGCCACCCCGACCGTACGAGCAGCAGGAGCAGGCCGAAGCCGGTCGCGGCTGCGATGACGGCGACCAAGCCGCCCAGGCTGCGCCAGGCGAAATGCTCGAACGGGCGCAGGGGGGCTGTTCTAGCTGAAGCCATCGTGTTCCTCCGTCGGTGGGGCCGGGCCGGTGCCCGGGATGAGGGTCAGAATCCGCCGACGTGGCGCAGCGGCCGTGGCCGCCCGTCCGGGTCGAACAGGATCCGGTACAAGGTCTCGGCCCAGCGCACTGTGGACCGGGGCAGCGGGGTGGGGTGATGGCGGCGCAGCCTCCCCGGTGGACGCGGGCTGCGCTGCCCCCCGGCGTACCAGGCGTCCAGTCGGCTGGCGCTGGCCGCGAACGCGTCGAACGCGTCATGCGGGTCGCGCAGGTCGGCGTCATCGCCCTCGGCCCAGTCGAGGTGCTCACGGGCCAGGGCAAGCCGCAGGTCCTGGGCGAGGCACTCCCCGCCGGTGGCCTGGCCGAGCACCGCGCAACTCAGCTCGCTGTCATAGGTCCAGGAGCGCCGGTTGATGTTGCTTGAGCCGACCGTGACCCAGGTGTCGTCGACGATGCAGACCTTCGCGTGGACGTAGACCGGGGTGCCGGCGTGGTTCTCCACGTGGTAAATGCCGACCCGGTCACCGCCCAGCCGCGTCAGCAGGTCCAGCGAACGGGCCCGGGCGAGCAGCTGGGGCGCGACCCCAGATCCGGTTGCCCGCCAGGCCCGGTTGTGGCCGGCGATGGGGAACTGCGGCACGACGGCGATCAGCCGCAGGCCGGGCCGGGCGGCGAGCGCCTGGGCGAAGTAGCCGACAACCTCCGGACACCACAGGTACTGGTCTTCCAGGTACACCAGGCGCTGAGCCCGGCCCAGCGCCTTGCGGTAGGCGCGGGCGATGCTGCGTTCGCCCGACGGCGCGAAGTAGTACCCGCGGCGCCGGTAGGGGTAGGTGCGCAGCACCTGCACTGCGTCACCGCCGCAGGGCTGCGGGTCGGGCAGCTGGGTCGGGCATGGGGGTGGCTCGATAGGACGCAAAACCCGGTCGCGCCAGCGGCGCAGCGGGCTGCGAGTCAGCGGGGTCGGGTCCTCCCACCGCTCCCGGAACACCGTTTCCACATCGGCGATGGCCGGGCCCTGGATGGCGAGCTGGACGTCGTGCCACGGTGCGCGGGGTCCGTAGGCGGCACCGAGCGGGCACGGCTGCTCGTCACCGCGGTGGGTGTGGTCGTCCCTGCGGCCGTGGCACAGGTCGATCCCGCCCACGTAGGCCACGTCCCGCTCGGGGCGGCCAGCATGACGCAGCACGACCAGCTTCTGATGATGCGAGCCGCGGGTGCGCACCCGCATGTCCAGGAGACATTCGCCGCCCGCGGCTACGATCGCTTCCCCCAGGTCGCGGTGTTCTTGCAGGCTGTACCGGAACCGGTCCAGGTGCGAGCGCCAGAGCAGGCCGCGGACGATCACGCCGCGGCTAGCCGCGTCGGCCAGCACCCGTGCCACCTCCGTGCCGGGACCGTCGAGCCGCTGGTCAGGGTCCCCCCGCCAGTCGGTGAACAGCAGCAGGTCGCCTGCTCGCATGGCGCGGATACCGGCGAGCAACTCGGCGAAGTACGCGGCGCCGTGGAGCAGCGGGCGCACCCGGTTTCCCGTCGTCCAGGCGGCGCCGTCGCCGTGGCGGGAATCCAGCCTCGTGGCGGGGTTTCCGCGCTCCTCGGCGGCGATGAACCACCCGCCAAGGCCGGCGTTCCCAGGTGCAGTGCGCGACCGCGCGGACCGCGCCGTGCCCGGCGACGCCCGCAGTCCGCTGGCGGGCTGGAACGCGTATGGGCCGGTACCAGCATCGGAGGCTGGCGGGCGGGATTCGAGGAGGACCGCAGAATCAGAGCCGAGCTTCATGCCTGCCAGCCTGGGCGGGACGGACCGCCGCAACCATTGGGCTGATCTGACATCCTGCGCCGGCTAGCCCCACTCCACCTGTGGGGAAATCCCCACGGTGCCCGCTGGAGCCCCACCTGGCGTCGGTGCCTGCGGCGAGGCGCAGAACGGGCCAGCCACACCGTTGGGCTGCCAGTGGCAGCCGCGTAGCTTGGTGGCGTTGCCCAGCCCGCACCTATCCGGGTAGTCGTCGGCGAGGACCAGCCCATCGTGCGCGAGGGAATCGTGCACGGCCTCACCGACAGCGGTTTCGACGTGGTTGGGACCGCCGCCGATGCGCCCGACCTGGTCAGGAAGGCCGGGGCTGACCCCGTTTGCCGTCTCCTGGACCGAGCGGCGTGGGACTCCCATCGGGCCTGGGGCGAAAGAACGTGGGTCGACATAGTCACTCCCGTTGCTGCTGCTGCGTCCTGTCGCTGGACGTCGCCTTTACCGGGATACTCGGTGGGCCGGCTGCCTGACGGTGAGCCTGGTCCGCTCGCGTGCGAGGACCAATCGAGTGGTCTTCAGTTCTGGGCTCGGGATCGCCCACGGCGCCCGTAGGGATAGCCACAGGTCGAAGATCGCCGGACCGTGGTCGTGACGACTGTGGGGTTTACTCCATGGCAGGTGACAGGGGCGACCGGTCCAGAGTGTGGGTGTGGCCCTCCGGATCCTGGTAGTCGACGACAATCCACACTTCCGCCGTAGCGCGAGTGAGCTGCTCGGCATGCTGGGCTTCGAGCTCGTCGATACCGCGGCGGACGGGAAGCAGGCGATTGCAGCGGCTGCCCGGTCCTGTCCCGACGGGGCGCTGCTCGATATCAATCTGCCGGGAACGGACGGCTACGCGGTGGCCACCTCCCTCGCCGCGGCCTGCCCGGCCACCAGGATCGTGCTGACATCGTCTGACGTCGACGACGTCCCCGCCGCGGTCCTGCGTGAGTGCGGGGCTACAGCGTTCGTATCGAAGACCGAACTCGCGACCGCCGATCTACGACGGCTTTTCAATGGGGAAGCCTTCGGGTGCCCAAAGCAACGGGGCCCGTAGGGCCGCCAGACGGGTGAGGAGGGCGGACACGCGCCTGGTGCTCCCCTGAACTCAGCCTTTGCTCCCGGGACCGGCGGTGGCAGCATGGATCGGATGGGTGGTGACGGCGTCTGCCCGGATTTCGACTGGCTGTGACGCGGGCTCGACTGCTCTCTCATCGCGCCCTCCAGTGGCGGCTGCGTGACCGCGTCGCAGTCATTTGTGGACTGCTCGCTCCGCTCGCCGTGTCGGCCGTCTTGGTTCCGTTGCGGGTCGACATCGGACCAGCGAGTGTGGTGCTCGTCCTGTTGGCCGTGGTGGTGGCGGTCAGCGCGAGCGGGAATCGCGCGGCAACGGTGCTGGCGGCGATCTCGGCGGCCGCGTGGTTCGACTTCTTCTTCACCCGCCCCTATTACCGGTTCGACGTCGCCCATCGCGCGGACCTCGAAACCACGCTGCTCCTTCTTCTTCTCGGGGTGGCTGTCACCGAGCTCGCCGTTCGGGAGCGCAGCCGCAATCGGGCCGCCCGAGTGGAGGGGGCTCTTCGCCGTGTCGCCACCCTGGTCGCGAGGGCGGCACCGCCGCAGGCGGTGTTCGATGCGGTGTGCGAGGAGACCGGCCGGCTGATCGGGGCCACAACAGTGAACCTGGCCCACTTCACCCCCGACGGCTTCAATCTCACGATCTCGGGGTGGAGCCTGCGCGGCGTCCACGTCCCCACGGGCACCCGTCTGCCACTAGAAGGCCAGACGATCAACTCCCTGGTACAGCGAACCGGTGCACCAGGTCGCTTCGACAGCTACGACGGCACCCCGGGGCCGCTGGCCGCCCGGCTACGCGAGCTCGGCATCGCCTCGGAGGTCGGCGCGCCGGTGGTCGTCAACGGGCAGGTCTGGGGTGCGCTGATCGCCGGGACTGACCGGCCGAAGCCACTGCCACTCCGAACCGAGCTTCGTCTTGCAAGCTTCGCCGACCTCATCGCCACCGCGATCTCGAACGCCACCGCCCAGGCAGAGCTGCTCGCCTCACGGGCCCGAATCGTGAACGCAGGTGACGCCGCTCGTCGCCGGCTGGCCCGCGACCTCCACGACGGCGCCCAGCAGCGACTGGTCAGCGCAGTGATGAACCTGCAGATGGCAGACCTGCGGTTCGACCAGGACCAGGGGGCCACGCGGCGCCTTCTGCGCGAGGCGCTCGGCCACGCCCGCGACGGGCTGACCGACCTCCGTGAACTCGCCGCCGGTATGCATCCCAGCATCCTCACCAACCGGGGACTTCATGCGGCCGTCGACGCGTTGGCCCGGCGGAGCACCTGCCTGGTCGAGGTCGAGGTGCCCGACGCGCGCTACCCACCGCAGATCGAGGCCGCCGTCTACTTCGTCATCGCCGAGGCCCTAACCAACGTGGCAAAGCACGCGCAGGCGTCCCGAGCAGCCGTACGCGTGGCTCCACATGACGGCGGCCTCGCCATCGACATCGAGGACGACGGAACCGGCGGCGCTGACATTCGCGGCGGGGGGCTTCTCGGGCTCAAAGACCGGGTCGAGGCCATCGGCGGCGGACTCAAGCTCGACAGCCCGTCCGGACACGGCACCCGCCTTCGCGCCACGCTTCCTCTCTCCAATCCCGACTGATACTCCCAAACCCGGCGGGAACAAGCCGAAGGCTCGACGGTCGTCGGCGCAGACGGGAAGAAAGGCGTGCCGTGTCGGGTCCTGCCTCTGTTCGGTCAGCCGCTAGTCCCGCGCGGTTCGGTTCGCCTAGCGTGGAACCGTGGAGCCGGCCAGACAGATCCGTGTGGTGGTGGGCGAGGACCAGCCCCTCGTCCGGGAGGGGATTGTGCACGTTCTGCAGGACGGCGGATTCGAGATCGTGGCGACCGCGGGGGACGCGCGCGAGCTGGTCCACAAGGTGCGCGCCTACCATCCTGACGTGGTGGTGACCGACATCCAGATGCCACCGGACCGCACCGACGACGGGCTTCGGGCGGCCTTGGAGATTCGCGCGGCCCAGCCCCAGGTCGGCGTGCTGGTGCTGTCCCAGTTCCTCGAGGATCGCTACGCGTTCGACCTGGTCGCCGACGGCGCGCAGGGAGTGGGCTACCTGCTCAAGGAGAAGGTCGGCGACCTGCGCATGTTCACCGACGCCGTCCACCGGGTCGCGACCGGTGGCTCAGCCCTCGATCCGGACGTCGTCGCGCGTTTGATCGGCCGCCCCCGCCGCGACAGCCCGCTCGACGAACTGACCAAACGCGAACGGGAGGTGCTGGCACTGATCGCGGAAGGCCGCTCCAACGCTGGTGTCGCCGAGGAACTTGTAGTCACCGTCGCGGCCGTGGAGCGACACGTGACGAGCATCTTCGACAAGCTCGGGCTCCGTCAGTCCCCCGACCAGCACAGGCGTGTGCTCGCCGTGCTCACCTACCTCCGGGCTTGACGGACCAGGTGCCCATGTCGGCCACACGGCGACGAGCCGCTCGCCAGGTCACCAACGGCCACGTCGCCCCGGATGCCCACTGGTAGCAGCCTCGGCAAACGGCGCCATGCCAGCTGCCATGGCGCGACATGGTCCTTCTTCGGTGACCCGCCTGGCCCACCTCGGGCTAACCCCAGGTCGGCGCGGGCGATCCCAACATCAGGACTGCAGGACGCTCCATTGGGCGACCCACCCCGGCTGCGGCAGCCTGCCAGTGACGAGCCGATCTCCCCACAAGAGGCACGGGCCGCGCCGCATCGGGCGCAAGGAGTAACCATGAGCCCCGACCCCTCGCGTCCCGTACGTCGGGAGCTCGCGCTACCGGCTCGACACATCCGGCTGGAGGGTGGATCTGGACGAGGCCAGCGGCTGGTCACCGTCACCGAGCATCGCTTGGCAGCCACGAGCCGGCCCTGGCCTGTGCGGCCGCGCGGCAGGCCGACCACCGCTGGCTGCCCAGCGGGTCGGCCCACCCACGGCCTGAGGTGTGGCCGCCGTGCCTCAACTCTACGGAGCCGTACGGTTCAGACATCAGCTTCCGAGGCGGCATCCGTCCTGATCCGACGACACGGGGAGGGCTGCGCCTGCCTCGTCAGTACAGGACCACCGGATCGCCGACCCGCGCCCGGCCCGATGTGCGAACCGACGCGTAGACCCCAAGGCACCCCCTGTGGTGCTGCGCGGTCGTGCGCAGCACGCTTCGGTCGCGCGGCAGCTCCTCTTGAGCCAGCGTAGAGGTGACGCACCACAGGGTCGGCTGGAACTCGTCGAGCACGAGCGTCGGCCCTACCGCGAGAGTCCGGCCGAGCCACTCGTCTTCGACGAACCGGTCCATTCCCGGTCCAGTGTCGACGTAGAGGTTCGGCCGGAAACGACGGCGGTCAATAAGCGCGGTCCCGCCCTGCAGCTTGCGCAGGTGGGCAACGGACCCACTTCCGAGCAGGTAGACGGCGCCGATCTCAAAGAACGTCCCGGTCTTGAGCTGGAAATAGTCGGGCATGGTCTCCGCTGTCCAGTCCGGCTTCATGTCCGACACCGGGACATCGCCGAACACGGCGGCCCGATCGATGCCGGTCCTCTCGTCCGGCCGTGCCTGGTTCTCCAGCCGTAGGGTGCGGCAGAGGACGCTCGAGATCACTTCCGAGGCGTTCGGCTCGTCCGCATAAACCGTCCGGCCGTCGGGTGCCTCGATCCGCACCCGTCCTGCCGTGGTCAAGGTTGGCTCGACCTCGTACGTGGCGCGGAACTCGAGCAGCCGCGGGAACCGCTTGGCGCTCGCGATCCGGCCGGTGACTGGATCGCGGAGCGCCCAGGCCCGGTCACCCAGCCCTCCACGATCGGTGATGAGAAGCTCTGGAACAGTTCCGCCCCGCATCGACTTCACCGCGTAGCGCCACAGTTCAGCGACGCGCCCGACGACCCTGCCGCTGTCGATCGGGGCGGCCGTCCGGCCCAACTCGGCACGATCCAGATGTCTCATCGTCGGTTCCTCCCGTGTCACGTTCCCATCAGGCGGGACAACCGGCAAGGCTCATTCCCGCGCCGGTAGGACAGGTGACGGACCCTCCTTTCCACGGCCGGCGACGCGGCCGTCCTCAAGGCCGAGATGCCTCGCGGTTTGGGGTACAGCACGGTGTCGTGGCGGCGGGCTCACTGCAGCGATGGTCGCAGCCATGGCCGCCAAGGCTGCTGCGGCAAGGAGCGCTCTGACATACCCGTCGACCTGCTCGGCAAGGGCATCGGCTGACGACGCGGTGCGCCGAGTGAGGCCAGAACCCCACCGGTCCGGTTCGCTGCAACGGTGACCAGCACAGCCCGGCCCAGCGATCCGCCCAGAGACTGGGCAGCGCTGATCAGTCCGGAGGTGAGCCCGGCGTCACTGTTGTCCACCTTGGCGTCTTAGGGGAGCGGGCCCGGCTCGCCAAACCTCAGCATCAGCACGGTCATGAGCGCGGCCCCGTTGCCGACGACCTCGTATAGGTGTGGGACGTCGGCTGCGTAGTCGGCGCAGTCGCCTGGCCGTAGCTCGACCGGACCGACGGCCGGGCCGACCCGAACCGTGCCGCGGTGAATGTGCACAAGTTCTCGCACGCCAGAGGGATGAGCGCCGGATACCTGTCGCAGCCCCGGCGGCAAGGGGACAGCGTGGAGCTCACCGACGACGGATGGGGTGTCGAATCGGCCGAGGATCGTTCCGGAGATGGCGCCCCCTTCGATGACCGGGCCTTCTCCGGACCTGATGACTCGGAGATGGCCGGCGTCGTGCGGCCGCGCCGTAGTTTCTGCGCCTCTAGTATCCGGCGAGCCCAATCGGGTGTGGCGCCGCGGGCGTGGGTGGGTCTGATCTGCGATCGGCGGGATTTCCGCACGCAGCGCTGTGCCTTCGCCGGGTGGGCTGGTAATGACGAGCAAGCCGCCGAAGGCGGTGACGCGGTCGGCGAGGCCACCGAGCCCGGTACCGCTCGCTGAGTCAAGGGTTACGCCACCGATCCCGTCGTCAGCGACGTCGATGACCACGGCGTCCGGCTCTGACACAAGGCTAACCGTGACCTTCGACGCATCGGCGTGCTTCACCGCGTTGGCAAGTGCCTCCGACACGAAGAAGTACACCGATACCTCGATCGGCTCTGGCAGTCGCCCGCTGATGTCGCATCGAAGATCGACCTGCAATGGCGTCCGGCGCACAAGCTCTTCTACCGCCGCCCGCAGTCCCCGATTGGTGAGGATCGACGGATGGATTCCCGCGACCAGCTCCCTAAGCTCCTCGAGGCCGGCCTGTGCCTCGCCGAGGGCCGCATCAACAAGGTCTTGGGCCTTTGACGGATCGTCCTCCCATGAGGACCGCCCGAGTTGGAGCTTGATCACAGCATTGACAAACCGCTGCTGCGCTCCATCATGGAGGTCACGGGTCACCTGTCGCCGAGCTGCGTCGGCCGCCGCGATGACACGCTGCCCGACCGCGCTGAGCTCGGCCGCCCGCGCTTCGGCGGAATCGCGCTCACGGAGCGCACGCTCCCGTTCGTGCAGAACCTGCTCGGCCTCCAGGCGCTCGGTGATGTCCGTGAACGCAACGACGGCGCCCCGGCCGTCGGGCATGTCGATCGGCCGGGAGGTGTAAGAGACCGGGACCATCGAACCATCGCGGCGGATGAACCAGTCCAGCTCGCTCGACACGGCCTCGCCGGTCGATCGAGGCAGCAGCAGCGGGCACGCGGACGCCGGGAAAGGAGAGCCGTCTGGACGCCGATAGTGGATGGTCTGGTGGCTGGGCCGGCCCAGCAACTCGATGGGATTGTCGTAGCCGAGCGCATCGACGGCGGCCAAATTGGCGAACCTGATGAGACCGCCAGTGTCGACAGCCCAAATGGGCTGCGCAACCGACTTCAGCACTGCACCAAGGAACTGCTCGGTGCCGACCTCCCAGCCGCCTAGATTGGTCGTGGAGCTGGCCACCGGAACCTCCGAAGGAGCGTCAGACTAGCCGCGCAGATGCATGGCGAGGGGCCTTCCCCCGAGAAGCAGCAACGTGAGTCCGCCCCTCGGCGACGAAGCCGATGCCCGCCAGACGATCCCTTGCCATGAGCATCACCAGGGGTACAGACCGCGGACGCGGGCGCCGAGCCGGGTCAAACCCAAGAGCGCGTCCATGAACGGCGTTGGCGTGCCCGTTTGGTGGCCGATCTCGGCCGGCGCGGCCAGCAGAGCGTCGAGCTCGAGTGGCTTCCCGGCCTCGGCGTCGCTCAGCATCGAGGTCTTGAACGCGCCGAGCTTGCGGGTCACGGCGATACGGTCCTCGCCCGTTTGGTCGATCGGGCAGCCGATGCGCGCACCGATCTCGGCGGCCTCGGCCATGACGGCCAGGCAGAATCGGGCCACCAAGGAGTCGTCCAGGATCAGGTCGCAGCTGGCGCCGGTCAGGACCGAGACCGGGTTCATGGTCATGTTGCCCCACAGCTTGTACCAGATGTCCGCCTGAATCCGCATCGACACAGTGACCTCGAAGCCGGCCTTGCCCAGCAGGTCCGCGAGCCCGCGCACTCGCTCGGACTCGCCGCCACCCGGCTCGCCGATGATCAGTCCGTGGCCGACACTGTGCCGGACCAGGCCGGGCTCGGGCACCGAACAGGTCGCGTGGACCACGCACCCGATCACGCGGGCCGTGGGGATGGCCGCCGCGATGGTCCCGTCGGGGTCCACCGACGCCAGCCGCCTGCCCTCGACAGGCCCGCCGAAGTCGTCGAGAAACCACCACGGCACACCGTTCATCGCGGTCAACAGCGCGGTATCGGGGCCGAGCAACGGCGGGACTATTCGCGCCGCGGCCGCCAGGGCCGACCCCTTCACCGCGAGTACGACGAGATCTTGGTGCCCGAGAATGCCTGCGTCATGTGATGTAGCGGCGACCGCGTCCACCGGCGCGCTGAGAAGTTTGCCGCCCAGCCGAAGTCGCCACCCGTGAGTACGGAGAGCCTCAAAGGTCGCGCCGCGGGCGACCGCGCTCGTCGCGCAGCCGCTAAGCGCGAGCCGCGTACCAATGAAACCGCCAATGGCACCGGCGCCGACAACACAGACCCTCATGACGTACCACCGTATTTGCCGCCGCGGCGGAAGGCTCGCACGACGTGTCCCTCCAATGGATGCTCGGCCGCCCGCGTCTGGGGGTACCGATCGCCGGCACAGACCAGCCCGAGCCGCTGTTCGCAGGCACCGAACTGCGCGTCGCGAGCTTCGCGGAACTGGTCGGGCTGCTTGTCGGCGGCCACCTGTTGCCGAGCTCACGAACCCGCGCAGCGAGCTGGCCCGACACGTCGTCATAGTTGTCCACGCGGCTGGGTGCGCGGGTCCGCTTCACCAAGACACCGATCGAAGGCCCGTCGAGCGGCAGGCGGGTGCCGGGCGGGACGTGGTTCCCCCGCTGGCTCCAGCCGGCCATCGTCACGCTGAATCCATCCGGGGTGAAGCGAGACAGATTGACGACGGTCGCGTCGATGTGTCGGCCGGTCACCTCACAGACCGCGTCGAATACAGCGCGCGGCTCGGCCCCACGGGCGACCAGCGTGGCCACCTCGCGAGCGCAGCCTGCTCGCCCGCGAGCTGCTGCAGCTCCTGACGCGCCTCGGCATTGGCGATCGCGGCGGCGACCAGTTCGGTGAAGCTGGCCAACCGGGCCTCGGTGGTCGCGGCCTGCGGGGTGGCCCAGCCCATCGTGGTCGACCATCCAGACCGGTCCCGGACGGTCCTGGCCCAGCACGAACGCCGATACGCACACTTGGAAAGCGTGTTGGGGGCAACCCCTCGCGGGTTCGAATCCCGCATCCTCCGCCACCCTGACCAGCATGGATGCTCCCGCGTCAGGCGCCCACCTGCGTTGCCTGCGCCAGGATGGCGAGGATGGTGGCGACGGCCTCTTCCGCGTCGGGCCCTTCCGCTGCCACGGTGACGTGCTGGCCGTTGGTCGCGCCTAGGCCCATGACACCGAGCACGCTCTTGGCGTCGGCGCTGCTGGTGCCCACGGTGAGCGACATGGCCGAGGAGAATTTCGCCGCCGCCACTGCCAGCGCGCCCGCCGGACGGGCATGCAGGTCACCGGTGAGGGTGATCGCCTGCTCATAGCTTGCGGGCATGGCTCGCCTCCTCTGCAGCGGCGAGAACTGCCTTTATGTCCCCGCCCCCGGCCGCGGCCACCGTGGCCGCGACCACGCCCTCGACGAATGGTGCATCGGCAAGCTCGACCAGCGTGGGCAGGTCACCGGCCTCGCCGAGCGCCCGGACGGTGAGCACGGCACTGCCCAGGTCGGGCAGGATCACGACGCCGGCACCGCTGTCGGCCAGTTTCACCGCCCGCTGCACTTTTGCCGCGCTCGTGCCGAGCTGCCCCTCGTCGGTGCCGCCTGCGGGGACAATGGCCACGGTGCCCCCGCTGATCTGTGCCGCCAGCGCTGCCGCCCCCTCGGCCAGCTCGGCACTGTGCGACACGAGGACGATCCCTACTCTTGCGTCGAGGCTCATGGCATATCCTGAATCGTGTTCGGCATCGTTGAAAGGTCGTCATGATCCAATCGGTGGAGCGCGCAGCCCGGATCCTCGCCGTTCTCGGCTCCGGCAGCCCCCGTCTCGGCGTCACCGAGATCGCGGAGCGGGTTGGCCTGGCCAAGCCCACGGTGCATGGGCTGCTGCGCACGCTGGAAAAGCATGACCTGGTCGCCCAGGATCCCGACACCAGCAGGTACAGCCTCGGTCCCGCCGTCCTCTCGCTCGGCAACGCCTACCTGGACGGCTCTGAGTTGCGGGCCCGCTCGCTGCTGTGGGCGGAGTCGCTCGCGCAGCGGGCGAACGAGGCGGTCTGGGTGGCCAGCCTGTCCGGCTCCCGCGTGATCGTGCTGCACCATGTGTTCCGCCCGGACAACACCGTGCAGATCCTGGAGGTGGGCGCGGCGATCCCCTGGCATGCCTGCGCGCTGGGGCATGCCATCGTGGCCTACCTTCCGGATGCGC
>JBKPTD010000073.1:0-48756 GCA_046735375.1 Actinomycetota bacterium | reverse complement strand
TATCGGTGCCGGGGGAAGACGGCGGGCAGCGGAGCCGGCCCCGGCTCGGGGCGCTTCCCCACACCCGTCGCCTGGGCCGGCGATCCGACCGCGGGCACGAGTCGAGGGGCGGGAAGCACCTCGCGGCCGGATCCGCCGCAGATGGTCTCCGGTGATGCTGGAAACCACCGTGCTCGAACATGTGTTCGAACAAGTCAAGTTAACCGCGATTCTCTCCACCGGGTCAACCCCAACTCACCGGAAGCCCGAAACAGGATTCGCCAGTGCCGGCGGCAGGCATGGATGGCCCTCGTCACTGCCCGAACAGGTGGTGTGGACTTCGGGCCGGTGGTGCGCGCTTCGGTAGGGTCAGCGCATGCATCCCGCGGTGTCGCGAGTGAGCAGCGCCCTCGAGGAGGTGGGCGCTGAGGGGACGCCCAGAGAGCTTGCGGAGCCCGCGCCGACCGCGGCGACTGCGGCGGCTCAGCTCGGATGCGCCGTGGGCGCTATCGCGAACAGCCTCGTCTTCGTCGCGGACGGCTCCCCGCTGCTCGTCCTCACCAGTGGCGCCCACCGGGTTGACCCAGCCTGGGTGGCACGGGTTGTCGGCGCGGCCACCGTCCGGCGAGCGGACGCCGACTTCGTCCGCACCCACACGGGATTCGCCATCGGTGGCGTGGCACCTGTCGCCCATCCTGAGGCGATCAGAACCCTCGTGGATACCTGGCTGGCCAAGTACGACGTCGTCTGGGCCGCGGCCGGCCATCCACACTGGGTCTTCCCGACGACCTTCGAGGAGCTCGTTCGAATTAGCGGCGGCTCGGTCGCTGACGTCGGCCCATAGGCTGGCTCGCATACTGTTCCCGCCATGGACGTGCTGCTCCTCGTGCTCGCGACTGGCCGCGCCAACGCTCGATGGCTTCAAGGTCAGGTCGACTGATGCCAGTCTCTCCTTTGAACCGGGCGGCCGTCGTCAGCACGCTGCGGGACGCGGGCTGTGTGTTCGCCGAGGATGAGGCGCACCTGCTGGTTGACGCCGCGAAGACGCCAGGCGAGCTCGCGAGCTTAGTGGAGCAACGAACCGCCGGGATGCCGCTGGAACACGTCCTCGGCTGGGCAGACTTCTCCGGACTCCGCGTCGCGGTAAATCCAGGCGTCTTCGTGCCCCGTCGCCGCACCGAACTGCTCGTCCGCCGGGCCGTGGCGGTCTCCGCGTCGGGGGCAATCGTCGTCGACCTGGCCTGCGGGTCGGGCGCGGTTGGTATGGCGGTGGCAACGCTCGTCGGCGGCGTCGCGCTTTATGCCGTGGATATTGAGCCGACCGCCGTGGCCTGCGCCCGGCGCAACCTCGAGCCCTTGGGCGGCAAGGTGTACGCAGGCGACCTGTACGCCGGCCTTCCTGCCCGGTTGCGCGGCAGTGTCGACGTTCTCGTGGCCAACGTGCCCTATGTTCCGACGGACGACGTCGATCTCTTGCCGCGTGAGGCGCGCGTCCATGAGCCGCGAGTGGCGCTGGATGGCGGGCCCGACGGCCTGGACGTCGTGCGCCGCGTCGCCGAGGCGGCACCCGGTTGGCTCGCGGAGGGTGGGCATCTGCTGGTGGAGACAAGCGCCGATCAAGCGGACACGGCGATCCAGACCCTGCGCGCCGCCGGACTCATCACGACCGTCGCCAGCGATGCGGACCTCGCAGCGACAGTCGTCATCGGGCGCCGCTAGAGCGTCCCGACTTAGTTGCAGACCGGCTCCGACCGTCCTCAGCCGCCATGGGCTCCGCGCCGGTAGATGAGGCTGACCACGTCCTCGATGGCCGGCTCCTCCACCGTCAGGTCGCTGACCTCGTGACCGGCCACGATCTGGGCGACGAGGTCCGCGAGGCTACGGCCCGCTGGCACCGTGAACCACTGGCGCGGGCCGTCGGTCCTCGACGCTCGCACTCCGGCCACGACCAGCGGCGGCAGCGCGACAGCGAGGTCGACGACCACCACGCGTTCTGACGGGACGAGAGAGCGCAGACCAGCGAGATCCCCGTCGAACGCGAGCCGGCCGTGATCGATGACCATGACCCGACTGCAGAGCCGCTCGACGTCACCGAGATCATGGGTGGTGAGCAGCACCGTCGTTCCGCGCTCGCGGTTGATCGACTCGAGAAACTCTCTGACCGCAGCCTTGCTGACGACATCGAGTCCGATCGTCGGCTCGTCAAGGTAGACGATTTCAGGATCATGGAGCAGAGCAGCGGCCAAGTCGCCGCGCATTCGCTGCCCCAGGCTGAGCTGGCGCACCGGCGTGTCGAGCAGGTCCGCCAGTTCGAGCAGGCCGACGAGACGGTCGAGGTTGCGCCGGTAGCGTAGGGCCTCGACCCGGTAGAGCCGCCGGACCAGATCGAAGGAATCCCTCAGCGGGAGGTCCCACCACAGGGTCGTTCGCTGTCCAAAGACGACGCCGACCTTGCGTGCGAGCGCCACCCGGTCCCTCGACGGGTCCAGGCCGGCGACCCGGATCCGCCCTGCACTGGGCACGAGGATTCCCGTCAGCATCTTCACCGTCGTCGACTTACCGGCGCCGTTCGGTCCGAGGTATCCGACGATCGCACCGGGCTCGATGGAGAACGTCAGCCCATCGACCGCGCGGACCACCGTGCGGGCGCGCCGTCCGGACCGGCCCGTCGGCGGTGCAGCCATGCCCGTATCCGGTCGCGCCCGCTTCCGCACAATGAAGTGCTTCTCCACACCATCGAGTTCGATGACAGCCATGAGCGTCCCGTCACGGAGATCCCACGCCGGAGGCCGGAAGGCCTCCGTGACGGGACACTAACTGCCCGTGGAGCGGTAGTGACGGACGCCGGCCCTCCAGGCAAAGCTTGCGGCGATCAGCGTGAGCAGCGCGGCGATGGGTGAGGCGAACTGCATCGCGGTGGGATAGCCCTGCGGATCGGGACGCCCGAAGACGTACAGCGCGGGGTACCAATTCACGAACGCCAGCGGCACCACCCAGGTGAGGGCGCGCACCCACTCGGAGCTGAAGACCGTGAGCGGGTATTGCGTCACATAGTTGCCGCCATAGGTCGTGACATTCATCGCCTCGGCGGCGTCCGCGGCAACGAATTGGTAGGAAGCGCCTAGGACCCAGATCCCGCAGTAGATCAGTGTCCCGCAGATGACCATGACCGGGACCATCAGAATCCGGCCAGCCGTCCACTGCGTGTCGAGCAAGTTCAGTGACAGAGCAAGAGCGGCCAGCGCCGGGACGAGCTTGCCCAGCCGGCGCGGCGAGAAGGTGTCCGCTGCAACCTGGACCAGAGCGCTCACCGGACGGAGCAACATCACGTCAAAGGCGCCGCTCCGGACATGGCGGCCCAAGCGTTCGACGGTTCCCAGCAACGTGTCGGCTATGGCGAACGATGTGCTGGTCGTGGCGTAGAGGAACAAAACCTCTGCGGCCGAAAAGCCACCAAGCTCGTCCGTGTTGGCGAAGATCACCACGATCGCAAGGACATCGAGGGTCGTGGCCAATGCCTGCCCGACCGTGAGCAGCAGCAGCGAGGTCGGATACTGCCACGCCGCCCGCGTCCAAGCCCAGCAGAGCAAGCCGAATGCCCGCACCGTATCGGCGAGCTTGGCAGACGCCTCAGCCACCCTGAACCACCACCCGCCGCCGGGCCCGCTCGGTCAGCCGCCGCCCAGTCAGAAGGAGCACCAGCGCCCACAAGGCCTGCAGACCCAGGACCGCAAGCACGCCGGCGCCTCCGTACACACCCAGCCAGATGTCAGAAGGGGACTGGATGGTGGCCGCCCATGGCGTGGACCGCGCGACGGTCCCGAGCCATCCAGGCAGCAGAACCAGCGGGATGAGCAGGCCGGAGAGGAATGTGCCTGCAAGCATCGCGATCGAGGACGGACCGGCGTCGTCGAGCAGCCAGAACGCGGTCAGGGTGACGAGATAGCGGATGCCGAAGCTCACCACAATGGCGAGAGCGACGGACAGCGCAACAGCGACGATCCGCCATCCCGACGGCCACGTGAACTCGAAGAAAAAAGCGCCGATCAGCAGCGGCGGCAGGCCACGAAAGACCAGTGCATGCACCGCACGACCGAGCTCATGCGACAGCCACCAGCCCTGGAAGTCGGCCGGGCGGAAGAGGTCGATGGCGATGTCACCGTTGCGAATGCGCTCGGACAGTTCGGCCGAGACGGTCGGGAGGAACGCGCCGACAGCGGCGATAAGTGACTGGCCGAGGAAACAAAACGTCACAGCGGCGGTCACGTCGTAACCGCCGATCTGGGGACGTTGCGTCCATAGCGCGATGAGGATGTAGGCGCGGATGAAGCCGAAGATCGTGTTCGTGAAGGCCCCGGCGGCGCTAGCGGCGCGGTAGGTTGCGTGCCTGCGAAGGCTCCGCCAGGCGACCATCGTGTAGAGCCCCACCTGCCCTCCCGAGCTCACCCGGCAAATGCCGAAGGGTACTGCTCAGGCAAACTCCCAGCGGGCATCCACCTGAACGGTCACGGACGATGTGCCAGGCTCCACCGGCACCGTCTCCCGCGTTGCGACCGACATCACCCGCGGCATCGGACTCGGTCCGCCGCCGTGGACTTGCTCTGAGATCGCCACAATCCGGCCGAGCGATCGGCCCGACAGCGCGGCGTACTTGGCCGCCTTATCTTGCGCGTCTCGCCAGGCCGCCTCTCGCGCACCACTCAGCAGCGCCGCCGGGTCGGCGTATTCGAAGCTGGCCCCTTCTAGCCGGCTCGCATCGCCGCCCGCCGCGACCGTTCCCGCGAGCAGCGTTCCAGCCTTGTCCAGGTCGCGGATTCGCGCCGTCAGCCGAAGGGTCACGGTGTAGCCGACAATTGACCGCCCTTGGTCCCCATGCTCCGGCCACAAGTTGATCGCTCCGCTGGCGAGATCCTCCCTCGTCACCCCGCCCCGAATGAGCACTGAACGCATGCGATCGAGGGCCTGGCCCGCCCCACGCAGCGCTGCGGTCGCACTCTCGGCGACCACCTGCGCACCGAGGTCGAGCCGGAACACGTTCGGGGGCGCCGTGGCCAGTCCCACGCCAGTGACCGTGATCCCCGTGTCCATCATCGTCCCAGGTTGTACCCGGATCGGGCGTTCCTTGATCCGCGAATATACGCGCGCTCGCTTGCGGTGGTGAGGTCGCTAGGAACAAGGCACCCGGTTCGAGCTAAACCGCTGCACCAAGGCCAAGCGTTTGGTAGATCTCCAGCGTGGCGGTGGACCGGTTCAGCGTGTAGAAGTGCAGGCCGGGAGCCCCCCGATCAAGCAGCTCCGCACAAAGCCGGCAGGCATAGTCGACGCCGATGCGGCGGACCTCCTCCGGGTTGTCCTCCACCGCGTGCAAGCGGTCGGCAAGGTCGCTCGGAAATGCGGCCCCTGACAGCTCGGCCATGCGCTGGATCTGCCGCACGTTAGTCACCGGCATGATCCCAGGGATGATCGGGATGTCGCTGCCATATGCCGCTACGCGGTCGACGAGGCCCACATAGTCGGCCGCCTCGAAGAAGAACTGCGTCACTGCGAAATCGGCGCCGGCGGCCGCCTTGCGAGCGAGATACTTCGCGTCAGTGTCGCGGTCGGGTGACTCAGGATGGCCTTCGGGATGCGCTGCAACCCCGACGCAGAAGTCGCCGAGCTCCCGCAGCAGCCGGACCAGCTCGTCGGCGTGCCGCAGACCCTGCGGGTGCGGCGTCCACTCGACTGCATCACGCGGCGCGTCACCGCGCAGGGCCAGCACGTTGCGTACGCCAGCGTCCGCGTAGGACCCGATAACGACCCGCAGTTCGGCGCGAGACGCCCCGACACAGGTCAGATGGCCGACCGGGGTAAGCGTGGTGTCCTGGGCAATCCGGCCGGTGATGCGGACCGTGCGGTCCCGGGTGGAGCCACCAGCGCCGTAGGTGACCGACACGAACGTCGGATGCAGCGCCTCGAGCCGTCGGATCGCGGTCCACAGCTGGCGCTCACCCTCGTCCGTCTTCGGTGGGAAGAACTCGAAGGAGTACGACCGCCCGCCACCGGCAAGCAGGTCGCGGATGGTCGTTGCGCCCCCGGGCATGGTCGAAGGGGTCCCCAGTGCCATGTCGCGAGGCTATCCAACATGAGGACAGAACTGGTCACCGTCCACCTGTGGATACGCTCGGCGCCGTGAGCCAGGCCAAAAATAACTTGTTGCGTGAGCGTGTGGAGCGAGCGCTCGACAGCTTCATGGCTCAGCAGGCCACCAGGCTCACGGCGATCGACCCCGTCCTGGCCCCGGTGACCGACGCGGTGCGGGATTTCCTCGACGGCGGCAAACGCCTCCGCCCGGCCTTTTGCTATTGGGGGTGGCGAGGCGCCGGTGCGCCGGATTGTCCGGAGATCATCGTCGCCGCGGCGTCGCTCGAGCTCCTTCAGGCCGCCGCCCTGATCCACGACGATCTGATGGACGACAGCGACACCAGGCGGGGCAAGCCCTCGATCCACCGGCAGTTCGGTGCGCTGCTGGAAGGCGCCGGGCGGCCTGGGCGCTGGACCGACTTCGGTGCGGCCGCGGCGATCCTCATCGGTGACCTCTGCCTCTCCTGGTGTGACGCGATGATCGAGAGCAGCGGCATCGGACCCATCGAACTGCTGCGAGCGAAACCGACGTTCCAGGAGATGCGGACCGAGCTGATGGCCGGCCAGTATCTCGACGTGCTTGCGCAGGCCACTAGCGGAACCGCTGTCGACGGTGCGCTGAGGGTGATCCGCTACAAGGCGGCCAAGTACACGGTCGAGCGGCCGCTTCACGTCGGTGGGCTGCTTGCCGGAGGGCAGGACGCTCTCATCGAGACCTACTCGGCCTATGGGCTGCCGATCGGTGAGGCTTTCCAGCTCCGCGACGACATTCTCGGTGTCTTCGGCGACCCTGCCGAGACCGGCAAGCCCGCGGGTGACGATCTGCGCGAGGGCAAACGAACTCTGCTCGTGGCCCTCGCCTTCGAGCGGGCTGGACCGGCGCAACGTGATCTGCTCGAGCGGACCCTCGGCGATCGCCTGCTTGACGACCAGGGCGTCGATGCTCTCCGTGCGGTGCTCGTCGAGACGGGCGCGCTCGCGGCGGTCGAAGAGCTCATCGAGCGGCTCACCGTCGAGGCGTTGCGCGCGCTGGACGGTGGAGATGTCGCCGCGCAGGCCCGGGACGCCCTGCGCGAGCTCGCTGTCGCCGCCACCGTTCGTGCTGGGTGAGGCAGCCGGCGTGCCGGATATCGCTTCGCGCCCCGTACGCGTATGATCACCCTCAGTGATCCTCGCGGTTATGGAGGTGCGGTGGCCTGGCCTAGGAAGGGTGAGGGGAGGCAGCCGCAGTGCCCCACGTGCGAGAGCACCGGTGTCAAAGAGGTACCCAGAGCCAAGCTCAGCCGCGACGGGAAGACGATCAGCACCGCGACCGAATGGAAGCAGTGCCCCGACTGCAAGGGATTCGGCTGGCTGCGCATGTGACTAGTCGCGACCACTAGCCGCCCGGCGAGTCGTCCGGTGCGGGAGCCGTCGTCGTGCGGGAGTCGGTTGTTCTGGCTGCCCCACCGGATGGCTCACCGCGCCGAACTTGGCCGGGTGCGGGCAGTTCCGGCCGTGCGGCGGCGGATACCGAGGAGCGCAGCTGGAAGGGGACGTTCGTCACCATCACTCCGGGCGTGAACAAGAGCCGGCCCTTCAGCCGCAGCGCGCTCTGGTTATGCAGCAACTGCTCCCACCAGCGGCCGACAACATATTCGGGGATGAAGACGGTGACGAGGTCGCGCGGTCCCCTGCGGCGCACAGACTTCACATAGTCGATGATCGGCCGGGTCACTTCGCGGAACGGGGAGTCGAGCACCTTGAGCGGCACCGAGATACCCCGCCGGTCCCACTCGTCCTGTAGCGCCTTGGTCTCGGCCGGATCGACGTTAACCGTCACCGCCTCCAGGGTGCTCGGCCGGCTGGCCTTCGCATACATCAGAGCCCGAAGGGTCGGCTTGTGGATCTTCGAGACAAGCACGATCGCGTGCACGCGTGACGGCATCATCATGACGTCGTCACTGCCGTCGACCGCGAGTTCGGCGCGGACCCTGTCGTAGTGGCGCTTGATCGCCCGCATGGTCATGAAGATGATCGGCATTGCCACGCAGACGATCCAGGCGCCCTTGGTGAACTTCGTGACAAGCACGATCACCAGGACCAGACCCGTGAACACCAGTCCGATGGAGTTGATGACGCGTGATCGCATCATCCGCCGGCGGACGGACGGATCGGATTCGGTACGCAGCAACCGCGTCCAGTGCCGGACCATGCCGGTCTGGCTGAGCGTGAACGAGACGAAGACACCGATGATGTAAAGCTGGATGAGCTTGGTGACCTGGGCATCGAAGGCATAGATGAGGATGCAGGCGAAGGCAGCGAGCAGGATGATGCCGTTGCTGAAAGCCAGCCGATCACCCCGCGTGTATAGCTGTCGCGGCAGATAGCCGTCCCTGGCCAGGATCGAGCCGAGAACGGGGAAGCCGTTGTACGCCGTATTCGCGGCGAGAAACAAGATGAGCGCGGTGACGGCTGCGATGAAGCTGAAGGGCGGGGAGCCCTCGCCGAAGACCGCCGACGCTACCTGAGCGATGATCGGCTGCTGGTAATAGCCAGGACCCGCCGGCTGGCCGTTGATGAGCACGTCCTCGGCTGGATTCTCGGCGAGGTGGGTGTCGGACATTTGGGCAAGGGCGAGCACCCCGGCGAACATCGTCACGGCGATCAACCCGAGCATCAGCAACGTCGTCGCCGCGTTCTGGCTCTTCGGCTTGCGGAATGCCGGCACGCCATTGCTGATCGCCTCTACGCCTGTGAGCGCTGCGCACCCGGAGGAGAAAGCGCGCAGGACGAGGAAGACCAGGGCGAATCCGCTCAGGTTCTCATAGCCGGGCTCGGGCTGGATGTCGAACGTGGCGGTTGGCGCCTGCAGGTCGTCACCGAGTACCCCAACCCGGAAGAATCCCCACGCAAGCATGCAGAACACGCCCGCCATGAACGCGTAGGTCGGGATCGAGAAGGCGGTGCCTGACTCGCGGACGCCGCGGAGGTTTATGAACGTCAAGATCGCCACGATCAGCAGGGCGGCCGGCACCTGATGCTGAGCGAAGAAGCTGACCCGCGACCCGAGGTACTCGACTCCTGAGGACACGGACACCGCGACGGTGAGGACGTAGTCCACGAGCAGCGCACTCGCCACAGTCAAGCCGGCATTCTGGCCGAGGTTGACCGACGCGATCTCGTAGTCGCCACCACCGCTCGGATAGGCATGGACGTTCTGCCGGTAGGACGCGACCACCGTCAGCATCAGCAAGACGACCGCGCCCGCGATCCACGGGCTGTAGTGATAGAACGACAGGCCGGCCACGGATAGGACCAGCAAGATCTCCTGCGGTGCGTACGCGACTGACGAGAGTGCGTCGCTGGCGAAGACTGGCAGCGCAATCCGCTTGGGCAGCAGAGTCTCGTGCAACCGGTCGCTGCGCAAAGCCTGACCGACGAGGATCCGCTTGGGGAGCTCGGTCAACTTCGACACGAATGGATCGTATTGGCAGCACGCGGAATTCTCGCCTCCGGCGCCTGCGCGACGGCTTTTCCGCGACGCAAGTCGGGAAACATCCACAAGGGGCTGGGACGTGTAGCGTCGTGCCGGGCCCGTTGGAGAACCTCTCAGGAGTGCCGCGAAACATTGGTACGGACGCGTGGGCGATTTGGACGGAAGGACGGCCGTGCACATCGTGATCATGGGATGCGGTCGGGTGGGTTCGACGCTCGCCCACATCCTCGAGGATCGGGGTCACTCAGTCGCGATCATCGATCAGAACCCGGAGGCATTCCGGCGTCTCGGCGGCCACTTCAACGGCCGCCGCGTCACCGGTGTCGGCTTCGACCGGTCCACGCTGCTCGAGTCCGGTATCGAGCAGGCGGCCGCGCTTGCCGCGGTGAGCAGCGGCGACAACTCCAACATCATCACTGCACGGGTCGCCAGAGAGACCTTCGGAGTTGAGAACGTCGTTGCTCGCATCAAGGACCCGCGCCGCGCCGAGGTCTACCAGCGGCTCGGAATTCCCACTGTGGCGACTGTTCCGTGGACTGCCGACCAGATGGTGCGGCGGCTGCTGCCCGAGGGCGCAGAACCTCTGTGGCGCGATGCTACGGGGACGATCAGGCTCGCTGAGGTCCATGTAGCCGAAGGATGGATCGGCCATCCGCTGCGAGACCTCGAGGAGGCGGCCGATTGTCGGGTGGCGTTCGTGAGCCGGCTCGGGGCTGGCTTCGTGCCTGGCGAGGACACCGTGATTCAGGAGGGCGATCTCATCCACGTTGTGATGCGGGAGGCTGATAATTCCCGGGTGGAGGCCGTGTTCGGCAAGAGCCCAGAGGAGCGTTGATGCGCGTCGCCATCGCCGGAGCCGGCAACGTCGGCCGCTCCATCGCCACCGAACTGCTGGAAGACAACCACGAGGTGCTGCTCATCGACCGCGATCCGCACGCGATCAAGGTGGATAGCGTCCCCACCGCCGAGTGGCTGCTCGCGGATGCGTGCGAGATTGCGTCACTGGAGGAGGCTGCTCTACAGCGCTGCCAGGTGGTCATCGCGGCGACCGGTGACGACAAGGTCAATCTCGTCGTGTCATTGCTCGCCAAGACCGAGTTCGGCGTGCCTCGAGTGGTCGCCAGAGTCAACAATCCCAGCAACGAATGGCTATTCAACGAGGCCTGGGGCGTCGACGTCGCTGTGTCGACGCCGCGGCTGCTTTCCGCCCTCGTCGAAGAAGCGGTCAGCGTCGGCGACCTGGTCCGGCTGCTGCGTTTCAGCCAGGGCGAAGCCAACCTGGTCGAACTCACCCTCCCGGCAGGCGCGCCGATCGTCGGCACCCGGGTCGGCAACGTCGATTGGCCGACCGACACCGCGCTCGTGACGATCATCCGCGAGGGTCAGGTGCTCGTACCAGACAAGGACCACCCGCTCGAAGCGGGGGACGAGTTGCTCTTCGTCGCCGCGCCCGACCGCGAGGAGCAACTCGAAAGCCTGCTGGCCCCGCACTGAGGCTCGCAGGCGCCTCGAGCCCCTGCCCGCGATCGGCTAGACGCCCCACCAGCCGGCTCAGACTTGCTTCGGCGCGTCGACGGGAGTGTGCCCGCGGGCGAGGACCGCGAGCATGAGGGCGAGCGCCCCCACGAAGAGTGGCCAGCCGAGCGCAATCTTGGCCGCGGCGAGCAGACCGACATTCCCGGTCAGATAGATCGGCCACTGCACGGCGACCCTGATCACGTTCGGGAGCACGAACAGCCAGGTCAGCCTCGTGCAGAGGCGGACGATGCCGGGATCACTTCGCCAGCCGGTGGGATCGCCGGTGACCGACCCGATCAGAAAGCCGATGAAGGGCCAGCGGACGATGATCGAGAAGATGACCGCAGCGGCGACGACCGCGTTGTACATGATCCCCGGCAGAAACGCGTCCTCCGCTTTGCCCGAGCGCAGCGCGAAGAACGCAGCAACCGCTATGCCGATCATGCTGGTGAGGACGAACTGCAGCGTCTGCCGCTGGACGAGCCTGGCAATGAGCAGCACAACTGCGGCGCCGATGCTCACACCGAGCGCCAGCTCGAGCTGACGGGTGGCCATCCAGGCGATCGCGAAGGCAGCGGTAGGCACAGCGGCCTCCACCGTCCCGCGTATGCCACCGAGCGACTTGGCCAGCTGCCGTCGGACGACCGCCTCGACGGTATCCGCTCCGAGCGGGGCGCGCACCGCAGCCTCCTGGCCACTGGGCTGTGCCGCGGCCGTCACCTCGGTCATGCCGCCCCGACCGGCCGCAGCTCGTACCGTGGGTTGTAGATCACAGGTCCCCCTTGGTGATAGGTGATCCGGCCGTCAGCGACAATGACGCGGCCGGGCTCGATGCCCGGCACCCGCCGCCGCCCCAACCAGACCAGCGCGACAATGCCAGAGCCGTCGTACAGCTCGGCTTCGAGCGCAGGCACGCCCGCACGCGGGCGCAGCGTCACGGTGCGCAACGTACCCGACACAGTCACCCGCTGACGGTCGCCGCAACGGCTGATCGGTGTCGCACCCCGCTCCTGCGTATCCTCGAGCAACTCGTCCGCCTCGAGCTGGTCTTGGCTGGAGGTGAGCCGCTTGAAGATCCTCTGCAGCGGTCTGCCGCGCCGTCCCATACCAAGAGATTACCGGCCGAAGCGACCGCGTGAGTAAGAGCGATAGTCAGCGGACTTCGGTGATCTCGGGACCCCGCCGGAACGGGTCGAGCGGGGGACGCCCCTGACCACCCTCGACGGGGGCATCCACTGTCCCCGGTTCGGCTGTGCCGTCGTCTGGGAGGCGCAACGGGATCGGATCACGCGGTGCCATCGGGGAGCCGCCGCGGACAACGACGACCCCGCGGAGCAGGTCCTCGACTCGGCGGGCATGGGCCGCGTCAGCCGCGGCTCGGCCCGTGATGACCGCTCTCAGGAACCAGCGCGGCCCGTCGATGCCGAGGAAGCGGGCGAGCTGGTTGCCGGTCTTGCCAGCCGGCGCATTCACCGACACCCGGGCCTTTAGCTCGGGGCCAAACGGCCCGATGCTCTCGTCCACCGTGCCGCCCTGCTTGGTGACCGTCGCGGCCAGCTCGCCTCGTACCTCATCCCAGATGCCCTCATGCCGGGGCGCGGCGAAGGGCTGCAGCTGGACGGCACTGTCCGCAAGAACCACGGTCGCTGCGATGACCCGATCATCGGCGATCTCAGCGCGGAGCTCCATGCCTTGCACGGCCGGGATCAGCAGGCCGCCGAGGTCGACACGACCCGCTGACGGGTCGTCGAGATCGGCCTCGTCCCATGGTCCGTGACTCGGCAGGCTCGCCTCGTCCGACGTGGCGCTGACCTGCTCCTGCTCGGTCTCCGCCTCGGTGTCGTACGCCTCCGCAAGCACGTCGTCGGTGTCCTGCTGTCGGCGGCGACGGAAGACCACGTCGTTTCACTCCCTCGGTTCGGTCCTACTCACGTAGCGCTCATCGAGTGACCTCGGCCGGCGAGCTCTCCGTCTGGGCGGCGAATCCGCCGGTGGAACCGTACCCGCCCGCGCCGCGGTCAGACCCGGGCAGGATGGCGACCTCGTGAAAAGCGGCGCGCTCGACCCGCTGCACGACCAGCTGCGCGATGCGGTCGCCGCGCTTGAAGGCCGCAGCCTCGCGAAGATCGTGGTTTACGAGAATGACCTTTACCTCTCCGCGGTAGCCGGCGTCGATGGTGCCCGGCGTGTTGACGATGCTCACGCCCAGCCGGTGGCCGAGTCCAGAACGCGGGTGGACGAAGGCCGCATACCCGGCTGGCAGCGCGGTGGCAAGCCCAGTCGGCACCAGTGCCCGCTCGCCCGGCTTCAGCTCGACGTCAACCGTTGTACAGAGGTCCGCGCCGGCGTCGCCCGGGTGAGCGTATGCCGGCAACGGGATCCCGGGGTCGAGCCGCTGGATGAGCACATCGACGTCGGCCTCGCTCCCCACTGTTTCGGTGGGCGGGTTGGTCGGCCTGGTGGCGGTCACAGCGTCACCTCGCGGATGGTGTCTAACCGAGCGCGGGATCTTCCCATGTCTTGTGAATTCGGCAACAGGATTGACCTGTCAGGGATTGACGTCGAATGCCCGCCGGGCAACGGCCCGCAGGTCGTCCCGTTTGAACGCGGCCTCGACGTCCACGCTGCGCCCGTGGGTCTTGAAGTGCTCCATGCCAACCGTGACAAAGACCGCCGCCGCGCGTACCGCCGGCTGACCATCCTGCCCGCCAATGCGGCCCTCCGCACTCGTATAGATCTTCCGTCCGACCGCTCGGTCGACACGCGCGGCAATGGACAGTGCGGTGCCGACGGGCACCGGCCGCCGGAACTCGGTCTCGAGCCTGACGGTCACCATGGGCTTGCGTAGCAGCCATGCCAGGGAGCCGAGTGCCTCGTCGAAGGCGGCCGTGAGCAGCCCGCCATGAGCGAGCCCCGGCGCGCCCTGGTGATCTTCGGTGACAGTGAACATGGCGCTGATTGTGAGCCCCTCTCCCGCCATCACATGCATGTGCAGCCCGGTCGGATGATCGTCACCACAGCCGAAGCACCGGTTGTAGTGCGAGCTGATCCGGTCTCCAGGCGCCGGTGCCTCCGGATGGCGCTCAGGCGGGCCCGCTTCGGACCGCTCGACCCTCGGCCTCGAAGCGATCATGGGCTGGTTGGCATTAGGCCTTGCTGGACTCACGGTCGCCGACACTACCGCCCGCCGCAGGCCGTCAGATCCTCAGGTGCACCGCCGAGCCGCGCGGGGTCAGCCCTCCCTCGGCGCAGTCTCCGCGAGGTAGGTGTCGACGAGTGAGATAGGCAGCCGGCCGGTTCCCGCCAGAAGGTCGTGAAAGTCGCGCAGGCTGCCGCGGGCCTGGTGGAGCCACTCGTCGCGCAGGCGCTGGATCTCCAGGGCACCGGTGAGGTACGACGCGGCCTGCGTGGGCCAGGCGCAATAGCGCAGCACTTCGGCTCGCGCAGTGTCCGGTGACAGGGATGCTCTCGTCGACATGTGCTCCGTTGCCTCGTCAATGGTCATCTCACCAAGATGCAGGGAGGTATCGACCACGATCCGGGCCGCTCGGAAGAGCCGCATATCGACCTGGCGAAGCTCAGCCCGTGGATCAGTGAAGAAGCCCTGCTCCTTCATCATCTCTTCGGAGTAGAGCCCCCACCCCTCAGTGAAATAGGCCGAGCTGAAGACGTAGCGCAGCGGACGGCGCTGGTGAGCCGCCAGGTGAGCCATATGCCAGTGGTGGCCTGGGTACGCCTCGTGCGCGGTGATCGTCCATTGCGAGGAGTACGCGTTGGTGGCCATCCGCTGCGCAATCTGCTCCCCAGTAGCACCATCCGGCGGGTAGGGGACGTAGAACGTCCCGCGACGAGGACGGTCAGCGAACGGCGGCGGTGCCATGTAGTGCGCAACGGCGATCACCGGTCGGGTGAACGGCTCAGACGGCAGGACCTGGCAGGACTCCCCATGGGGGAGGGTCACCAGCCCGTTTTCGCGGCAGAACGCCCGCGCAGCCGCGGTCGCCTCCTGGTAGCTGGCGAGCATCGCCTCGGGCGTAGCCGGGTGGTCCCGGTCGAGTTCGTCGAGCAGCGCGCGCCAATCGTCGTCGCCGCGCAGCTGCCTGGTCCGCCGCCGAAGATCGTCGGCAAGCTCCTGCCACACCGCACGGCCACGTTGCCGCATCTCGCGGGCACCGTAGTTGAGGCCCTCGGCGTAGCGGAGCAGCCCGTCGTAGCGCGCTTCACCGATGGCCCAATCGCCCTTCGCCTTCTCCGCCAAGCCTTCGAGGAACTCGGCGAAGGCATCAAAGGCAGCACCGGCGGAGTCGCCAGCCTCGGCGACCATCGCACGGTCGGTCTCGGGGACCAGTCCCGCGATCGATCGTGCGTACCCAGCACCCGCTCTTGCCATGCCGACTCCCCGCTCGACCAGCTCAGGCGCGGCCAGCTCGGCCTCGAGGTTCGTTCGGCCCTGTGCCAGCAGTTCCGAGGCCCCATGGAGCCGGCCCGCGAGAGCGGCCGCACGGCCGGAATCGTCGGCGTCGCGGTTGAGCAGGAGCAGCTGCAGCCCGGTCAGCACACTGCCCGCATAGTCGTCGGGACTGCGCCGCCAGCCCTCCCAATCGCGCATGACCTGGCGGCCACGCAGGACCATCGCCACCAGGTCACGGTCAATACGTTCATCCAGGTCGAGTTCGTCGTCGAGCGCCTCGAAGCGCTGGAGCCAGACGTCTTCGCGTCGCTGCCGCTCGGCGATCGCTGTGGCGCTCTTGTCAGCCACGCGCTCGTCATGGTCGGTGATGCCGAGGAAGGTTCCGAGATTCGGCTCAGCCGCCAGCTGGTCCTCGAGGAGCTCAGCGGCGAGGCGGTCGAAGGGGCGGGTTCCACTCGGAATCGGCATGGGCGCGAACCTACCCGACGGGTTGGTCGGGTGATCCGCCAGAGACGCTGGAGCGGCGAAGCTCGTCCCGCAGCTGCGTGCCGATGCGTGTCGTCTCGCGGTGGTTCACCAAGCTCCCTGCGATCGCTCCAGTCAGCAAAGGGCCGAGCATTGTGAGATTCCTTGCGGCGCGACCGACCAGGCGACGGCGTACCTGCAGCTTGGCGGCCGTACTCAGACCGACGGTGAGAATCGCCGGGTCAAGCGGGTCGACGCCACGCCGGCTGGCCCACGACGAGGTGTAAGCCAAGATCGGTGAGCCACCGCCCTGCGGTCGTCGTCCGTACAACTCGTGCAGTTCGGCGATCAGCTTCACCTCGATGGCGGCCACTACCAGCGTCTCGATCGCGACTTGAACCGGCAGCGACAGCAGGGTCGGAGGGGCGGCGAACTCGATCGCAGTGAGAGCACCCCAGCCGGCGCCGACTGCCGCGGCCGATTTGGCGGCGGTACGGATCAGGGACTCGGCGATCTCCTCATCGGTATGGTCTGGATGGTGTTTCAGAAGCGTTGCGCGGTCGCGGATCCGGAGTCTGGGGACCGTCTCGATCAGGACGTCGGTCAGCCATCGGCCGCTCGCGACGGCCCCAGCGCCGGCAGCGCGGGCGCTCGAGACCAGTGCGCTGGCCAGTGCCGCATTCGAGCGGGTGCGTCCCGACGGGGAAGACTCTTGATCATCAGAGACCCTCGCCACCAGGTCAGCGGCCTGTCGGCGAGGGTCTTCGTCAGGTGACTCGATCTCATTGGGAGAGGGCATAAGTGGTTGTACCCGTCGTGTGACGGACGCCAATCCGTTCGGCAGTCGGCGCGACAGCTCGCTCAGGCTGCGCAATCCATGCAGATCTGCTGCCCGTTTCTCTCGCGTGCGAGCTGGCTGCGGTGGTGGACGAGGAAGCACCTGGAACAGGTGAACTCATCGGCCTGCCGCGGCAGGACCCGGACGCTGAGCTCCTCGTTGGACAGGTCAGCACCCGGCAGCTCAAAAGTCTCAGCAAGCTCGTTCTCGTCAGTGTCAACGGCACTGGCGGTCTTGTCCGAACGGGTCCGCGCCTTCAGTTCCTCGATGCTGTCTTCAGTGAGGTCGTCGTCGGTCTTGCGTGGGGTGTCGTAATCAGTTGCCATTTCCCTCTCCCCCTTCGGGTGTTCAGTGTGCGCGTGCCTGAGCACGTCCCCCGGCGGGAGCTATCGCCGTCGCCGGAAGTGCTAACTCCGACAGGCCGGGGTTTGTGCCCGCCGAATACCCCTGGGCCGGAGATTGTGCCCCATCGATCACGTCAAAACACGCCCAGGTGGAAGATCTCTGCGACGTGTCGCGCCGCGCCGCCTCTGACCAGGAGTTTCGCTGGAACACCAGCCACCGGCCTAACATTCCCAATCCCGCCCAAAATTCCCCGAGATCCGGTGCCAAATCTCCGGGGCCGGTGACTCCTGCGCTTGCGGCGATCTCTGTCAGGAAGGCGTCGCCACCGATCGCGGCGCCTCGACGCAACGGACGCCTTGGTCGCCAACGGTTGCGGCGTGGCGAGTCCCCGGCGGCAGGTCCAGGCGGTCGCCCGCGGCCAGTGGAAGATCACCCTCGTCCGTGTGAAAGATGATCGAGCCGCGCACGCAGTAGAGCACCTTGTGGTAAGCGTGGTCGTGCCAGCCGTACCGATCACCCGGTGCGTTTCCCCAGCCATGCGGCGTCAGGCCCTCGGTGCGCATCGAGGCGACGATCTCGCTCTCGGTGCGCGGCGTGCCCGACTGGGCTCGGGTGACGCGACTTCTGTCCATGCGTACAAGATCACCTAGTCTGTCAGTCACGGTCCGCGTCGAGCCCGACGAGAAGATCATGGACGGTCTCGAAGAGGCCAGGTGGCGCCGCTAGAACCAGGTCGGCGGATGGCGGCGAGCCGCGAAGCCCCTCCACGCGCGCTCCTGCCTCGCGGGCGATCAGCACACCGGCGGCGAGGTCCCAGGGCTGTGGGCCGCGCTCGTAGTAGGCGTCCAACCTGCCGCCCGCAACCGCGCACAGGTCGGCGGCGCACGAACCGAACCGTCGTATGTCCCGCACCCGCGGCAACAGCCCTCGCACCACCTCGGCCTGATGTGCGCGCCGTGGGACCTCATAACCAAAGCCGGTTCCGACGAGGGCATAGCCGAGGTCTGGCGCCGGGTTGCACCGGATGCGCTCGTCATCCCGGTAGGCGCCCTCGCCAATCACGGCCGTGTAGGTCTCACCAAAAGTGGGCACGGCCACCACTCCGACTGCCAGGTCGCCGTCGACCTCGACGCCGATGCTCACCGACCAGCCAGGCAGCCCGTAAAGGTAGTTGACGGTGCCGTCGATCGGGTCGACCAGCCACCGCACCCTGGTCGTCCCAGTGTCGGCGGACCCCTCCTCAGCGAGCACGCTGTCATGCGGTCGCCTTTCCTTGATCAGGCTGACGATCAGCCGCTCGGCTGACCGGTCCATCTCGGTGACGACATCCGTCGGACTCGACTTCGTAGCCGCCACGTCCACCCGGTCCGGGCGCTTGTCGACGAGAAGGACCGCCGCCTGGCTCGCAGCCTCCAGGGCGAGCTCGCGCAGGCTATGCAGGTCGAGCGGCGGTCCCATCGATCAGTCCTCTCCATCCGTCTCGGTGCCGGATACGGCTGGTCGCCGGCCCCGTGGGTTGGGGCAACATCCGGCTGGGCAGAGATCGTGACTGGGCCCCAGCCCGCCAAGTGCCTGACGCCCTGACGGTGGCGTGTCCCTCAGCCGCTCTATCACCAGGTCGCGGACCAGCACGACGAAACGTGGATCGGTGCCTGGCGTCGCCGCCCGCGCCAGTGGCAGGCCCACCTCCTCGGCAGCCTCGCGCGCCTCTACGTCCAGGTCGTACGCCACCTCCACGTGATCGGACACGAATCCGATCGGCACCAGAACCGCACCAGGCGTGCCTGCTTTCGACAGCCGCCGCAGGTGATCCACGACATCTGGTTCGAGCCACGGCTGCCCCGGCGGACCGGATCGGGATTGGAACACCAGATCCCACTCGTGCTCCGTTCCGGTCTTCTCCGCGACGCCGGCGACGACGAGATCCGCTGCCTCCTGATGCTGGGCGAGATAGGCACCTCCGGCCGGACCGCTCGATGCCGCCCACGCCTCCGGGATGGAGTGAGTGGTGAAGACGAGCCTGGCACCGTCCGGCATGCCCGCAAGCGCTGTGACAGTCGCATCGACGAACGGCTCGATGAAGCCGGGGTGGTTGAAATAGTGGCGTAGCCGTGCCAGCTCGGGAGCGTTGTCACCGACCGCCAATCGGGCGTTGGCCATGTTCTCCCGGTATTGGCGGCAGCCGGAATAGGAGGCGTACGCCGCGGTGACGAATACCAGCGCGCGCGTGATCCCGTCGGCTGCCATCTTGCGCACGGTGTCGGTGAGCATGGGATGCCAGTTGCGGTTGCCCCAGTAGACCGGCAGCCGGACATCGTTGGCGGCAAAGTCGGCACGAATAGCGGCAAGCAGCTCCCGGCATTGGTCGTTGATCGGGCTCCTGCCACCGAAGCGGTAGTAGTGCTCCCCCACCTCCGCGAGCCGTTCGGATGGGATACCGCGGCCGCCGGTGACGTTCTCCAGGAACGGGATCACGTCGTCCGGACCCTCAGGCCCGCCAAACGACAGGAGCAACAGCGCGTCGTAGGTCATCCCGTCCACCTCCACCCATCCTGGCACCCCTCCAAGCGCCCGCTCCCGCGAGGAACCTCCCACGCCGGCCCTTTATGCCTCCTGCGTCGGCCCCAGCCGGTCAGCCCAAACCGGGCGGCCGAGGCCCCCTGCCGGGCACCTCGATCGGCGGGCCTTCAGCTTGCCGTGCGGCGGGCCAGCTCCACCACGGTGTTCCAGTTCCGTGCGGTGGCGGCAACCTTCAGACGCTCCCACACTGAAGGGGTCAATTTGCTGCGACCCTGACCGTTCGCATACCTGACGTAGATGGCGCGATCACCGAACCGCATCTCGTCCGGGACGTACGCCGCCGGGTCGATCTTCTTCCTCGCCTCCGCAGTGGGCTCGGCCGCCAGGAAGACGACGTGCAGGAACTTGGGCTCGGCGATGGGTCCCGGGAACGGATTCGCCTCGATCACCGCGCTGAGTTCGTCGTGGCTACGGACGAGGACATGCGTATCGACGCCGAGGTCCGTCAAGAGCGCCTCCTCGATCCGGCGCTCCAGACTCGCCGGATCGGAGTCATCGGTGGTCACGATCGCGTTGCCGCTCTGCAGGTAGGTGGCCACGTCCGTGTGTCCGAGCGACTCGAGGACGCGACGCAGGTCGGGCATGGCCACCCTGCGGTTGCCGCCGACGTTGACGCCGCGCAGCAGTACGGCGTAGATCATCGCGGTCCTATCGTCTGGAATGGATCTGCCATCGTGCTCGCATCGATCCTCCCCCGACTGGTCGGCCGGGTCGACCCCGGGCAGTCGCCGGACCCGTGACACCACGGCAGCCCTCGCCTGTCGGCTACCGCCGATGCCGTCGGCGATCGGCTGTAGCGTCCGAGTCGTGCTGGCGCCATACCGCGATCTGTTCACCGTCCCCGGAACCTTCAAGTTCGCAGTCGCCGGCTTCGTCGCACGGATGCCGATCTCGATGATCGGCATTGGGGTCGTTCTGCTGATCTCGTCAACGACCGGGTCGTACGCCATCGCCGGCGTGGTGGCGGCGCTGTACTCGCTTGCCGCGTCGCTGGTCGGCCCGCAGGTGGCACGCCTCTTTGACAAGTACGGCCAGGCGACGGTGTTAGTACCGGTTCTCGTCGTCCAGGTGATCGCCACCATCGCGTTGATGGCAGCCGCCGTGAACGAGGCCCCGCACTGGACGCTCTTCGTCACCGGTGCGATCGCCGGAGCCGCAACGCCGAGTATCGGTTCGCTGGTCCGGGCGCGGTGGGCAAGCACGCTCGCTGGCACGGGCCGGAGCTTGCAAACCGCATATGCGCTTGAGTCTTCGATCGATGAGCTGATCTTTGTGATCGGCCCGGTGCTGGTGACCGTGCTCGCGACCAGCGTCCATCGGTTGGCGGGGCTGACGGCCGTACTCATCCTCACCGTCGGTGGTGGACTCGCTCTGGCTGCGCAGCGCTCGACCCAGCCGGTGCCGCGGCGCTCGGCTGCAGACGGCACTCCTCGCGGGTCCGCCATCCGTTCATCCGCATTGCGGATCATCATACTGATCATGATTGGACTGGGTGGCGTTTTCGGCTCGGTCGAGGTGATCGTGGTCGCCTTCGCGGACGAACATGGCAGGAAGGCAGCTGCCGGGTTTGTCCTGGCCAGCTGGGCGCTCGGCAGCCTGATCTCCGGTGTGCTGTACGGCGCAGTGCGCTGGCAGGCCTCTCTCGGGCGGCGGCTGCTCATAGCTTGTCCGGTGTTCGCGCTGTCGATCGTGCCGATGCCCTTCGTACCGAGCCTGCCAGTGTTGGCCGCCGTCATCTTCGTGGCCGGATTCACGATCTCGCCGACATTGATCGCCCTCTTCGGTCTCGTCGAAGACCGGGTCCCTGCGGCGCAGCTCACCGAGGGTCTGACCTGGTCGACGACCGGAATCGGGCTTGGCATCACGGTGGCGTCGGCCCTGGCCGGGCAGGTGATCGATGACCGCGGAGCCAGCGACGCGTTCGTTGTCCCCGTCGTGTCCGGCATCTGCGCCGCTGCGGTCGCCCTGCTGGCGGCTCGCACTCTCACCCGCTCGCCACGCAGCGCCCGTGATCTCACTGCGATCGAGGTGTGACACCGCCCAGCAATCCCGCGCGCCTGCGCAGGTGTGGATTGTTCAGCATCCTCGTCGCACGAACAGGCGAAAGGCGACGCGCCGGGCGACCCGGCGGTCCCGGAGTTGGAGCGTTCGAGGGGCCAGACTTGATGCCTGCCGCCAAGCCTTCGGGGAGGGGTGTGATGCAAGAGCTGCGTCTCATCACGGCCATTGACGAAGGCGTGCGGCTGCTGCTTCGCTCCCCCGACGGCAGCGAATACACCCTGCCGCTCGATGAGAAGCTCAAGGCCGCGATTCGCGGCGATCGGGTACGGCTCGGGCAGCTGGAAATCGAGACCGATACCCCGCTTCGCCCGCGGGATATCCAGGCGAGAATCAGGGCGGGCGAGTCCGCCGCTGATGTCGCCGTGGCGGCAGGCATCCCGCTGGAACGTGTGCGCCGCTACGAGGGGCCGGTGCTGGCCGAGCGCGAGCACATGGCGGCGATGGCACGTCGCACCGCCCTGCGGGGCTCCGTGCTCAACGACGGTCCCGCCCGCCTGCTCGGCGATGCTGTCGCCGAGCGCCTCCGCGAGCGCGGCGTCGACCCCGAAACGGCCGGATGGGACTCCTGGCGACGTGAGGACTCACGCTGGCAGGTCGTGGTCACCTACCACCGGAGGCTGCCGGATGCCCCCGCTGAGCCGGCCGGTGTCGAGGGAGAGCCGCCGCTGAGGGCATCGAGCGAGCCCACCGAGCGGGCGCAGTTCGTCTTCGATCCGGCTCGCCGGACGATCGGCGCCGACGATGACTCGGCGCGCCTACTCATCGCCGAGCAGCGCTCTCTCACAGCTGAGGCGGTGGTCGCCCTCAACCCGACGATGACCGGCGTGCTGGCCGACGATCAAGCCAACCCTGGCAGCGACGACTGGCCGGAGGCCGCCAGTAGCGGTCGGGACGGCGGTGGCCGCCGAGCCCGGCAGACGGCCACCGATCGCCATGGGCGGCGTGGACCTCTCGATGCCGGTCGGATCCCGCAGGATGGCGCAGCCGACGAATCCGAGCTGACGGCGGGAGTCGGCGCTCCGGAGTTCGACGATCATGGCGGGCCAGCACCCGTTGCCTACGGCACAAGCGCACTCGGCTCAGGCGCGCAGCCGACACCAGGGCACGGCAGCGCGGCCGCCTTCCGAGGTGACGACGGGCGGGCGATCCCGCGGGTCGGTGTGCCGGCGATGGGCGGCCTCGTACCGCTCGCCCCGGTGCCCCCGCGGCGGCCACTGCAGCGCGATGACAGCGACGGTCCACGGGTCCGCCGGTCCCGCAGACCGCATGTACCGGCCTCCGCGACGGCACCTATCCGCCGCCAGAGCGTCTATGAAGAACGGCTCATCAAGCCGACCGATCGGCCGGCGGCCGCTCCACGTTCGCGGCGGGCGTCGGTCCCGAGCTGGGACGAAATTCTCTTCGGCGCTCGCACCCGAACCTCTGACTGACGGCCCAACAGACCGCCGACCAGCTGCTGCCTCCATCCACCGTCCTCAGTCCCTCCGCGTCCCATCACCCCCTCCGCGTCCCATCACCCCCTCCGCGTCCCCATCACTCCCTCCCACCGCGTCCCCGTCACCCTCCCACCGCGTCCCAGTCACCCCTCCCACCGCGTCCCTGTCACCCCTCCCACCGCATGCCCCCATCTCGCCGCCCCGTTGCGATCAGGCATGCGCACGCACACCCCGTAAAAAGGGCCGTTCCGCAGGGGAAGCGTGCGCCCGCCTGATCGCAACTCACCGGGTGAACCGGACGTGGGGCTTGAGAGGCGGCAACCGGAGTTGAACGCGTCGACGATCAAGGATCTCCCGCACCTCGGCCTGGGTGGCCACGGCATCGCGAAGTCTCCTCGGAGCAATCCGAACTGTGAGCCAACCCATCCGTGCCAGTTCCGCGTCACGTCTGTGATCGAGTTGGGGATCGGGGTGATATTGAGGGCCATCGAGCTCGATACAGACCAGCTCCTCGACGAATGCGACGTCCAAATAGACCGTTCGTGCGGGCAGCTTCACCGGATACTGCAGGCGGGGTGTCGGCAAGGACGGATCGGAGAAGACGTGGAGGTAGCCAAAGATCTCCAGCTGACTGCGGCATCCCTCGCGGAGGAGATTCAGAACCGCCAGAAGGCCTGCCCTGCCCTTGAGGTTCGGTACGCAACGGGCCTCATGAAACAAGCGGTTCAGGAGTCGTTAGGCGCCGGCCGACTGCGGCTATCACGGACGATCGACGATCATAGATATTGCTGATCAGTGGCCAGCTTTCCACCACCGCCCGCTCAAGACGAACGACCTGGAGTTCGTTCTTGACCACCGTTTGTGGTGGGCCGAGGGTGAAGCCCTCACGTTGATGGACACGCAAGCTCTCGGTGCTGCGGTGCGTGGCGCTCCTCGGCAAAGTCACGTGCAGTTCTTCGGTCTCGAATTCCGCCATCCCCCACATAGCCAACGCCGTCACGTGACTGAGGGCACCCCGGTCTCCGACATAACGCAAGGCGGCGCGCCTCAAGGCGTCCTTGTCAGTGCTGATCTCGCTCAGCATGTAGACGTGCGGAAAAGGCCGCCGTACAGCGCCTGAATTGGCGGCACGCTCTAGGGCGCTGCTCTTGACGGTACGGAGGATCTCGCGCCGATCGACAGCCACTCGTTCCTGAAGCAGGCTACGCAGTTCTGCGTTCACATGACGAAGCTCGCGCAAACACCAGCCAGCCGTAGGCAAACAGGTCGCGCTGTGGAACAGACGGGCTGAAATCTCGACCCTGTGGAAGGCTGGGGCGCCTGCTCCTGGCTATCAGCCCAACAGCGGCGGTCTCGCCGACGAGCGGCCGCGTCCGCTCCTTGAACAGGTGGCGTTTCCTGCAGTTCCACGATCAGGCACTCGCACGCATGCACCGCAGAACCCACGCTTTTACAGGGCAAGCGCGCGCATGCCTGATCCGGAAGGCGGCGACGGGGTGAGACAGGGTCCGGCTGCCGGTCGGTGACCCGGCCGTGCCGTTCGGGCGAGGCAGGGTCGGCTGCGGCTAGGTGACGCGGTTGTGCACCGTTTCGTAGGCCTCGTACTCGCCGCTCTCCACGAGGGTGCGCAGCCGCAGGAGGCCCTCCCAGACATCGACGAAACGGGTGGTCAGCGGTCCGGGACCGAGCCGGAGCCGATCGGGCGAGCGGAAGTCTGGGATGACGCGGCCCTTCTCGATGTAGGCCTGACAGATCGGCCACGCATGTTCGTGTTGCAGCGACACGTGTGCTCCTCGTCGGGCTGGGTCGCGGGGGGTGGCCACCGAGAAACCGAGCGGCGCCAGCCATGCGTCCGCCAGATCGATCAGATAGGAGGTGAGCGCCATCCCCTTCGCGCGCACGCGGCGCATCCCTGCCTCGGCCAGCAACCGCGCACCTTCCTCCACCGCGTAAATGCCGAGGATCGGCGGCGTACCAGCCATGAAGCGCCGGATGTCCGGCTCAGGGTCGTACGCCGGTCCCATCGCGAACATGTCCCGTTGGCCGAACCAGCCCCAAATCGGCTGGCGGAGATCCTCCTGCAGTTCGCGGCGCACGTAGAGGAATGCGGGCGAGCCTGGTCCGCCATTCACATACTTGTACGTGCAGCCGACGGCAAGATCGGCGCCCGTTGCCGAGAGCTCCACCGGCACTGAGCCAACCGAGTGGCACAGATCCCACAGCACGAGCGCGCCGCGCTCATGCACGAGGCGGGTGATCGGCGCCATGTCGGCCAGCGCTCCCGATCGATAAGCGACATGTGAAAGCGTGACCAGCGCCGTGTCCTCGTCGATGGCGGCCGCGAGGTCGTCGAGAGACGGACCGTAAACCGGGTCGGAGCCGAGCATTCGCACGGTTGAGCCGCGTGCTGCAGCCAATCCCTCGACGATGTAGCGATCAGTCGGGAAGTTGTCGTCATCGGTGAGGATGACGTGCCGTCCAGGGCGGGCGTCCAGCGCCGCTGCTGCCAGCTTGTAGAGGTTCACGGTCGTCGAGTCTGAGACCGCCACCTCACCTGAGTCGGCACCCACCAATGCTTCTGCGATGAGATCACCCACCCGCGTTGGCAGGTCGATCCAGTGGTCCCAGGAACGGATGAGATCCCGGCCCCACTCCTCGTCCACCGCACGGGCCAATCGCTCTCGCGTCGTACGCGGCAGCCGCCCCAGCGAGTTGCCGTCGAGGTAGATCAGGTCCGGGTCGTCGATGACAAATTGCCCGACGAAACCGCCAAGATCGTCATCGGCGTCGAGCTTCTCCGCGTACGACCGCTCAGTCGGGCTGGGGGTCATGCCGGTCACGCTAGCCCCGCTCGACCAACCCGTGGATGGCGGGAAACCGCCACTAGAGAACGCCTCCGTTCACGATGTTCCAGGTCAGGAATGTCCATCGGTTTGTCGCGGCGAGGCGTGACCACCGAGACGGGCATCGTTACCGAACGGTGACCCACCTGCTGTATCAGATCGGCAGCACCGAGCCTCTTGTAGCACGGGTGTCTCCCGAGGCATGAGGCGCCCAGCCGGCGAGCCGGTCGTCGGACCCGAGGGGTTGATTGACGTGGCGCGTAGCGGAGTCCTGTACATGCGCGTGGTTAGTCAAGGGTCCGGTCACCAGCGACGGCTCGCCGGCACCGGCAGGGGCGGGCTCGAGCCGCGGCACCACGGGGGCCACGGATCGACGCAGGCCAGCAGCGGCGGTGGTCGGCACCATCAAGGCCGTCGTCCACGCGCCGGAGGGGCCGGAGGGGGTGCCGAGCGGAGAGGCGATGACGGGGGTATCGCCTCCCCGCCCGGTCCGGAAGCGGAGGCGCCAGGAGCCGGGACAGCGGACCGGTCCGTCGATTACATTGCGCCCGTGACGGCCACCCCAGCGGACGGTCCGGCCGCCGGGAGCACCGACGAGCTCGCGACCGAGGATGTTGCCATGCTCGTCAAGGCTGCGACCGGCGGCGATCAGCGTTCGTGGAATGAGCTTGTACGACGCCACGCCCGGCTCGTTTGGTCGATCGCGAGAGCGCACGGCCTGGCCGCAGCCGACGCGGCCGATGTAAGCCAGACTGTGTGGCTTCGGCTCGTCGAATATCTGGGCACTCTGCGTGAGCCCAGCCGGCTGCCTGGGTGGCTGAGCACCGCGGCCCGACGGGAGACTTTGCGGGTGCTCCACGAGCAAGGCAAGGAGACCCTCGACAGCGAGATGGTCGAACACATGGCTGCCGATGTCGCCGAGTCCCCCGAGGTTCAGGTGCTCGCGGCCGACCGGACGAGACTAGTGTGGGTGGCGCTGCGCCAGCTGCCGCGCCACTGCCAGGTGTTGTTGCGGGCGCTCGCCGGGTCGGCCGAGCTGCACTACGCCCAGATCGCGCAAGCACTAGACATCCCGGTCGGCAGCATCGGTCCGACCAGGCAACGGTGCATCAAGCAGCTGAGAACGGCGTTGGCTGCGGCCACCAGTAGCTGACGCCGGACCTGCGGACATAATCGGATAATCGGAAAGGACAACGGGGACTGCCATGACGACCTGGCCGGACGAGGAGCGAGAGCTACTGGCCGAAGTGGCCAGGGCCGCCGAGCTCGCCGACCCAGTGCCGCCAGAGGTGCTCGAGGCCGCTCGCGCCAGCCTGACCTGGCTGCGCGTCGACGCCGAGCTGGCCGAACTCCTCGCGGACTCCGCTAGTGCGCCGAGCGGGGTGCGGAGCGAGCAGGGCTCGCGCCTGGTCTCCTTCGCGGCCGGTGACGTCGCGATCGACCTGGAGGTGATCGCTGCAGGCGATACCCGACGGCTCGTCGGTCAGATGAGTCCCGCCGGCGCGGTCGACATCGAGATTCGTCACGCAGTCTCGGGATCAGCGACCCAGATACCCATCGATGACCTTGGCCGGTTCACCGCTGAGCGCGTACAGCCGGGCCTGATCAGCCTGGTCAGCACTCCCCCGGGGGCGACCGTGCCGATCGCCACCACGTGGATTCGGATCTGACGCCAGCGCTTCCTGCTGCCAGAATGCAGCCCGTCTCTCGCGGTTGCATCGTTTGCCGCGATGGTGAGCTTCCTGGAGGCGGGACCGACGATGGCAACGTACGTTCTGGTTCACGGTGCCGGCGGCTCAGACTCGTGGTATTGGCACCGGGTAGTCCCTGAACTACGCGCGCTCGGACACGACGTCGTTGCCCCGGATCTGCCGATCGACGACGTCACAGCGGGTCTGGCGGAATTCGCCGACGTCGTGGTCGGCGCGATCGGCCCGCGCACCAACGTCATTCTGGTCGCGCAGTCCATGGCCGGGTTCACTGCACCCTTGGTGTGCGAGCGGGTGCCCGTGGACCTCTTGGTGCTGGTCGCCGCGATGGTTCCAGTGCAGGGCGAGTCGGCTAGCGAATGGTGGGCGAACACCGGGTGGGAAGAGGCCGTACGCGAAGATGAGGAGCGCAGCGGCCGGTCCCCCGAGGACAGGTACGACCCGCTGCACACGTTCTTCCACGACGTCCCATCCGACGTCGTGGCCGAGGCGATGGCCAGAGGAGTACGAGGCGAGTCGGCGACGCCGTTTGAGCAGCCGTGGCCGCTGGCTGCCTGGCCCGACGTGCCAACCAGGTTCCTCATCTGCAGGAATGACCGCTTCTTCCCGGCGGAGTTCCAGCGCCGGGTGGTCAGAGAGCGGTTGGGCATCACGCCCGACGAACTGGACAGCGGCCACACGCCCGCGCTGAGTCACCCAAAGGAACTCGTCGCACGGCTTGAGGCCTACCGCGCCGAGGTCGACTGGGCCTCCTAGCCGTCCTTCCTCCGCCTGCCTTTACCAGATGGTCTGCTGGCTCCCCGCGGCGCGAAGCCCGGGGCCCCGGGTCGACCGTGGTCTCGGCGAGGCTCAGGGGAAGAGGCGAGGTCCGACGCCGGGGCGGAACTGGAGGCGGGCTGCGACGAGTAGCGCATCGGCAGCCTCCCGCGCGGTCTCGCCCGTCCGGGACATCCGGGCCGCGATGAGGCCGGTGACTATCGGGGTCGAGAACGAGGTGCCGCTCCATTTGACGATCCCCGCGGAGGTGTCCCGCACCTCGCCGTGCACGACGGTCTTGTACTTCATCTGGGCGTACGCATTCACGATTTCTTCGCCAGGTGCGTAGACGTCGACCCAGGCTCCGTAGTTGCTGAACCAGGACCGGCGCTGCCCGTCGCGACTCATCGAGCCCACCCCAACGCACCAGGGGAAGGCCGCCGGCCAGAAGGGCGCAGTCCGCCCGTCGTTACCCGCAGCAGCCACGAGGACGACGCCGCCGAGTTGGCTCAGGCGTTCTTCCCAGAGGGTCTGGAAGGCAAGCGAGGGGACATTGCCCCGGGTGTAACCCCCAGCGGACATGCTGATGATGTCCGGCGACCGTGACAATGCGTCGCGAATCTGCTTTATGAGGCTGGACTCCCTCACAAAACCCGAGACTTCAATTTCGCGTTCGACGACAACCTGGGCGGCCGGTGCAACACAGCGAATCACACCCGACACGAAGGTGCCATGGCCTGCGTACGGATCGGCAAATCCATCTCTGCCACGGCCCAGGGGGTCGACCTTGAGCCTGTCCGGGTTTTCGATGTCATCGTTGGTATTTGGTTCTACACCGTGAATCCAAGGCGCCCACCCACTCGCGCCGTAGAGCAGACCCGTGTCCACAACCGAGACACGCACATCAGTTCCAGCGGCGGCATCGCCGATGCTCGGCCACAGTGCTTCCCGAATGATCTCCGGGTCTTTCGCCTCCTGAGGAGTAATAACTGGTTCCGGTTCCGTTGCCGGGCAAGTGCTGTTATAGGTGATGATGAATGCGTGATCGAGGGTGGCTACGCCTATCCCGAGGCGGTCGTCGAGGTCGTTGATGACGTCCGGTGTGTGCTGTGAGTCGCGGACGTGGACGTCGAGCCTCGTGATACCGCGGATCAGCGCACGGTGGTCCGCCTCGGTTCCGCTTTCCGCCTCAGCTTCAGCGGCATCGGCGCCCAGCGCGCGCAGCGCGTCCTGCACCCGCGGCAGATCCCCGTCGCGGGTCAGCAAGGACCGGCTGCGATAGAAGTAGTCGATATGCCGGTCTTGCTCCCAGCTCAACGGCCAGGCACGCACCTCCGGATCGGCGTCAAGGGCCGTCCGTACCTCGGGCACCAATCGCCCCTGGTTCTCGTCGCGAGCTTGCTCTTCCGCAATGGAAAGCCGGCCGCCGTTTCCATTTCTAGACATGCCGTAACCCCCAAATGAACGTCATCACCCAGCCGATATCACCCCGTATTTTCCGCCTTGACAGCCAAAAGCTCTACCCTTACCGCATCGCCCTCTCTACCTTTGGTTAGATGCGGCAGGGGGAAACAAAGCACGACTTCTCGGCTGGAATGGCCCCGTTAGACGTCGCGGTCGAGGATCTGCCCTCGCTTGGGTTTTCTCGGCCCGCGGACACCGCCCGGGTGGCCGAGCACGTGCTTGCGACGACCCAGGACCCGCGAGTGCGGTCATATGCAGGACAAGCACTTGGCATCGCGACAAGGGAAATGGGCGATGTAGACCGAGCTGTCCGCTATTTGCGTGCCGCGCTGGCAGCGGCGACTTCATGCGGGGCGGATCGGGAGGCGGATGTCCACGCGAGCCTCGGCGCCACGTTGGCCTTCGCCGGCCGTAGCAGTGAGGCCCTTCGCCACATGGACGCCGCACTCGGCAAGGCATCCGGCGTAACCGCGGCCCGGGTGAGGGTGCGACGCGGAGTTGTTCTCCAGATCCTTGGCCGTACCCGTGAGGCCATCGAGGAGCACCGGCGTGCCGCGCGCACCCTCCACACCGCGGGCGATACCACCTGGGAGGCCCGAGCACTAAATAACCTTGGAAACGCGCTCATTGATCGGGGCGACGCGCGCGGTGCCGAGGCGGCACTCATCCGCGCCGAAGCCTTCATGACCGAAGTCGGCATGCTCTTCGACGCGGCCATCGCCCGTCACAATCGCGGACTGGTGGCATCGCTGCTCGGCAGGGTGCCCGAGGCGCTCGCGCACTTCGACACGGCCGAGAAGATGTACGCGGACGCCGGGGCACGGCCGGCGGAACTGTCGGAGGTCCGCAGCGCTGCGCTGCTCGCCGTGGGTCTGAACTCCGATGCCCTTCGCCACGGGCAGGAGGCGGTAGAGATCCTGCGGAGCCGGGGCGCATCGGCCGCATACCTGGCGAACGCGCTGGTCCGCGGCGGTGATGCCGCGTTGGCCGTTGGCGACCTGGAACTCGCTCGGTCGTACGCCGCGGAGGCGGGTCGGCTCTTCCGGCGGCAGGGGCGTGAGCGCGGCGAGACATTGGCGCGGCTCATGGTAGTCCGCGCCCGGTATGCGTCCGGCGAGCGCAGCCGTCGGCTGCTGCGGGACGCAGCCAGGGTTGCGGCAGCGGCCGACCGCCACAGCGTGGCCGCGGCGATCGAAGCGCACCTGTTGGCCGGGCAGATCGCGCTCGGCGTCGATGACCAGGCCGCCGCCCAGTCTCACCTGCTACGGGCGGCCCGGTCCCGGTCTCGCGGATCGGCGTTGCGTCGAGTCCTCGGTTGGCACGCGGCGGCCCTCCGCTCAGACGTGGTCGGGCGACGCAATGCGGTTTTCGACGCTTGCGAAAGGGGCCTACAGATCCTCGACGAGTACAAACTCACGCTCGGAGCGGTGGAGATGCAGGCATCGGCGACGGCACACGGCGCCGCGCTGGCCGAGATCGCCATCCAGCAGACCATAGCCGCGAATGATCCCCGCGCGCTGCTCCGGTGGGCCGAACGCTGGCGGGCAACCACCTCCACGATCCCGCCGATACGGCCGCCGAACGACGAGGAGCTTGCTGCCGACCTTGGGACGCTGCGGCAGTTGACCCGACGACTCAACGACGCCACGATCGAAGGTCGGCCCACCGCGACGCTCGAACGAGAGCGGCGGCGGCTCGAAGACAGTGTACGCAGCCGTGTTCTTCAGACCTCCGGGGCGGATTTCGCGGCCGATACCGAGCACGTTGACGTCGACGAGCTTCTCGCCACGCTCGGCGACACTCGGCTCGTCGAGGTCCTGCAGGTCGATGGTGAGCTCACAATCCTGGTCGCGGCCGATAGACAGGTGCGAAAGTTTAAGGCGGGACGGCTAGACGAGGCCGCGAGAGAGGTCGATTACGCGAGGTTCGCGTTGCGTGGTGCCGCCGGGACAGGCGCATCACGGGCAGAGATCGCTCTGCGGCGCCTCGAGGCAGGGGGCCCGCGTATGCAGGAAATGTTGTTCGGTGATGCCGTCCACGCGCTTGGGGATGGACCGCTGATCGTCGTGCCGCCGGCCCGGCTGCACGCGACGCCCTGGGGGGTGCTCCCGGCCCTCCGGAATCGACCGTTCGCGGTGGCCCCATCTGCCGCCTCGTGGCTACGGGCGGCGACCAGGCGAGCTCCCCGGCGCCGAGACGTCGTCCTTGTCGCTGGGCCGAACCTCGGCTCCCGCGGTGCCGAGGTCGCGACGCTGCGAAGGACGTACGAGGACGCGCGGGTGCTCGCGAATGGCACGGCGACCTGCGAAGACGCTCTCAGCGCACTCGACGGCGCGTGGCTCGCTCACGTCGCGGCTCACGGTGTCCTCCGCGCCGACAATCCGCTCTTCTCTGCGCTGACGTTGGACGACGGGCCGCTCACCGTCTATGACCTCGAGCGGCTGAGGCGGGCGCCCTACCGGCTCATTCTTTCCGCGTGCGAGTCAGGTATCGGCACGAAGGCAGGCGCGGATGAGGTACTCGGGCTGGCCAGCGCGGTCATCTCCCTGGGTACTGCTGGGCTTCTCGGCAGCACCGTGCTCGTCGACGACGACGCCGCCGTCCAGGTCTCGCTCATCGTTCACGAAAACATTCGCGCGGGCGCGGACCTCGCTCACGCTCTGTACCGCGCACGGCAGGCGACCGCCGGCGACCCCGTGGCTCACGCGACGAGCCTTGCATTCCTCGCGCTTGGTGCGGCCTAGCGGTCCACCGTCGGTGTCGGTGGTAGCGGACTGGGGTCCCGAGTGCGCCAGACCATCTGTACGCGCTGATGGATCCACACCGCTGCGATGAACACCGCCACGCCAACGGTGATCGAGATCCAGAGGTTGTTCGGGGCCGCGCGGCTCACCAGGGCACCCACCAGCACACCCGCGATCACGCCGTTGATCACGCTGACCATGCCGGCGATGGTGAGGATGAGCTGCCAGCGATTGGGGCGCTTGCCCTCCTGCCGGAGGATCTCCGACGCATCGTCGCTTGCGGCGGGAGACCGGAGGTAGCCACCGAGTTCGGGCACCAATTCCAGATAGAGCCGCCGTAACCGGTTGATCCGCTGGCCCGCCGCAACATCCTCGATGGATGCCTGAAGCACTCGTTCGAACGTGACAACACCCAGGAAGAGCAACGACAGGAGCGCCACCACGCCGAGAACCGTGAAGGCTGTGCTGCTGACGCCCGCGATATCGGCTGCAAAGGCGAGTGCGACGAGCGTCGTCGACACAGTGGTCAGGAACATCCCGGCCCGCCCCACAGTCTCCGACACAGTCATTGCCCGCTCGGTCTGCAGGTTGTAGTGCTCCGTCGTCACGATGCCCAGCACCGTGGAGATATCGGCCTCGAAGCGTCGCTTCGGCTGGTCCACCTCGTTCCTCCTTGCCGCCTTGGACCCGGCCTACCGCCAGAAGCGACTGCCGGTTGATCAAGCGCCCACGCAGATTCAAAGGTTGGCACAACCGGCACGCCATCGCTCTGCTGCTGGCTGGCGGCCGCATTGGGTAGCGGTACCGGTAGCGTCGCGGTCGGCTGAGTGGCTGATGGACCCGGCCGAGCCTCTCGGCTGGCAACTCGACGATGCGGCGCCCAAGAGGAAGCCTGGTGGGCTGGTGAGCCGAACATTCACCCTGGAGGAAGCCCGCGCCCTCCTGCCCGACGTGCAGGACAAGGCGCGAGAGTTCATCAGCCTGCGTGCGGACGTCACCGAGGTGGCAGCAGCCATGAACGCGGGCGCCCGTTCGTCGCTCGGCGGCATGCCAGAGGTCAAAGGGTGGGAGGCGCGGATCCATGAGTTGATCGAGTGGTTCGTCGATAACGGGCTGGAGCCCAAGGGACTTGCGCCGCTCCTCCTCGACTTCCCGTCGGAGATTGACGGCGAGCCGGCGTTGCTGTGCTGGCTGGAGGGCGAGTCTGAGCTCGCCTGGTGGCATCGCCCCGAGCACGGGTTTGGCGGCCGGCGACCGATCGCTCGATGAGCTTGGGAGCTGGAGCACTTCTGTGTTAAAGATCTTGGCTGGCCGAAGCCGATCAGCTGCTGGTCAATTACCGCCCCCACGTCCCCAACCGATCGGGCTCCCCGAGCCTGTTCTGTCAGTCCCTGGTGAGAGTGTGCGTCGAGGATTTCCGATCCGAGATAACGAGGCGCGAGCGATGGCCGAGACCACCTCCTATAGCGAGGGCGTTCCCTGCTGGGTGGACGCCGCAGTTACGGATGTTGAGTCGGCGAAGCAGTTCTACAGCGCGCTGTTCGGCTGGGATTACCTCGACGCTGGCCCGGATTCCGGCGGCTACTGGCTGGCGACCCTGCGCGGCAAGCAGGTCGCGGGGATCGGACCAACTCAGGGTCCTGAGGACCGGTCCGCGTGGACGATCTATCTCTGGACGGATGATGCCGCCGCAGCCGCCAAGCTGATCGCAGACGCGGGTGGATCGGTCTTGGCGGAGCCGATGGACGTCTCCGACCACGGCCGAATGTCCATCGCCGCAGACCCTTCGGGAGCTGTCTTCGGCCTATGGCAGGGCACGTCGCATCGCGGGGCCGGGCTGGCAAACGAGCATGGCGCCTTCACCTGGAACGAGCTGCCCACGCCCGACACCGCTGCAGCCAGGGAGTTCTATACCGCTGTCTTCGGCTACAGCTACCACCCGGTGAAGGCGCCATGGACTATCAGGTGTTCCAGGTCGGCGGGCGAGGCGTCGGCGGCATTATGGGACAGCTGGAAGGCAGGCCTGAGTTGCCGCCACACTGGTCGGTCTATTTCGAGGTGGACGCCACCGATACTGCGGTCGCGCGAGTGCGGGACAACGGCGGGCAGGTAGGCGTCGCTGCGCAAGACACTCCGTTCGGTCGGATGGCCGTGGTCCAGGACTGCTGCGGGACCTTCACCCTGATCCATGGCCAGACTGGCGATCAGGCAGCCGCTCAATAGCGCCGCGGGAAGTCGCTCATTACCGCAGCTCAGGCACGATACGTGAGGAGCGGCACGGCCAGCTCGCCTTCGGTGAGGGATCCGTGCATCCCCTCCAGCCTGCTCTCCAGTGGCTGACGAAGCGTTGCGACGATGGCCCAGTCGTCGCGGCAGGCGACGACGACGTCACCGATCCGTGGATATGCCCACTCCGCGACTGGACCGAACCATCCGGCCTCGACCGCATCGACACGGGGAAGCACCCAGGCCCGCTCACCAAGTAGCTCACGCCAGGCGGTGAGCACATCCGCTGCTGCACCGTCGGCGGCATAGACGTGGCGGGCTCGGCCCTCACCGCCCAGCGCTGCGACGCCTTCAAGAAGCTCCGGCGTCCTGTCCGCGTCGATTCGCCGGTCCGCGGGGACCGCGAGCATGCCGTGGTCGGCCGTGATGTAGAGGGCCGTGCCTGCTGGCATCGCCCTGGCGATCGCCGCCGCAACCTGGTCGGCAATGGCGAGCTGTCCAAGCTGCTCGTCGCTGCCGTATCCGTCGATGTGGCCAGCGCGGTCGATGCCGCCAAAATATGTGTAGACAAGCGCGGGTTCGGGGACTGCCAGAGCCTCGATCGCTCGAGTTGCGAGGTCCTCGGGAGCCTCCGCGGCAAGGAACCGCATACCGCGCAGTGCCGCCCGGGTCAGGCCGCCATCCCGGAACGCCTCCGCCGACGCATGTGTGGTCGACACACCGGCCAGCGCAGCGCGCTCGAAGACTGTCTGTCGCGGCTGCCATGTCTCGGGGGCAACGGGTACGTCCCACTTCAACAGATTGAGGAGTCGTCCGTTCCCCGGCACCAACAGCTGATATCCCAGGAGGCCGTGTCCACCGGGAGGGAGCCCGGTCCCGAGCGAACCGAGACTGGTCGCAGTGGTCGTCGGGAATCCAGCGGTGAGCTCCCTAGCCGCCGGCAGGAGCGTGCCCAGGAAGGGCGCGCGATCCGCGTGGCTGCGCAGGAAGCTCAGGCCCATTCCATCGACCAAGAACACACACGTGCCACGGGCCGGGTCGAGCCCGAGTCGATTCGGCTCTCCCGGCACGGCCATGGCGGCCAGGACCGATGGCAGCAACTCCGCGAGCGAGGCCCGGCCGTACCGCGGGAGCGGCCACGGCGGCTGCTTGCGGTCGACTTGCGCCGAATCAGAGCTCCGCACGCCTCGACCCTAGCCACACGTGCCCGCGTCCAGCCGCGCCGGTCGCGGACTACCCGTGGCGGCCGGCGGTGGCGTGTTCTACCTACGGGCCTCGGTGGCTAGCTGCGTCCCGTCGCTGCAGACAGGGCGGCCGCGAAGTGGAGGAGCTGGGTGACGATCTCCGGGCCGTCGGCGGCGGCGCTCACCCGCAGGGACATGTCGTCGGCGCTCACCGTGCCCGTGTAACCGTGGTCGGCGTCGCAGTTGGGGTCCGAGCACGCCGCGGGCTCGAGATCGATCCTGCTGACACCACCCCAGCCGATCGTCAAGACCACCTCGCGGGGCGGGGCTCCCCGCACATGACGGGCCGGGTCATCGACAGTCCTCGTCAGAACGACCGAGCTGATCCGGTCGAGACGGATCGCTTCCGTTGAGGTTGTCGCAAAAGACGTGGCCTCCCCTTCCTCCGGTGGGTGCTCGTCGGTGTGCGCGATGATCAGCCGGGTTGGAGTCAAAGCCAGGACGGTGACGTGCCGGCGCACCTCATCTTGATCAAATGTCGTTTCGAGGTGGACGACGTAGGAGTCGATGACTTCACCGCCGGCGGCGGTTTCGATCGACTCGGCGACGAACGCCGGGTAGTAGCCAGCGCGGTCGATAGCCGTCCGTAGCTTCGCCGGCGACGTGGTGGTGTCGGCCATGCACCCATCCTTGCACTCGGAGCCGAGCAACGTCAGGGCCGCTCCGTCAGGCCCATGCTTCCGCGGTCGCCTGCTCCTCCTCCTCAGCGTCGATCCGACCTGTGGCAGCGAACCGCCGCCCGTCCTGCTCAGGCGTGAGGTACGCACGCAGGCGGGTCGCCATCACCGCGGCGGCGAGGCTGCCACCGACGATCACGGCAACCCAGAGCGCGGCCAGGTCATTGCCGATCAGGAAACCGGCAAGTATCGGGCCAACGATCAGCGAGACGCTCCACATCATCGACACGGTCGCGTTGTAGCGGCCGCGAAGCTCGGCTGGAGCCAGATCGTTCACGATCGCCGGCGTGATCGGCGCCCACATGGTCTCGCCGATCGCGAAGATCGCCGGCGCGACGATCAGGAGGGCGGTGGCAAGGCCGGTGCCGGGGACGAGTCCCGCCGCCCCGACGAAGAGCCAGGATGCGGCCCAGATGACCAGCACGATCGTGAGCGCACCAGTCCGGGAACGACCCTCGAGCCGCTTGAGCACCAGCATCTGGCTCGCCACGATCATGCCCGTGTTGGCGGCGAACGCGATACCGAGCAGCCTCGGCTGCAGGTCGGCCTGTTGTGTGGCGAAAGCCGTATAACCCGCCTCGAACTGCGCATATCCGGAGGTGATAGCGAGCAGTGCCATGAGGACGACCCGGCGCAGCACCCGATCTTGCAGGACGAGCCGCCAGCCCGCCTCTCCTCGGCCACCCTCCGGCTCCGTCGACCCTTCCGGCGTCTCGGCGCCGGGATCGTGTGCTGTCCGACCGGCGTCCTGAATTCGCCACACCGGGCCACCGACGCCCCGCATCGTCAGCAAGATCCCGGCGTAACCGAAGAACGTAAGCGCGTCGAGCGCGTACAAGATCTGGAAGCTGCCCACCCGATCCACATTGACGATCGCGGAGGAGATCAATCCGCCCACACCGATGCCGAGGTTGAGCAATGCGAACTGGATGCCAAACGCCCGCTGGCGTTGCTCGGCAGGCACCATCGACGCGAGCATCGCCGAGGTAGGTGACCACAGGCCGGCACCGCCGACCGCCATGACGGTGGTCGCAGCGAAGACGTGCCACGGCGCCTCGACAAAGGCCAGCAGCAGCGTGCCGATGCCCATGACGGTCACGCCGATCATGAGCACTCGGCGGGGGCCGATCTTGTCGACGAGTGATCCGGCCGGAGCGGCCAGCGCGAGCTGGAAGGCAGCCATCCAAGCGAGCGCAACCCCGACCGTCGCGGTGGCGATGCCACGCGCATTGTGGAGGTAGACCATCAAGAACGGCAGGACCAGCCCATTGCCGAGCGCAGAGAAGGCGACTCCAAGCAGGAAGCGGCGGGCGGACGGGGGCAGCTTGAAATCAACTCCTGGCGCGGTCGTGGCGGTCATGATTCGACCATCTCAGACGACCCTGACAGATCACGAACGACTTTCTGCCTAGAGTCGGTCCGCCGATGTCCCTAGGACCCGTCGCACCACCGCTCGTGGCCTGCGCCGCCCGAGCAGGAGGTGATCAGTCCGCGGTGGTGAGGATCGCTCGCACTTCGTCGTCTGTTGTTTGGGAGAAGTCCCCATAGAACTGCCCGACGCCACCGAACAGCCGCGGCGTGAGCGGACAAAGCACTTCCACGCCCTCCGCCTGGAAGCGCGCCACGGTATCCGGTGGGGCGACTGGCACCGCGACAACCAGTCGGGTAGGCGACTGTGCGCGCACCGCCTCCACTGCCGCTCGCATCGTCGCCCCGGTGGCCAGCCCGTCGTCCACCAGCACCACTGTGCGACCAGCGAGTTTCGGCGGCTCCCGGCCACCGCGGTACGACCGCTCCCGCCTGGCGAGTTCCTCCCCTTCCCGCTGCGTGACAGCGTCGACGGTCTCCAGCGGAATGCGCAGGTCTGCGACCACATCCTCGTTGAGTACTCGTACGCCGCCGGTGGCGATCGCCCCCATGGCCAGCTCTTCGTGACCGGGGACGCCGAGCTTGCGCACGACGAACGCATCGGCCGGAACGCCGAGCCGGGCGGCGACCTCGGCCGCTACCACCACGCCTCCGCGCGGCAGGCCGAGCACGACCAGGTCGGCGGCGTCGTTACCGTCGATCCCGACCTCCGCAAGGTGCGCGGCAAGGATCCGGCCGGCATGGGCGCGGTCGGCATAGCCGTCCACGAATCAACCGTACGGCGATTACGGCTACCAGGACGAGCATTCCGCCGCCGCCCTCTACCTCCGAGTAGCGTCAGGAACGTGACGGAGCTGACGCGGGTCGATCCGGAGGTCGCCGCCGCCCTTGATACCGGCCAGCCGGTCGTCGCCCTCGAAAGCACGATCATCAGCCACGGCCTCCCACGGCCGGACAATCTTCGGATCGCACAGGAGATCGAGGCCGTCGTACGAAAACACGGCGCGACGCCGGCCACCATTGCCCTGCTCGATGGCGAGGCCCGGATCGGGCTCGATGAGGCGGGGCTCCTCGGCATCGCCGGTGAACCTACCGGGCTGGGGGGCACGCCCGGGGCGGATATCGCCAAGATCAGCGTACGTGATCTTGGACCGGCTCTGGCGCTGGGTCGCGCCGGCGCGACCACGGTGGCAGCCACCGCCTACCTCGCCCACCGGGCAGGCATCCAGGTCTTCGCGACCGGGGGTCTTGGCGGCGTACATCGCGAGGCCGCTTTGTCCTGGGACGAGTCGGCTGACCTCTACACCCTGGCAGAAACCCCGATCACCGTGGTCTGCGCTGGCGTTAAATCCATCCTCGACGTCCCAGCGACCCTTGAACGGATGGAGTCACTGTCGATCGGTGTCGTCGGCTTCCGTACGGACCGCTTCCCAGGGTTCTATCTGACCGATTCCGGCCAGCCGGTTCAGTGGCGAGCGGATCGCCCGGAGGAGCTTGCCGCCATCGCGGCGGCGCGGCGCGAGCTAGCCGTGCGGCAGGCACTGGTCGTCGTGAACCCGCTGCCCCCGGAGGAGCAACTCGACCCAATCCTCCATGATCGAGTGCTCACCGCTGGTCTCGCGGCAGCACACTCGGCCGGCGTCACCGGCAAGGACGTGACGCCGTACCTCTTGTCCTACTTTCACGAGCAGACCCGCGGCGCGAGCCTCGAGGCGAACATCCGGCTGGTGTTGAACAACGCCGCGCTTGCAGCAGACATCGCGGTAGCGTCCACGCACCAACCAGCATGAGCCGCCTGCGGCTCGGCCCAGCCAGCCTGCGCAGGTCGGCCGACCGCCCGCACATCCTCACCATGGGCGACCTCATGGTGGATGTGACGGTCGCGCTGAGCGCCGAGATCGCGCGTGCGACCGACACATCGGCTCGGATCCGTACGGGCTGGGGTGGATCGGCCGCCAACGTCGCCGCCTGGCTCGCCGCCATCGACGTCTCCACAGCGTTTCTCGGCCGGGTGGGGACCGATGCATTCGGACAGGCGGCGATAGACGCATTGCGGGCTGCTGGAGTGACGGTGTACGCCGAGGCCGACGTCGACCGGCCGACCGGAACATGCGTCGTGCTCGTCCACCCAGACGGCGAGCGCTCCATGCTGCCCGATCCGGGGGCGAATGCGGGCCTGCGTCCCGAGCATCTTGGCGCTGAGCCGTTCGCCTGGGCGTCGCATCTGCACCTGTCCGCGTACACGCTGTTCAGCACGGACTCTCGGATAGCTGGACTCGCGGCACAGAGCCTCGCTCGTCGGGCGGACATGACCGTCTCGGTCGACGCTGCCTCCGCTGCTCCGCTCACGACGGCCGGCGTCGATAATTTCCTCACCTGGACCAGCGGCGCAGACCTGCTCTTCGCCAACCTGGACGAGGCCATTGCTCTTACCGGCGCATCTGATCCGCATGCAGCGGCGGAGGCGCTCACCGGCCACTACTCCGAGGTCGTCGTCAAGCTCGGCGCCGCGGGTGCCATGTGGGCCGGCGACAGCGCCGGCCAGGTCCGCGTGGAAGGGCGCGCGGTCGAGGTGGTGGACACGACCGGCGCCGGCGACGCCTTCGCCGCCGGCTTCCTTTCCGCCCGCCTTGGCTGCGGTGATCCGGAGGCAGCACTGGAAGCCGGAACGGCACTTGCTGCGAGGGCGGTCTCCCGGCTAGGCGCCCGCCCGATCGGTTGACGCAGCCTCTTTCCACAGGGCCGCCGCGTCGTGCCCGGATCCAGTCGGCTGTCCGGGCTAATGTGGGCGCGACCAGTACGAATGCCTGGAGTGTCAGCCATGGCCCGTCGCACGACGACCCCGCCCCCCGAGGATTTCGAGGAGCGGATTCTCGAAACCGACGTCGCGTCGGAGATGCAGGGATCGTTCCTCGAGTACGCCTACTCGGTCATCTACTCGCGGGCCCTGCCCGACGCACGGGATGGGCTCAAGCCGGTCCACCGCCGGATCCTCTATCAGATGAACGAGATGGGCGTGCGACCTGACCGCGGCCACGTCAAGTCAGCCAGGGTCGTCGGCGAGGTCATGGGAAAGCTGCATCCGCACGGTGATGGTGCGATTTACGACGCTCTCGTCCGCATGGCCCAGCCGTTCTCGATGCGGCTGCCGCTGGTCGACGGCCACGGCAACTTCGGCAACTTGGACGACGGCCCGGCAGCGATGCGTTACTGCGTCACCGGGGAAACCCGCGTCCCACTTCCTGACGGTTGCAGTACCCAGATCGCGGATCTCGTCGACCTGCCACCCAATAGCGAAGCAGCGGCGGACTTCCAGGTGCTCGACAAGGACGGCAAGCCTGTTCGGGTAAGCAAGGTCTTCAACTCCGGCATCCATCCCACAAAGCGTCTGGTTACAAAGAGTGGCCACGCCCTCCGCGGCAGTGCCAACCACCCGGTGTTGTGCCTCGTCCGCGCGATGGGCGTTCCTGTCTTCCAGTGGCTCCGCCTCGACGAGATCACACCGGGAACGATCGTCTGCCTGTTCGCCGAGCGGCCCAGTAGCGACCACGCGCCCTATGTTGCGGATTACGTGCGGTCTGCGCTGCCTGGCATTCGTGGGAGCGGCCGATCTTGGCTGCTTCGCAACAACTTCGATCGGTTCGAAAGGTGGAACACCGATCGCCGCCTGATCGTGAGCCGTTTCAAGGACCTCGAGGTTCTGCGGACGATCCTGCCAATCATGGATTCCGGCTACCGCTTCGTACCTGTCCTCCGGGTGGAGGACGCCGGCCAGGCTAACGTCTACTCCCTCCGAGTTGAGAGCGCGGATCACTCGTTCCTCGCGGGCGGGTTCGTCAACCACAACACCGAGTGCCGGATGGCGTCCGCAGCCGCGGCGATGGTCGAGAACATCGATGAGGAGGTCATCGACTTCGGGCCCAACTACGACGGCAGGGAGCTCGAGCCGCAGGTCTTGCCGGCAGCGTTCCCCAATCTGCTCGTCAACGGCGCTGCGGGTATCGCGGTGGGGATGGCGACCAGCATGCCGCCCCACAACCTCGGCGAAGTCGTCACCGCGTGCCGGCATCTCATCGACCATCCGCAGGCGAGCCTCGACGACCTGATGCGCTTCGTGCCGGGACCCGACCTGCCCACTGGCGGGAAGATCGTCGGCCTGGATGGGATCAGAGAGGCGTACGAGAGTGGGCGGGGCTCATTCCGCACGCGAGCGACCGCCCGGATCGAAAACGTCACGGCCAAGCGCAAGGGCATCGTGGTGACCGAGCTGCCCTACGGCGTTGGTCCCGAGAGGGTGATGGCGCGTATCCAGGAGCTGGCGCAGGCCAAGAAGATCGGCGGCATCTCCGCTCTCACCGATCTGACCGACCGGGAAAAGGGGCTTCGTCTGGTCATCGAAGTCAAGAACGGCTTCAACGCGGAGGCGATCCTCGAGCAGCTCTATCGGCTGACCCCCCTGGAGGACTCCTTCGGCATCAACAACGTCGCCCTGGTCGACGGGCAGCCGCTCACTCTGGGACTGAAGGAGATGCTCCAGGTCTATCTCGATCACCGGTTCGAGGTGGTGCGGCGCCGCTGCGCCTACCGCAAGCGGCGGGCCGAGGAGCGTAAGCACATCGTCGAGGGTCTCTTGATTGCCTTGGACAACATCGACGAGGTGATCCAGGTCATCCGTTCCAGCCGGGACACGACGGAGGCACGAGGCCGGCTCATGCAGATCTTCGATCTGACTGTGATCCAAGCCCAGCACATCCTCGACATGCCGCTGCGCCGACTCACCTCGCTCGAGGTATCCAAGCTGCGAGAGGAGCTGATCGAGCTGGAGCGGACGATCGCGGAACTCACCGCGATCCTCGAGTCAGAGGAGCTGTTGCGCGAGGTCGTGTCGACGGAGCTGGCAGACGTCGCTGCACGTTTCGCCACGCCGCGGCGGACGATCCTGCTCGAGGCCGTCGGCGTCCCGGCCGCCGCCCTTGCCGCCATGCCGCTCGAGGTCCCTGACGACCCGTGTTGGGTGTTGCTCTCCTCGACCGGCCTGCTGGCGAGAACCACCTCGGCCGAACCGCTTCCAGCCGGCGGGCGACGGGCGAAACACGACGTGATCCTGTCGGTCGTACCTGCAACGGCTAGGGGCGAGGTGGGAGCCGTGACGTCGGCCGGCCGGATGCTTCGGCTGCCCGTGCTCGACCTGCCGGTGCTACCGCCAACGGCAAGCACTCCAAATCTCGCCGGCGGTGCGCCTCTCGGCGAGTTTCTCGCGCTGGACAAGGGTGAGCGGGTGCTGTGCCTCGCGTCCCTGGCCGCCGATTCACCAGGGATCGCGCTCGGCACGGCCGCTGGTGTGGTCAAACGGGTGGTGCCCGACTTTCCGCAGAACAAGGATGCGTGGGAAGTCGTTGGTCTGCGCGATGGCGACGAGGTCATCGGAGCAGCCGAGCTCGGCACCGGCCGGGAAGACCTGGTCTTTGTGACCAGCGATGCCCAGCTCCTGCGTTACCCGGCTGAGCAGGTGCGCCCGCAGGGGCGCGCCGCGGGCGGCATGGCCGGCATCCGCTTTGACCGCGGACAGCGGGTGATCTATTTCGGCATCGTCGATCCCGATGCACCGGCGAGTGTCGTAACTGTCGCGGGCGCGAGGGGCGCTCTGCCGGGTACGCTCGGCGGCTCACTGAAGGTCGCGCCTTACGAGGACTATCCGCCTAAAGGGCGCGGAACCGGTGGTGTGCGCTGCCACCGCTTCCTCAAGGGCGAGGACACCCTCATCCTGGCCTGGGCCGGACCTGCCCCAGCTCGCGGCGCGGCTGCGACCGGAGTGCCGATCGATCTGCCGGAGCCAACCGGGAGGCGCGACGGATCGGGATTCCCGCTGTCGCATCCTCTCGCGGCCGTTGCCGGACCCCCGGCGACCGGCTGACCGCCTCGCTCAGCGCAGTCGGGCTGGATCGAACAGCGCTATGGGATGATCAGTTCTGCCGTCAACGGCCAGGTCGGCCGCGATCTCGCCAAGGACGGGCGCGAACTTGAAGCCGTGCCCTGAGCACGCAGACACAACGGTGACGTTGTCGAAGCCAGGCGCTGCTCCGATGACGAAATGGCCGTCCGGCGCGTTGGTGTACATGCAGACGCTGGCCCGCTCGGCGGCCGGCTCAACCTCGCGAAGCAGCTGGCTGATGAACGTGGTGAGTGTCGCGATGTCGGCATGGCTGACGGACCGGTCGATCGTCTTCGGGTTTGTCGGCACTCCCTCGTGATGGATGCCCACCTTGATAGCGTGCCCGTCCGGCGACGGTATGCCGTAAAGGAAGTGCCCACCGCTTTCGCGAATGAAGACCGGAAAGCGCTCGGGGACGTACAGCGATCGGTCTCGCACCGGGAACCAGGCCTGCACCTGTCGTTCCACCTGCAGCGCGGCCCGCAGCGACGGCAGCAGCTCGCCGACCCACGCGCCGGCGCAGATGACCACGTGCCTAGCGATCAGCGCGCCACTGTCCAGCAGGACGCGTACACCACCGGGTACGGATTCGACCCCGCGGGCTGCGGTGGCGGTGCTCAGGGTTGCACCGGCGGCCACGGCTGCCGCCGCCATCGTCCTGATTGCGAGCTCTGGCCGCAGGAACCCGGCGTCCGGCTCGACCACCGCGACCTCAGTCATGCCGAGAACATGCTGTGGGAACCTGTCGCGGCAGGCAGCTTGGTCCAGCTGCTCATACGGCAGGTCGTGCGTATGCACGGCGTCGAGCACTCCCACGATCAGTTCCCCGTCGGCGGGGCCGACCATGACTGCGCCAGTACGAGTGAGAAGGCTGGTGGCGGTCGCCGCCTCGAGCGATCGCCAGAGCTGCCAGGCAGATCGGACAAGCGGGACGTACGCGGGATGCTCGTGATAAGCGGTGCGGATGATCCGCGACTCGCCGTGCCCCGAGCCTTGGCTATGTCCCGGCTCGAATTGCTCCACACCGATGGCGTGGATCCCACGCTGTGCAAGGTGCCACAGGGCTGCGCTGCCGGCTGTGCCGGCTCCGACAACGACGACGTCAGCATCCACGGCCGGTTCCTACCACGCTCCTCGATTCCAGCACATGGCGGGCTGGGTGGTGCGCCGGCGGCGGCTGCCCGGCAGAGGCGAGCGTGCCCCGGTGGCTCTCGGCGGGCATGCTGGCGATATGACAGAGCAGGGTGGTGAAGGCGAGCACGTGCAGGTCCATACGACAACGGATTCTCGGGAGCTCGCGTTGAAGATCGCGAGGTCCGCGGTCGAGGCAAGGCTCGCCGCGTGTGCACAGGTGGTTGGCCCGATCGCGAGCACCTACCGCTGGCAGGGCTTTGTCGAGCAGGCGGACGAATGGCTCATCCTGCTCAAGACAACGCGCGAGCGGTTTGACGGGCTGGCCGAGCACATCCGTGGTGAGCATACGTACGAGACACCCGAGATCCTGGCCTTTCCGGTCGTCGCCGGGAGCGAGGACTATCTGCAGTGGATCTCAGCCGAGACGACCGATGTGTCCTAGTAGTCGCGGATAGTCAGCTCACGTGTCGATCCTGGTGCGGTCGACGAGCGCCGCAGAATCGGTGATGAACTCCTTTCGTGGAGCGACCTCGTTGCCCATGAGCAGCTCGAAGATCCGCTCGGCCTCCTCGGCGTTGCCCATCGTCACCCGGCGCAGGGTGCGGCTGCGCGGGTCCATGGTCGTCTCCGCGAGCTGGTCGGCGTTCATCTCACCAAGGCCCTTGTAGCGCTGGATCGGATCTTTGATCTTCTTGCTCCGGCGGGTCAGGTCGGCGACGGTACGACGCATTTCCGCCTCGGCGTAGGTGTAGATCACCTCGTTCTTCTTCGAGCCAGACTCCACCACCTCGATCCGGTGCAGCGGTGGCATGCCGGCATACACACGGCCGGCCTCGACGAGGGGTCGCATGTGCCGGAAGAAAAGGGTCAGCAGCAGGGTGCGGATATGCGCGCCATCGACATCCGCGTCGACCAAGATCACGACCTTGTCATAGCGCGCGGTATCCAGGTCGAAGGAGCGGCCGGAGCCCGCACCCACCACCTGGATGATCGCGGCGCACTCCGCGTTCTTGAGCATGTCGCCGACTGAGGACTTCTGCACGTTGAGGATCTTGCCCCGAATGGGAAGGAGAGCCTGAAACTCCGAATTCCTGGCAAGTTTGGCAGTGCCGAGCGCTGAATCGCCCTCAACGATGAACAGCTCACTGCGAGCCACGTCGTCGGTGCGGCAGTCGGCCAGTTTCGAAGGCAATGACGAAGTCTCGAGCGCATTCTTGCGACGCTGAGCCTCCTTGTGGGCGCGAGCCGCGATCCGGGTCCTCGCTGCCGAGACGACCTTCTCGAGGACAAGCCGCGCCTGCGCTCGATTGCCGCGTTTGGTCGAGGTCAGCCAGTTCTTGAGCTCGCCCTGCACGACTGACGCGACAATGCGGGAAGCGGCGGGTGTGCCCAGGACCTCCTTGGTCTGCCCCTCGAACTGGGGCTCGGCCAGCCGGACGGTGACGACGGCGGTCAAGCCTTCGAGGACGTCATCCTTGATCACAGGATCGTCGTTCTGGCGCACGAGCTTGGTGGACCGCAAGACATCATTCAAGCTGCGGACCATTGCCCGCTCAAACCCGGCGAGGTGAGTGCCTCCCTTTGGGGTGGCGATGATGTTGACGTAGGACTTGACGACGGTGTCGTATCCCGTTCCCCAGCGCAGCGCGACATCGACCGCCAGTTCGCGCTCGACCTCTGTTGGAGTCATGTGACCTTTGCGGTCGAGGACCGGCACAGTCTCGGTGAAGAGCCCGCTCCCGCTTAGTCGCAAGGTGTCGGTGACCGCACGGTCTGGGGCGAGGAAGTCGCAGTATTCGCTGATCCCGCCCTTGTAGACGAAGACCTGTTCATCGGCGTCTGAGCTACCGCGCCGCTCGTCGCGCACCGAAATCGACAGCCCCGGCACCAGGAAGGCCGTCTGCCGCGCTCGAGCGTGCAGATCCTCGATGGAGAATCTCGCATCCTTGACGAAGACTTGCCGATCCGGCCAGAAGCGGACCCCGGTCCCGGTGATGCGTTTCGCCACTCGTCTCACCTTGGTGAGACCGGAGCGTTTGGTGAACTGCGTGTCCGGCCCTGGGCCTGAGAAGACGCCAGGGGTGCCGCGCTTGAATGACACCGACCAGGTGGCTCCATCACGGTCGACCTCGACGTCGAGCCGCGACGACAGCGCGTTGACCACGGACGCACCGACCCCGTGCAGCCCGCCGGACGCCGCGTACGAACCGCCGCCGAACTTCCCGCCGGCGTGCAGCTTGGTCATGACGACCTCAACGCCGGACAGGCCGGTCTTGGGCTCCTTGTCGACCGGGATGCCGCGCCCGTCATCGCGTACCTCGGCTGAGCCGTCCTCTCGCAGCACAATGTCTATGCTGCCGCAGACGCCAGCGAGCGCTTCGTCGACCGAGTTGTCGATGATCTCCCACAGGCAGTGCATGAGGCCCCGTGAGTCGGTCGACCCGATGTACATGCCAGGTCGCTTCCTGACCGCTTCCAGCCCCTCGAGGACGAGCAGATGCCGCGCCGTGTAGCCGGCATCAGGCTCGCCGCCCGACAGGATCGCGCTGGTCTGGAGGCTCACAGATTTCCTCACTAGTTGGCTGGCGCGCTGGCCCTTTGCACACATCGGCGGTCGCGGCTATGGACCGTATAGCAATCATCCCCCGCTGCACCCTTAACCTGCGTCAGCGACGCGGCTCGCCTCGCATGAAGGGTTCCTTCACCCCGGCCCACAATGCGAGGACGGCGGCCACGCAGAGGTGGTCGCCGTCGTCGTGACGTCCAGAGAAATCGGGAAACTCAGACCATCAACGGAAGCTGAAGCGGGTCGGATCAGCGCTCGTCGTCCGGGGCGACCGTGGGAGTCGCCGCGAGCCTTTCGCTCTCGTCCTGAATGTGGATGGCAATTTCGCGCAGCCCGTCGGCGTATTTCCGGCCGTGATGGGCGCAGAAGAGCAACTCGCCGCCGCTGCCGAGCACGACGCGGATGTAGGCCTGCGCGCCGCAACGATCGCAGCGGTCGGCCGGCGTCAGCGCGGCGGGTTCGGTAAGGGCGATTGCAGTGGTCACTTCTTCTTCCTCGTCATCCGGGCGGGGTGATCAGCTCCCAACCATCACAACAATCCAACCAGGGTCGCGCTTCCCTCCTGGTCAACTCCGTTCGCCAGACTCGTCGGTGATCCCACTCTCTGGTGCTGGCTCTCTCTAACAAACGCCAGACAGGAGCCCTCGGTTCGCCTTGCCGGTGTGACTGACGTCACGGGTGCATAACTTGTGCATGAGCCCGGCGGTCGCGGCACTCAGGTCGCGGCGAGCGGACTGGTCCCATTTGACGCGACGTCAGGCCAACCCTGCTTGCTATGGGACCCATTGCGTCATGATCTTTATGCTTTCCTCCTCAGATCGGTACATATCTGTCGTCGTCGCGCGGCGATCGCTGGGAG
>JBKPTD010000072.1:0-6770 GCA_046735375.1 Actinomycetota bacterium | reverse complement strand
ATCTCCTCGCCTGGCATGACCGCTGGCATGACGAACCGCGTTCCCGCAGGTGGCTCAGGGAGAAGGGGCGGTTGTGGTGTCGCGTCGGTGCTGGTGGATCGGTCGGAGTGTTCGCGCGGCTCCCTCGTAATGCGTAGGTCCGGGGTTCGATTCCCCGAGGCGGCTCCCGTCAAAAGCCGCAGGTCAGAGCCCTAGCGCTCACCGTAGGCGTCCGCATTGTCGCTCCGATGATCGAAGAGTGTCCCCGAAATGCCCCAATCTTGTCTGGCTACCAGCCACAAGCTTGCATCAAGAAGGTGCCTTACAAAGATGTTCTCCTCCAACCCACAGGTGTACGAATGACTTCAATCGGCGTGCGGCGGTTGCCGCCGCTCTCCGAAGGATGGCCGGTTGCACTACGGCAGCGTCACAACAACATTCGTGTTCACCGAGCATGACCTCTCCGGTCGCGGCCAGATCGCTGGCATGCCGGTGCGGTGCGAACGTCCCGAGTTCGCCCTGCGTAACCGCACCGGATACGAAGTGCGGGGCGCCGACCGACACGACGTCGCTGTGCTGTGCCGACACTTTGGTATCCAACCGCCCCACGGCTACCTCGAGTGACGATCCAGACCACGGGCGGCACCTTGAGACGCGCAGATCGCCAAATCCGCGCGAGCTGACGGCGGCAAAATGAGTACGCGCAGTGAGGCTGATTTGATCAGCCGTTGGGTTTGTGCGCCCGGATGGCGAGCACGTCTGGGGTTGGCTCGCCCGCCTCGATGACGGAGTCGATGGTGAGTCCGACCGTGGTCACGGTGGCGATCAAATCACCGAGCGGGAGATGGGTTGCGCCTACCCGGGCTCGCACGCCGTGGGGTGACCAGGTCTGGAACCGGCGATCCCGACGCCAATATCCGGGCGTGATGATCAGCTGCTCGCTGTCGGAGCGGTCGACGAACGCGCCGCAGAAGCATGGGTGTACACCAACGTGCGCGAACCGGCCACCGGCAGCCAAGGCCGTGGCTGCCGGCAAGGCAGACCGCGGCATAGTCCTCGACATCGGTATGACACAGGACGGAGACAACCGCGGGGATGCCACCGGGCCGGCCGACAGGCCGGGTGGCGTCGGCGACCGCGACCGGCATCCGGGTCGCGGCGTGCCGTAGCTGGGCGACAGAGAGATCGGTGCCGATCGGGGTCCAGCCGAGCTCGCGGATCGTCTCGGCGTAGACGCCGGTGCCGCACGCTAGGTCCCAGCACACGCCGCGCCCGCGGCCAAGCGCGCGGCGCAATGCTTCTCCTGCACGAGCGGTGAACGCCGCTGCAGCGCCGGTGACATAGTCCGCGTACCAATCCGCGATCGCGTCGTAGGCCGGCAGCGAATCACCAAGCCCTCAACCACCGAGGCAGCGTAGCGCCGTGCAGGCGGTCGACCTTGCAGACTCCACGCCCTGGCGCTGCTCCGCCTGGCCGGCTCCGCGCGCCGCGGCACGCCGGTCACGTTACGCGGTTGTGCCGCGACCAGGTGAGGGTCCACTGCTGGACGCCATAATGATGTCTTTCGGGGTGCGGTATGCGCCAACGGAGCAATCCACTAAACCGAAGCTGCCGGATCGGGCGTATTCACGCTATGAGGGTCACCGCGGGCCGGCGAGATATAGCAGCGGACGGCGCAGCGGCAACAGACTTCGCTGCCTGGGTCGGCCCGCACCTGCCGGCGATGATAAGGCTTGCTGCTCGCATCGCGCCGTCCGCGGATCAGGACGACATCATTCAAGACGCATTGGTACGGGCCTGGCGACGCCTCTCGACTTTCGATCCCGGACGCGGTTCGCCAGCCGGCTGGCTTCTCGCGATCGTCGCAGACCAAGCCGGACGGCACCGGATCCGCTCGAGGCGTCTTCCGCTAACCACGGTCGACCACCAACAGCCTGCCAGCAAGATCGTTGAGCATGATCTCGACCTGGAGTGGGCGCTCGCGAAACTTCCGGCAAGGCAACGGCTGGCCGTCGACCTCTACTACTTCGTCGGCGCCGACGTTGCCGCGACCGCTGAAGCGATGGGGTGTACGCCGGGGACGGTCAAAGCCACCCTGCATCAAGCCCGCGAACGGCTCCGGCTGCTTCTAGGAGCAGAGCGATGAACGACAGCATCGAAGATAGGCTCACGCAATACGCGGATCGCTGGCGAGCGGCGCAACCGGCAGCGCCCGAGATCGACATCCCTCTGCTGCTTCGACGTACCGAGGTCGGCCGCCGGGTCAGGTGGATCGTCCCGCTCGCCGCCGCCGCTGCGGTCGCCGCTCTGGTCGTCGGGGGAATGCAGATTGCGAGCCGCAATCGCGGCGCTCCTCCACCAGCAGCGGCCACGCCGTCACCCGGCTCGGTCGTGCCGTGGGCGCCTCTGCCCCCGACCCACCCCAGCATCCCCACTGTCACGATCCCGCCAAGCCCCAATCCGGCAGAGGCCGCCGGGCTGCCGCCGTGCCAAGCGGACGAGCTCAGGACAACGACGGAGCACGACGGCGCAGGCGGAACCAACTATCTGTTCGTGACCTTCAAAGGCAGTGCGGCACCGTGTTCGCTTTCAGGCCGACCCGACGTCGAGCCGCGAGGCAAGGGTCGTGGCCTGAGCATTCCCGTCGAGGAAGGCAAGGTCACCGGCGACAGCTACGAACATCCCGTCCGGGTCGACAAGGATCACGCCGCCGTTCTCGGCCTGTCATGGACATCGCTGTGGTGCACCGAACCGGTCGTGAACGACCACATCCGGCTGTCGCTGCCTCACAGTGGTGGAACTCTAGAGGTGGACGGCTTTGGCGGTTCGCCGTCCTGCAACGGCGAGCCCGGCAGCGGGCCCACGCCAATCGTCGTTGCGCCCTTCCAGCCGCAGGCTTTCAGATCGCAGGAAGTCACCACGCCCTATGCCAACGTGGACATACAGCTGGATGGACCGGCATCGGTCGCGGCCAGCTCACGGTTTAGCTTCGAGGTCGTGCTAACTGCGCACCGCGGCGACGTTCCGCTCGATCCCTGCCCCGACTACACGATCTCGCAGAGCGTCTACCCGGACTACTCGACCGAGACGGTGTTCGCCCTCAATTGCGCGGCGGTGCCCTATCGAGACGCGGACGGGCGACCAGTGCTACCACACGGGGTGCCCGTCCACTTCGCCATGGAGACAACCGCGCTTGCCGTCGTGAGTGACGGCGGGGTGAAATTCAACTGGGCCATCGACGCACCCGATGCCATGCCCGCCGGGTCCCCGATGTCGATCTCTCCACCTTGATCGAGCTGAAGCGGTTCCGGCTGCGGCGTCCAACCTCCAGGGTGGACCTACACCGGTGACGTCGCCCGCACCCTGCTGGCCGTCGCCGCGGACGCCGGCTGTTGGGGACGGGCCTGGCACGTGCCAACCGGACCGCCGAAGTCGTTTCGTGAGGTGGCGATCCGGGCCGCCGAACTGGCCGGTGCACCGGTTCCGCGCCTGTCCACGATGCCCTATCCGGTGCTGTGGCTCGGCGGCCTGTTCAACCCGCTGGCCCGCGCCTCACGCGAGACCCAGTCCCAGTTCCGCGCGCCATTCGTTCTCGACTCCAGCGCGGCGACCACGCGGTTCGGAATCCATCCCACGCCACTGGACGACGCACTGCGTGAGACGATCGCCGATCTCGGGCCTCACTAGCCCACACCTCGGGCCCGGATGCCGCCTACTGATCTCGGAGCCGACGCCACTAATCGCCTACGACCACTGACCAACGTTCGGGAATCATTGATCTAGGTCCCATTGGGCCGCATTCGGGAGGATCAGCGGCAGTAGCATCGGAAGGCTCGTCGACAACGACGCCGGCGGGTTTTCGCCGTCAGCAAGGGAGCATCACGATGAGTCCAAATGGACGGCGTCGAGGATGGATGCTCGCGATGGCTACTGCGGCTGCAGTGGCGGCGACCGGGGCCCTGCTACCGGTCGCTTCGAGCGCTAACACCACAACTCCGACCGCCGACGCCAACCCGACGGCATGCGCCAACCGGGTCAACATCACCCCCAAGGAACTCGTCAACTGCGTGAACAAGGACGACCTCTGGGCCCACATGGTCAAGTTCCAGCAGATCGCGGACGCCAATCCGGGCGCCGACGGCCACCCGTCTCGCAATTCGGGGGAGCCAGGCTATAAGGCCTCGGCCGACTACGTGGCCGACGTCATGAGAGCAGCGGGCTACGACGTGACGTTGCAGGAGTACAAGTTCCACTACCGCAGCTTCGTCGGGACCCCGGTGTTGCGGGAGGACTCGCCGACGCCGCATTCGTTTGGGCTCGGGACGGAGTTCAACCCTGGACAGGTCGCCGGTTCGCCGACCGCGATGCTCCAACCCGCGGGCGGCATCATCGTGCCCGCGACGCCCGCACCCAGCTCGGCCAGCGGCTGCTCAGCCTCCGACTTCGCTGGCTTCATCCCGGGCAACATCGCCCTGATACAGCGGGGCACGTGCACGTTCGCCCAGAAGGTGGCCAACGCCGAGGCCGCCGGTGCGTCGGCGGCTGTCATCTTCAACGAGGGCAACCCAGGACGTACCGGCGTCTTCAATGGGAGCCTCTCAGGTAATGAGCAGATCCCCGTCATCTTCACGTCCTACGCCGTAGGCACCCAGCTCCTGGGCGAGTACGTCCCGGGCTCGGCTCCGGTTCTGACCATCGACGTCAAGCTCATCGACGACCCGAACCGTTCCGACTGGAACGTCATCGCCGACTCCAAGGGCGGCGACCCGAACAACATCCTCGTCATCGACGCCCACCTGGACGCCATCTATGGAGCCGGGATGCTCGACAACGCGTCGGGCTCGGCCACGATCCTTGACATCGCCCAGCAGCTGAAGAACACCAACACCCGCAACAAGTTGCGCTTCATCTGGTTCGGCGGTGAAGAGCTCGGCCTGCTCGGCTCGGACTATTACGTCAACACCCTCCCGGCCGACGAGCTCGCCAAGATCAAGTACGACCTGGACGCCGACGTCACGGCCACGCCAAACTACGTCGCGGGCGTCCTCGACCCGAAGGACGGGGTCACCTTGTTCGGTCGCAACCCCGGCACCCCGATGCCGCCGAGCATCTGGGCTCCCTCGGCGATCGGACGCGACTTCGGGATCGACTACCTCAACTCGATCGGGAAGAACAACATCCTGTTCTCGGCCGACGGCACGGATGCTTTCTGGTTCCAGCTGGTCGGGATCCCGGCGAGCGGTGTCCTCACCGGCCAGGACTGTTGCAAGCTCGCGTCGGACGTCGACCTTTTCGGCGGTTTCGAGGGCAACTTCGAGGGCAATGTGCCGGGGGTCGACGGGGGCTGCGTGGACCTACCCTTCCGCTGGTGCGACAACCTCAGCAATAACGACCCCGAGGTGCTGACCTGGATGTCGAAGACCTTCGCCAACATGGTCGGACACATGGCCTACGACACCCAGGTGTTCGATTCCACCAAGAACGGCGGCGGTCACGTCAAGAAGGATGGGGCCCGACCGATGGTCGCATCTCCTAGGGGCGTGGTCACCAGCTGACCTGCTGACCAGCCCTCCGACGGGGCGCCGTCCCCGGGCGGGAACGGCGCCCCGTCGGTGTAGGTCTGGGCAAGCGCTCAGTCTTTGGGACCTGCACGCTCATTCGGCCATCGACTGGACCAGCGGTGTCCCCAACATGTCCCCGAATCACCATCCGCAGGACCGGACGCCCCTTAACAGCCAGCACCAATCCTGCAGGTCTCGGTGCGAATCGCCCGGCACTACGAGGACTGAAACGACCTCGTAATGCGTAGGTCCGGGGTTCGATTCCCCGAGGCGGCTCCATTGTTTACCTGCGGAAACGCAAGCGTGGAAGGTCGCGCTTGATGGCTGCCGGTGCCACTACGGTGACCAGTCATCCCCATAGCGCCTCCCCGACCTTGTCCGCCGCGTCCCGGTGCAGCTCGGCAGTGACATGTGAGTACGTCTGCAACGTCAGGCTGATTTGCGAGTGCCCGAAGATCTCCATTGCAACCCTGGCGGGCACCCCCTGGCTGAGTAGCAGCGTCGCTGCAGTGTGCCGCGCGTCGTGCAGGCGTGCGTCAGGCACATCAGCCGCGGCGAGCAGGTTCTTCCATGCCCGATGGTCCGCGCGTGGATCGACCGGTCGGCCGTTAGGTTGCGCGAAGACGAGCCCGTGATCCTCCCAGACGTTGCCCGCGCGCAGCCGTTCCGCGGCTTGCTCCGCGCGGTGGGTGCGCAGTGCGTCGATGAGCTGCGGCGGCAGGCTGATCGGCCGGTGCCCGGCGCGGCTCTTCGGCTCGACGAGCACGAGCCCGCGACCGAGCTGCCGCTGCAGTGCCCGCCGCACGGTGAGCGTGCCGCCGTCGAGGTCGAGGTCGTCCCACGCCAGACCGAGCGCCTCACCCTGGCGCAGCCCGAGCGCGAGTGCCACCGACCACCGTGCGGCGTTTCGGTCAGCTGACGCGGTGTCGAGCACGGCCCGAGCCCCGGTCGTCGTCAACGGCCGGATTTCGTTTCGCGGCAGCGATGGGGTGTCGACGAGGGAGCACACATTCCGAGCGGGCCTGTTGCATTAGCCGGTCGTGGGGCAGGCCGGGGTGGCCGGTCGTCCGGTGAAGCACTCAGACTGCCGTGGCCAGTTCACGGAACGCCGCCGGGAGTCGAGGGTTTCGGGGTTGGTCGGCGGCCAACTCGTAGTGGCCGCGGCGGAGGTTCTGGACGAACGCGTGACCGGCGGCGAGTACCCGCAGCCCGGACATGGTCTTGATCCCG
>JBKPTD010000071.1:0-5814 GCA_046735375.1 Actinomycetota bacterium | reverse complement strand
GCCGCGATGACGATGGCGATGCTGGCGTTGACCGCGTCGATGGCCTTCTTCACCGCGGCGCCGGCCCAGTCTCCGGCGGCGATGTCCTTGGCCCGGGCCCGGACGAGCTTCCTATCACCGTCGACGACCTTGTGCGCGGCGTTGACGGCTGCCAGCAGGCTGACGAGCGCAGCGGTGCGGCCGTCTGGCGTCGCGCCTGCCACGAGCACGACCTGCAGTCGAGCGCGTAGTTCACACTTGTGGCTGGAGTCGACCGCCGGCCAGGTGGTGCGCGGCAGGATGCCCATGAGCTTGCGGGTGGAGCGGCGCAGCGCACCGGCCGCGCTCAGCCGTTCGAGCAGCGTTGCCCGCAACCCCTTGCGCAACTTGGCGATCAGCGGCTTGGCCGGTCGGCTCGCCGCAACCGTGGCCAGCGCGCTGTCCAGCACCGGGTCACCCGGCTGCGTCGGGTCTACCACGACCATGCGGCCGCGCTTCACGCCACTGCCCTCCGGCGGGAAGCCTAGGCGCTCGATCGTGGCTAACTCCACCAGCACCGCACCTGCGAGCACATTGTCCAACTTGGTCGAGTCCACCAGAAACCTGCCCGTCGCGTCGTCGACGAGCAGCAGCACGACGTCCTCGGCGATCAGCATCCGGCGACGATACCTATTGCAAGGATCATCGATGCAGCGGCAGCCAACGAGTTGACGGTATCTACGCCGCTGATCTTGACAGTCTGGCCAGCAGCAAGCGTCAGGTCAGACCTGGTGTTCCGGATGCGGCCGCAGGTGGGGCGGACGAGTCGGCCTGTAAGCCGGATTCTGTGGTGTCGCAGATGCGGCACCGGCGGCCATCCCTCTAGGGCTGCCGTTGCCGGCAGCCTCGTGCGGCCTACCCGCAGGCTTGGGCGAGCCGCCCTCGAACGCCTGCGCAGGCCGTCGAACACCTTGCGGTGTTCGGCGACCCTCTTGGCCTTGCTCCGGGTGGGGTTTGCCGAGCCGCCCGAGTCACCTCGGGCGCTGGTGGTCTCTTACACCACCGTTTCACCCTTACCGGCCGAAGCCGAAGCTCCGACCGGCGGTTTGTTTTCTGTGGCACTGTCCCGCGGGTCACCCCGGGTGGGCGTTACCCACCACCCTGCTCTGTGGAGTCCGGACTTTCCTCGGCGATCCGGTCTCCCGGACCGACGCGACCGCCCGGCCGGCTCGTCCGCCGTGCTAGTCAGCCTACGGGAAACGGCCACCGACCTGCGATTGTTCCCGTCGGGCAAAGCCGTGGGCAGGGCGCGCGTCGAGGTGAATCAGTGGACTGCTGCCCGCAGGAGACAAGTGAGCCTCAAGATCAATGGACACCTGGCCCACGCCACGGCCCCGACATAGCGGGCTGGCTGTCCACTGTTCAGCCGAAATGGACTGATCGATCGGGCTGACAGTCCATTGATCCCGGACCGGTACTGCCTCGACCAGCGCCGGCTGAAGATCGCGGTCACCAGATCCGGTCAGGCAGGGACGAAGCGGATCTGCCGGGTGGAGACGTCGGCTGTGACGAGCCGGACCGGGAGCCGGTGACCGAGCGGCAGATCCTTGCCGTCGAGCGGGCCTCGTACGGCGGGATCAGCGAGTTGGACCGTACCGCCGTCGCGGTCCCGCTTCACATCGATCACCACACCCTCGAACGTCTCGCCCTCGCGGCCGTAGAGGAGCGCTGCCTCGACCAGCGACACGCATGCGCCCTCCACAGCGCTGGCCTTCGCATCGGCTTTCTCCATCACAGATGGAAGGGCAGGCAGGCCAGAACGAACCCAATCCGGAATCTCAGCTCCCGCGCAGAGCGCGACACAGATCTCGCCGGCGTAGCGGTCGGCAAGCCGACGCAGCGGCGCGGTCACGTGTGCGTAAGGCGCAGCTACCGCGACATGCTCCGCTCGCTCCGGTACCCCTCCCACGAAGGCCGTGTAGCCAGAGCCGCGCAGCAGCCCGCTCGCCTCTTGGAGCAACGCCGCCTGCCGGGGCTTGCTGGGGTCGAGGCCCCGGATCATTTCGGCGTACGTCATCCCGTCAGGCCAGGCGACGTGCAGTGCGTGAGTGACTCGCCGCAGCCGTTTGATGGCACCTGGCGGCGGCTCGGGAAGCGTCCTCAAGATGCCGATCTCGCCATACAGCATGATCTCCGCCCCGGCGGTGCCGGTCAGCAGCGAGATCTGCGCGTTCCAGCCCTCCACCGGGAGCGGCGCTCTAAAGGCCAGCGAGTACGAACCGCCGTCGTCAACCACCTCCTGCTCGGGAAGCGGCAAGCTCAGTCCGCCACGCTCCACCTCCCGCCGCTGCCGGAGCATGCCGACGTCCCGCAGCAGTTCGAGCGACTCGTCCGCAGTTCCGGCATCCAGCGCGGCCTGTACGTCCTCATAGGACAGCTTCGCCCGGCTGCGCACGCGCGCACGTCGCACCTCTTCGCCGACGCCCTCCCCCGAGGCGTCCACGTCGAGCGCCCACAGCAGAGCCGGTCGTTCCTGGTTGGGCAGCAGACTTGCCCGACCCTCGGAGAGGACAAGCGGGTGCAGCGGCGCTCTGCCGTCCGGAAGGTAGAGCGTCGTGCCGCGCGCGTGTGCCTCCCTGTCCACCGCTTCGCTGGGCGTGACGAATGCGGCAACATCGGCAATCGCGTAGTAGACCCGGTAGCCGCTGGGCTTTCGCCGGATGACATAGATGGCCTGATCGAGGTCGAGGGAGGCCGCAGGATCGATCGTGACCAGGGGAAGATCGGTGCGATCCTCGGTGTCCTGGCGCGACGCCGGTACGGCTCGGTCGGCCTCGGCCATGACGGCATCCGGAAACCTCGCAGGCACCTCCATCTGCTTGCGGATCAGATCGAACCCAGCCCGCAACCGAGCGCCATCAGCCGGCCTGTAGGTCAGAACGCGATGGGGCACGGCCGCAGACTACGCGTCCACCCTGGCGCGAGGAGGACGCACTCAAGGGCTGGACGGTGGCGACCCGCCCATATGTTCACACAAGGCGCCTCAGAGAGGCGCAGTTAGCGGCGCATGGACGGTGATGATCCCGGAAGGATGTCCTACCCGTTCGGACGCTGGGGCGCCTGGACCTTGTTTCGCGCTGCTTCCGGCAAGATCAGCGTGGAATCACGGACCGCGTGTAAGCCTTCCGTTCTCCAAGCCCGTTTCACGCTCAGCGGTTCGGGGTCAGCCTCCCCATTCACGACGGACGAGAGGGGTGTCGGGCGGCTCGGCCGACACCGCCGGAGGTTCGACAGCCTTGGTCTCCACGATGTCTTCGGGAGACGGCCGCGGCGGAAGCTGTCTCCACCGAGACCGCGGGTCTTCCGCCTCGTCACTGCATCCTCGCCGGTCGTCACGCTCGCAGTGTACGACCGACCTGGCGTGACAGGACCGCCCCCGCGATCAGGCGTGCGTGCGCCTGCCCTGCAGAAACGCGCGATCAGCGGGGCGGGCGCGCGCACGCCTGATCGGGGCGGTTACCGGGGGGGGTGCGCCTGATCGGGGCAGTGACGGGACGGTGCGCGCGCCTGATCCCGCTGTTGCACCCCCATCAGGCGGGCGCGCGCACGCTTGATCGCGGAGGCTATGACCCCGTCTGACGCAGGTGGCTGGTGTCGTTGAAGAGCCGCAAAGAGGCGTTGCCGTCGGGGAACCAGAGGACGACCGATGTGGACGCCGGCGCAAGCTCCATCCTGAAGACTGCGGCCGGCTCGACGCCAAGCGCCAAACAGACAAGCTGCTTGATGGGTGTCACGTGACTCACGACGAGAACGGTCCGGGCCGGATGCCGGCTGAGCAGCCGGTCGCGGGCGCGGCGTACCCGAGCGAGGACCTCTGCGATGCTCTCGCCCTTAGGTGGAGCTACCTCGGTAGAGGCGAGCCAGGCGGTCAGGTCGTCCGGCCACTGACGCTGCACCTCGGCGAACGTCAGTCCCTCCCACTCGCCGAAGTCGCACTCGCGCAAGTCGTCGTCGATCTCCACCGTGAGCCCTAGGGTCGCGGCAACCTGGTCTGCGGTTTCCCTGGACCGGGTCAGCGGTGAGGACACGATCGCCTCGATGATCCCGCGCTGGCTGAAGGCGGCAGCGGCCTCGGCGGCTTGCTGGCGGCCGCGTTGCGACAGGGCGACGTCCTGCCGGATGCCCGAGAACCTCTTCTGCGCTGTGAGTGCCGTCTCGCCGTGGCGCAGCAGGACGAGTGTGGTCGGCGATCCGACGTCTGTCGGCGCCCATCCGCGCAGGACCTCCTGGGCAGACCGCCCGACGCCGGCGCGCGCAACCCCGGGCGCGGTCGCTATGGAGCTTCCTCGGCCAGGTCCGCCAGTTGCCGGCGTCGGCTGGTCAGGGACGGCTGCCCGGGCGGCGGGCGCTGCAGCTGTCGCTGCCGGCAAGACCTTTCCGTGCTTGCCCGAGCCCTGCTCCCCGCGGGTTGCATTGTCCAAGGCGATGTTGGCGAGCCTGTCGGCGGCCGCGTTTTGCTCCCTGGGCACCCACCGGTATGTGACCTGGTCGGGCGGGTAAACCGCGGCCGCCTCCATGGCGAGCGGCCGCATATCCCGATGCTTGATCTTCCAATTGCCTGACATCTGCTCGACGACGAGCCGCGAGTCCATCCGGACCTCAACCTGAGCCTGAGGGTTATGTTCCTTCGCGAGCCGGAGACCGGCGATCAGCCCTCTGTACTCCGCGACGTTGTTCGTTGCGACGCCGAGGGTGTCCGCGGCCTCGGCCAGGACCGCGCCGGTCGCCGCGTCACGCAGCAGTGCCCCGTAGGCCGCGGCGCCGGGATTTCCGCGCGACGCACCGTCGGCCTCGACGATGAGCGCGGGACCGCCTCCATCCGACCCTTCGCCGGGAAGACGGCGATCTGGCGGCATCAGAGCCCAGACTCGGCAGTCCGGATGAGGATCCGGCCGCATTCCTCGCAGCGAAGCACGGCGTCCTCGGGCGCGTTCCTGAACCGCTGCACATCAGTTGCCCCGAGCTCCAGGCGGCACCCCTCGCATCGGCGCTGCTTGATCGCCGCGGCGCCCACGCCGCCGCTGTGGGCACGGAGCCGTTCGTAGAGCGCGAGCAGATCGGCGGGCAATCCGGCGGCCAGGGCCTTCCGCTTCTCCCCCAGCCCGGCGGCTTCGGCGTCGATCACGGCCGTTTGTTCATCACGACGGGTCTCCGCGGCTGCCAGCTCGGCCTGCCGCTGTTCGGTCTCGTTGCGCAGCTCCACGGTCCTGGCCTGGGCCGATTCGCGGCGTTCCATGATCTCCAGAACGACGTCCTCCAGGTCAGATTGCCGGCGGGCCAGCGAGCCGATCTCGTGCTGGAGATTCTCGAGCTCACGCGGTGATCCGACCTGGCCTCGGTCAAGGCGCTCCTGATCACGGACTGCCCGTGCCCTGACCTGATCAACATCCGCCTCGGCCTTGGCCTGCTCGCGCGTGATGTCCTTTTCTCTCGTCTCCGCGGCAACAAGGAGATCCTTCAATTCCGCGAGCCGGGCCGAGGTGGTCGCGATCTGCTCATGCTCAGGTAGTCGCCCGCGCTGGTGGTCGAGTTGGTCGAGGCGGGAGTCGTGCGCCTGCAGTTCGAGCAGATGCACCTGGTCGGCAGCCGATGCGTTCAGGGTTGCTCCCTCATGAGATCGAGTGGGCGGTCGAGTATGTGAAATGGGCGGACCAGGGATCGGTGGCGACCCGCGAAACCCGGATCTCAACCGTATCCCCCGTGGCTGCGAGCCGCTCCCGAAGAAGCGCGGCTGCTTCCCCGAGCCACGGCCATTCACTCGACCAGTGCGCCACATCGACAAGAACTGGGGCGCCG
>JBKPTD010000070.1:0-8601 GCA_046735375.1 Actinomycetota bacterium | reverse complement strand
TAATGCCGCCGCGTCTCAGGCCTCTGTGCAGCGACCGGGGCGCGCCGACCATCTGAATGAGCAGTCCCGCACCCCCCTGCGACGACCACCCAGGCGGAACCATCGCATGGGATCCATAATAATTCAACAACTGTTGACCTGATCATCAGAGCGGTCATAGGCTGCCGCTATGGGCGCAATGATCATCAAAGAGTTCCGGGAGCTCGGTCGCGACCGGCGCACTCTGGCGATGCTGATCGTGATGCCGCTGCTTCTGTTGGTGATCTTCGGATATGCAGCGAACTTCAATGTGTCCACCGTCAAGGCTGCGGTGGTGGGACCGCAGGCGGAGCAGGTGGCCGCGCAGCTGCCGTCATTCTTCGACGTCACCCTGACCGAGCCGTCGAACACGCAGTCCGATGCCGAGGCTCTGCTGCAGGACAACAAGGTGGACGTGGCGTTTGTCTCCGGGCAGACGCCAACGCGGGCCCTCGTCGACGGGTCGAACCTGTTCGCGGCGCAGTCGATCGTGTCCGCTCTGAACAAGGCCGGCGAGAGCGTTCAGACGGAGGTGCTGTACAACCCGGAACTGAAGACGTCATGGGTGATGGTGCCGGCGATCATCGGGCTCATCCTCACTTTCATCGGCGTCATCATCACCAGCATCGGGCTGGTCCGGGAGCGTGAGACCGGCACGCTAGAGCAGCTCGCGGTGATGCCGATCAAGCCGAGTTCGGTGATCCTCGGGAAGATCACGCCGTATTTCCTGCTCGCGTCCCTGGACATGCTCATCGTCACGTTGCTTGGGATAATGCTGTTCGGTGTGCCGTTCAACGGCAACCCGGCCGCGTTCGCCTTGGGTGCTGGGATCTTCCTGTTCGTCGTGCTCGGTCTTGGCGTCCTCATCTCGACGGTGTCGCACACTGCCGGCCAGGCGATCCAGACCGCGCTTCTCCTGCTGCTCCCGCAGATCCTGCTGTCGGGGATGATCTTCCCCTTGGATGCGATGGCAGCCGGTGTGCGCTGGATCGGCTACTTGCTGCCGCTGACGTACTTCGTCGTCATGTCGCAAGGGATCTTGCTGCGGGGTGCATCGCTCGCCTCTCTCTGGTACGCGTACGTGATCCTGACGGTGATGGCCGTCGTGGTGTTCACCGGTGCGACGTTGCGGTTCCGCCGAGACCTTGCCCCCGGAGGCCGCGCCGAGGCGGACAGCATCGAGCCGGTTGCGGCCGGGGCAGCGAGCGCCCGGTGACATTCGGGGTCCGCTCGGCCACTGCGCGCTTCAGTGACACCGTCGCGCTGGATGACGTGACCGTCGACGTGCCCAGGGGGATGGTTGTCGCGGTGGTCGGCGGCGATGGCGCCGGCAAATCCACGCTGTTGCGTGCGCTCACTGGCGAGGTGCCGCTGGACACGGGCGCTGTGCAGGCCCCACCCAAGCAGGATCTTGGCTACCTGCCGGCCTCGTCCGGCTCGTGGGCCGCGCTGAGCGTGACGCAGAACATCGACTTCGTCGGCGGTATTTACGGCTTGAAAGGTGAAGCACTCGCCGTACGTCGCGCGGAACTGCTGGAACGGGCGAAGCTCACCGGCGCCGCAGACCGGTTGGCCTCGCAGCTGTCCGGCGGGATGCGGCGCAAACTCGGATTCAGCATGGCGATCGTGCACGAGCCCTCGTTGCTCGTTCTGGATGAGCCAAGCACGGGCGTAGATCCTGTCAGCCGCATCGACCTCTGGCGGCTCGTGTCCGAAGCTGCCGCGACTGGTACCGCCGTGATCATGTCCACCACGTACCTCGACGAGGCCGAGCGCGCCGCCCACCTCGTCGTCCTTGATGGTGGTCGGGTGCTGGTCCAGGGTTCCTACGACGAGGTCCGCGCCGGCTTCACCGGCGCGATCACCCGGAGCGACCAGCCTGTCCGGGCCGAGTGGTCATGGCGGAGGGGGCGGGACCGCCGCGAATATTGGCCCGACGCCGATCCGCCGCCGGACGCGACGATCGTCCAACCCGATCTGGAGGACATCATCATCGCCTTGTCGTTGCTCCGACGTGCTGCCGGGCCGCTGTCATGACCGGCGTTCTCGTACGCGCCGACGCGGTCACCCACCGCTTCGGCAGATTCACTGCAGTGGACCACGTGTCGATGCAGGTGCGGCCGGGCGAGGTCGTTGGACTGCTCGGCGCCAACGGGGCTGGGAAAACGACGCTGATTCGCATGCTGCTTGGTCTGTTGGCGACCGATGCCGGGCAGGTGGAACTGCTCGGCGGGCCGCCGGACCTCGAGCACCGCCGCCGGCTGGGTTACGTACCACAGAATCTCGGGCTCTACCGCGACCTGACCGTGCTCGAGAACCTCACCTTCATCGCCCGGTGCTACGGCGCCGACGTGCCCCATCTGCCGGCCGAGATGGAACCGTACTCCCGCGCCCTCGTCCAGGATCTGCCGCTGGGCATCCAACGGCAGGCCGCATTCATCGCCGCCTTGTCGCATTCGCCCGAGCTGCTCTTGCTCGATGAACCCACATCAGGTGTGGACGCCCTTGCCCGCGCATCCTTGTGGGACACGATCCGCGGCCAGTCTGACCGGGGGATCGGCGTCCTGGTGACCACGCACTACATGCAAGAGGCGCAGCAGTGTGACCGTCTGCTGCTCATGTCCAACGGGCGCGTGGTCGCCGAGGGGAGTGAGTCCGACATCGTCGGCTCGACAACCGCCCTCGCCGTACGCACCGATGACTGGGCGAAGGCTTTCGCGGCACTGAATGCCGCCGACGCGCCGGTCGTGCTCGTCGGGCGCGCCATCCGAGTGGCCGACACCGAACCCGCGGAACTGAGACGGATACTTGCCGCCGCCGGGATTGAAGCCAACATCGAGCCGGTGCCGGCCACCATCGAAGAACGGATGCTCGTGCTCGCTCGCGAATCGGAGGCCGCTTAGTGCGTGGTCGCGGCCGACCCCGCGCTGGCAGCACAGACAACCGCTCTCTCGTGCTCGCCGCTGCGCGAGAGCTGTTCTCCGAAGTCGGGTTCGACAGGACGACCATGCGGGCCGTGGCCGCGCGGGCCGGCGTAGACCCAGCATTGATCCACCACTACTACGGCAACAAGGACGGTCTGCTCGCCGCCACGCTCACGCCGCCAGCGGCAGCGGCCCAGCTCCTCACCGGCGCCTTCGAGGATCCCGACAATGCCGGCGAGGAACTCGTACGACGAGTGATCGATGTTTGGGAGACCCACCTCGAGGTCCGCGAGCAGATGGCGGCGATGCTGCGCACTGGGCTGTCCCATGAACATGCTGCCGAGCTGTTGCGGGATACGCATCGCACGTTCGTGCTTGCGGCAGTCGGGAGCGCCGTGGCGGAGGACCGACGGGAGCTTCGAGCGGCGCTCATCGGCTGCCACCTCGCTGGTCTGCTGCTGGCGCGTTACCTCCTGAAGGTGCCAGGCCTCACCGCCGCCACCCCGGCAGAACTTGTCGCGACGGTGGGACCGGTGATCCAGCACTACCTCACGGGAGCCATCTCAGATGGCTCCACGCTCGCGGAGTCAGACTCGGATAGACCACGCTCCCGCTGATGTCGACACCGCGCAGTTCGGCTAATGGTCGTTCACCAGACGGCGAGGGCCCGATCGCGAGGTGAGCCGTGGTCTCTCTCTTCCGGTCACGTCACCGGCGCGGGGCTCAGGTGCAGCCGGGCGAAGGAGAGCGCTTCGAGGAGGTCGAGCTCACGGGCCTCGGGGGTGGGCGCGCGGCGCGTACTGATCTCGATGGCAACGGTCCCTGAGTAGTCGTCGGCGACGAGCTTGCCCAGCAACGCCGCGCAGGGCTGGCTACCGCGGCCTGGGACGAGATGCTCGTCCCGTGCGGAGCCCGACCCGTCGGCGAGGTGGACGTGCGCCAGCCGATCGCCGAGCTTGTCGGCGAGCGCGAGCGCGTCGATCTGTGAGGTGGAGGTGTGCGAAAGGTCGAGCGTCGTGTGGCCGTAGTCGCCGTTCGCCACGTTCCAATCCGGTAGGTAGGCGGCGATCTCACGGCCGCGAGCCCGCCACGGAAACATGTTCTCGACGGCGAATCTCACGGCGGTCTCCTCCGCCATCTGGGCGAGACCGGCCTCGAAGTCGTTGGCGTACTCGCGCTGCCATCGAAACGGTGGATGCGTGACCACGGTCTCGGCCCCTACCGCCTCGGCGACCTCGCGCGCTCGCGCAAGCTTCGCCCATGGATCGGTGGTCCACACCCGCTGCGTTATCAGCAAGCAGGGCGCATGGATCGACGTGATCGGGATCTCGTAGTGGTCTGCCAGTCGACGCAGCGCCTCCGGGTCCTGGCTCACCGGGTCGGTGGTCACCATGATCTCGATGCCGTCGAATCCCAGCCTCGCGGCGATCTCGAATGCACGAGCGGTCGACTCTGGATAGGTCGACGCAGTCGACATGGCAACACGGATTCGCCCGCCATCCTGGGTGATATGCGTGCGAGCGACGCCGGAGGTCATGTCCACGGAGTCCAGAGTAAGAGGTCGCGAGTGGTGCGGGTCGAGCGAGCGCTCTCTTCCGGCGTGGCTGGACGGCATAGGCAAACACCAGCGAGCCCGGCCGAGCGACGAAACACCGTGTCGCGGCTGGGCGGCGTATCAATCGCCTGCACACGCCGCCTTACGCTGGGGGCATGGCTGAAGTGCCGCTGGACTTTCCGCGGGCCTGGGTCGAGTTCACCGACCCGGCGGATCCCGCCCAGGTCTACCGCTGCGATCTCACCTGGCTGACCTCACGGTGGGCTTGTATCTTCGGCCGCGGCTGCCGGGGCATCCTGCCTGGTCGGCCCGACGATGGATGTTGCTCGCACGGTGCGCATTTCTCCGACCGGGATGACGAACGGCGCGTGCGCAAGTGGGCCAAACGGCTGACCGACAGGGATTGGCAGTATCGCGCTGAGGGTCTTGCCCACGGGATTTTCGAGAAGGACGAGGACGGCGCGCGGAAGACCCGCGTCGTGGACGACGCATGCATCTTCCTCAACCGGCCTGGATTCTCGGCAGGCGCAGGCTGTGCCTTGCACGTCCTCGCTGAACGGGTGGGCGCTCACCCGCTCGAGTCCAAGCCCGACGTGTGCTGGCAGCTGCCGGTCCGCAGGACGTACCGATGGGTGGAGCGTCCCGATGACACCAAGTACCTCGAGGTCACCATCGGGGAGTACGACCGGCGCGCCTGGGGACCGGGTGGACATGACTTCGTCTGGTGGTGCACTGGGGCGACCGAAGCCCATATCGGCCGCGAGCCGGTCTATCGCTCTTACGCTCCCGAGCTGACGGCCTTGATGGGTCCGAAGGCCTACGACGAGCTCCTCAGGCTCTGCGAGGACTACGAGGCGAGCACGATCCCCCTCGCGCCCCATCCCGCCGACTAGGCGCCGGATTTTGTCAGTGGCCGGCCATAGCCTGAGCCGCCATGGGGAGCAGTACGAGCCGGGCGAGCCGGCGTGACGGTCCTGCCTTCCGCTGCACCGAGTGCGGCTGGCAGAGCCACAGATGGGTCGGCCGGTGCGGCGAATGCCAAGCGTGGGGGACGGTCGAGGAGACCGGCAGCCCTAGCCCTAGGACGGTACGGGCCGGCGTGGTGTCGGCGCCTGCGGTGCCGATCGCAACGGTCGACGCGGCAGCGGCGACGCTGCGGCCGACCGATGTCGACGAGCTCGACCGAGTCCTTGGCGGCGGTTTCGTTCCCGGCGCAGTCGCCCTCCTTGCCGGAGAACCGGGCGTTGGCAAGTCCACCTTGCTCCTCGAGGTAGCGGCCCGGTGGGCGTCGGATGAAAACCGCGCGCTGTACGTCACGGCCGAGGAGTCCGCCGCCCAGGTACGCCTGCGGGCCGGCCGGACTGGCGCCTTGTCGGAGCACCTCTTCCTCGCCGCCGAGATCGACCTCGGCGCGGTCCTTGCGCACATCGACGAGATCAAGCCGACGCTTCTGGTGGTCGATTCGGTGCAGACGATCTCCTCGACCGAGGTCGACGGCACCGCGGGGGGCGTCACCCAGGTACGCGAGGTGGCAGCCGCTCTCATCAGGGTCGCGAAGGAGCGGGGCATTGCCACGGTCATCGTCGGCCATGTGACCAAGGACGGTTCGATTGCCGGACCGCGGCTGCTCGAGCATCTCGTCGACATCGTGCTCTATTTCGAGGGAGACCGGCATTCACCACTGCGCATGGTACGAGCAGTGAAGAATCGCTTCGGTCCGAGCGACGAGGTGGGCTGCTTCGATCTCTCGGATGCAGGGATCATGTCGCTCGCCGATCCGACCAGCCTCTTCCTGTCACGACACGCTTCGCCGGTGCCTGGCACATCCATCACGGTCACTGTGGAGGGCCGCCGGCCATTGCTCACCGAGGTACAGGCCCTGGTCGCCGGCTCTACCATGGCGACGCCGCGGCGCGCGACGTCTGGATTGGACTCCAGTCGGGTCGCGATGGTGCTGGCGGTCCTCGAGCGGCGCGCCGGTGTGCGGCTGATCGATCGTGAGGTCTATTCCGCAACCGTCGGCGGGGCGAGGGTGACCGAGCCGGCAGCCGATCTTGCGATTGCGCTCGCCGTCGCCAGTTCGGCGACCAACACGCCTGTCTTCCCACGGCTGGTGGCCATCGGCGAGGTCGGTCTGGCCGGCGAGATCCGCCGGGTGTCGAGTGTCGAACGCCGGCTCGCGGAGGCGGCCAGGCTCGGCTACACCCACGCCGTGGTCCCGCCTGAGCCGGGTCTGATTCCCAACGGCATGATCGTTCGTGAGGCGCCCGACCTTGCTGTCGCGCTCCGTGCGCTCCGTCCACTCCAATAGCGACGGGCCACTGACGCGAGAAGCCGGTTGGTTGCACTTCGTGGTTGACTCTGAGCGCTTCGTGATCGCTTTCGTGGGCCCGATAGACTCACCGCCTGATCTTTCCGAACCACCAACGATCGCGGGGGATCTGTGGCGGCAAGCAACCGGTCCGACAGAAGTCCGGGCAACGACACCCATCTGCGGCATACCTTGGCCAACGTCGCGCCCGGCACACCACTGCGCGAAGGCCTGGAGCGAATCCTGCGCGGGAACACGGGCGCGTTGATCATAATCGGCCAGGACCATGCGATCGAGAGCATGTGCACCGGCGGCTTCATCCTCGATGTCGAGTTCTCGGCGACGCGCCTGCGTGAGCTGGCGAAGATGGACGGGGCCATCATCCTGGACCACGAATGCACCCGTATCGTCCGGGCCGCGGTGCACATGATGCCCGACCCCACCATCCCGACCGACGAGTCAGGCACCCGGCACCGAACGGCCGAACGCATCAACAAGCAAACCGGGCTGCCGGTCATCTCGGTCAGCCAGTCCATGCGGTTGATCGCGCTTTACGTCGATGGCGGCCGGCACGTGCTCGAGGACTCCGCGGCGATCCTCTCTCGGGCCAACCAGGCGCTCGCGACCCTTGAGCGCTACCGCCTGCGCCTTGACGAAGTCTCAGGGACCCTGTCCGCCCTGGAGATCGAGGATCTCGTCACTGTCCGCGACGTAGCTGCGGTGTCCCAGCGCCTGGAGATGGTGCGCAGGATTGCCAGGGAGATTCAGGGCTATGTCGTCGAGCTGGGCACGGACGGCCGTCTCCTCACCCTTCAGCTGGACGAGCTGATCGCCGGTGTCGAGCCTGACCGGGAGCTGATCGTTCGTGACTACCTGCCGCAGGGTGGCAGGAGGCAGCCCAGCTCCGCGGTCGTGCTCGCGGACCTCGACGCGCTTAGCGCCAATGAATTGCTCGATGTGGCGACCGTCGCTCGCGCACTTGGCTTCGGCGGCTGGGCGGATGGGCTCGATGCAGCGGTGAGCCCTCGGGGTTATCGGCTGCTGGCGAAGGTTCCGAGGCTGCCCACGACCGTCGTCGACCGCCTTGTCGAGCATTTCGGCAACCTGCAGAAGCTTCTTGCGGCAAGCGTCGACGACCTGCTCGCGGTCGAGGGGGTCGGCGAGGCACGCGCCCACTCCGTTCGGGAGGGCCTGTCACGGCTGGCCGAGTCGTCCATCCTCGAGCGCTACGTCTAGTAACCAGTCGATCCCGCTGGCCGCTGGATATCTCAGTCGCGCGCAGGGCTCCGTAACCGGGTAGCAACCAGTCGATCCCGCTGGCTCCTGGATACTTCGGTCGCGCGCAGGGCTCCCGAACCGGGCTCGCGGCCTTGCCAGGCCTCCACCATTGCCGCTGTCGTGTAACCAGCCGACACCGCCAACTCCGCCAACCGCTGTCTCGAGCGGCAACATCAGCTTGCCCTTCGCGCGACTGATCGCCGCCCCACGAAGCTTCTGTCCACAGTTTCGGCATGTCACGGGTGGTGACGCGCTTGATCCACTACAATCGAATGTATGTTCGAGTCTGCGGGGAGCGACGAGACACCGGGGCCGGTTCCAATGCCGGCCCCAGACCCCGACCGCGACCTGTCTGGTGCTGGCCTGGACGCGCCCGCAGCCGGGTTCCCCGACGGCGGCGGGCCGGACCTCGAGCACGCCGCCTGGGATGGCCCCGACGTCGATGGCCCTGGCTGGGATGGGCCGCCGCCGTGGCTGACCGGTTTGGACCTTTCCGGTGCCGATGACTCGCCGGT
>JBKPTD010000069.1:0-6375 GCA_046735375.1 Actinomycetota bacterium | reverse complement strand
GCGCTTGTTGAGCTCGCGAAGCTTGTGGACCAGTGGTGTGAAGTCGCTGTCGCCGGTGCAGAGCACGAACGTCGAGATGTAGTCGCGCTCGAAGGCCATCTCCATGGCGTCGACGGCCATCTTGATGTCAGCGGCGTTCTTTCGGGAGGTGCCCATGCGTTGCGGTATCTCGATCAGCTCGACATGGAACCGGGTCAGGGCCCGGCGATCCTCGTCGAAATGCGACCAGTCGGCGTACGCCCGCCGTGCCACCACCCGCCCGCGCTCGGCGAGCGCATCGGCGATAGGGCGGAAGTCAAACGGCCCACCGAGTTGGTCGCGCGTCGGCGTCGCTGTATTCGTCGGCGTCTACTTCGGCGCCGCCGCGAGGCGGCTGGGTTGATCGGGCACGACGGCTCCTGCTCCGACGCCGAAGCCGAGATTCTTGGTCGACGACCCGGCGGACCGGTCGAGGCGGTTGGCCGAGCGCGTCCAACTCGTCGAGATCGACTTCACCGAGCACCCCGATGGAGGACCACGGTGATGATGACCAACCACGGATTGGTCGACGAGAGACTCAAGAGTCCCATCGCGAGGGTTGCCAGGGCTCCTTCGACAATCTCGTCCGCTTGGTCTCCGGGATGAGTCGTGGCTGGGGTCAACCATCCCGCTCGCGTGCCGATCACGTCGTCGCACACCGCCCGTCGTCCAGCCAGCCGGCCAGCCCGTCCTTGCGGATCCTTCAGGCACGAGCGAATTCATCGGAGTCACCCACTCGCCGAGTTAGAAAGAGGTGACCATGACACAAGGAGGGAGCGGTCATGTCCGACAACCAGAGTCCTCCGCAGCCAGACCCGGCGTTGAGGCGCCTGGACCGCCTGGTCGGCACCTGGACCATGGAAGGAAACCTGGTGGGCTCCGACCAGAAGAACATCAAAGGTGAGACGACGTTCCGCTGGATACCGGGCGGCTTTTTCCTCGAGCAGCGCGCGCGGTTCGACTTCATGGGCCAGCCGATCGACGCTCTGGAGCTGATCGGTTACGACCCGGAGACGGACACCTTCCCCTCGACCGTGTTCTCCGGCTTCTCGCCGACGCCGCTGCCGTACCGATGGGACGTCCGCGACGACAGCGTGACTATCACGGTGACGTACGCGCCGCTGGATGCGACCTTCACCGGATCCTGGCGGGAGGACGGCACCTTCTCGGGCGGCTGGCGCCCTAACCCCGGCGCCGACGAAAGCGTGAACATCCCCTACGACATCAGCGGGCGCCGTACTGAGTAACCCGTGACCGGAAGAGATACCCATATGGGATGGGCGCGGTGAGGAGGCCCTCCCGGCGGCACTGCGTATTAGTAGTGCGGTCTGGCCGTCTCGAAGGACGCCCCCGGTCGGGCCGCCGGGAGTCCAGGACCTGTCGCTGCTCCAGCCACGGGTGATGCGAGCAGCCAGAGGAAGACGATTAAGCACTGATGGATCCCACCGATCATCAAGCTGAGATGACGACCCCTGCCGTCCAACCTGCCGGGCCGCGGGAATGGATCGGGTTGGCGGTGCTCGCCCTCGCCTGCGTGCTCTATGCCATGGACCTGAGGGTGCTGCACCTGGCCGTACCGTCGCTGAGCGCAGACCTGCAGCCGAGCCGTGCGCAGTTGCTGTGGATCACCGACATCTACGGGTTCATACTTGCCGGGTTCCTCATCGCCATGGGCACACTCGGCGACAGGATCCGCCGCCGGCGGTACCAGCGCGATGGGCCCGTTCGAGCTGGTCGGGACGGACCGTACACGGGCCGGGTGGATACGCTGGTCGCGCACGAGCCACCGGCGATGAATCTGCTGCCCGACGGTGCCGCGTGGCGGGCAGCGTTCCAATCCGTGGTCGATACCTACCGCCGCGACGGGGCCGGGCCGGCGATGCAGCAGTTCATCACCATGGCGGTACGCACCGGCAGCCCGCAGTCGGCTAAGGACGATGCCGACGCGCCCGGCCACGCGGCCCCCCCGCCGCCGATGCCGGACATGTCGCAGCTGCCCCCCGAGGTCTTGGAGGGGATGGCCCGGATGCAGGCCAACTCCCAGTTCTTCCTCGCCCACATGCTGCCGACCACCATCGAGCACACCCCCGACGTTGCCGGGCTGCAGGCGGCTTCAGCCCGCATCGTCCTCGGCGCCGGGGAGGCATCGCAGGGACAGATGGCGCACCGGGCCGCGCTCGCGCTGGCCGAGCGCCTCGACACCGCCGCGGTCACCTTCCCAGGCGATCATCAAGGCTTCGCAACCCATCCCGAGCCTTTCGCCGAGACCATCCATAAGGCCCTCCACGACAGCTAGCGAGCCCGATCTGTTGGGCCGCGTGGCGGCAGCGGACAGGGAGCCAATGGCTCCAGCTGATCGAGGGAGGACTCCGCCGACTGCAAACCTGTCTCTGGAAATGATGGAGACTGTGCCGTCTACGCGAGGGCCAGACCACCGCCTCCATGCCCGCCAGGATGGTTCTGTATGTGGTCTGCCTATGCCCAGAGGAGCCGAGTTCCAGTTCGCGCACGCCGTCGGCGAGGTGTCGTTGCGTGGTCGAGGAGGGCGAGCATGTCGTTGGTGCCGCCGTCGCGCTGCCAGAGGTGGAGGGCGACGTAGACGGCGGCAAGCAGGGACGAGCCGATGACCCACAATGCGTAGCCCGCCGGGGTGGGGCACGTCGCTTGCCTGCGAACAGCGAGGCCAGCCCCGCGACGCCGTTGGTCTGTTCTTCGAGGTAGCGCTCCCGCATCTGTTCCACGGTTGTCTGCGTGTATCCCTTCGAGGTGAACAGGGCGCAGGGCTTCCGTTTGGATCAGGCGCCGGGTTCGGTGCGCTTGCGCTCGCGGAGGTCATAGGAGCCGATCGCGCGGTGCTCGGCGCGTTCCGCTGTCGTCTCACGTTCAAGCCCTCTTCGATCTCCCGCTGCAGGCTGCGGTCGCGCAGGTAGCGGGCGACGAAGATGGTCTTCTGGGCCGGGCCGATCTCCAGCATCGCCTGGTAGGCCGGGGGGTGCTGGTCTTAGCCGTCGTCGGCCAGCGTGGTGGTGAAGCCCGTCAGCAGCCAGTTCAGGCCGGCGTCGAACAGCCGCTGGTGGTCGGCTGCGGAAAGCCCTGCGTCCAGGCCAAGGTCGGCTAGGTGCGGGAAGTCGCCGCTGTCGAGCAGGCGCTGGAGATAGGCCTGCATGGCGGTTCGCCACTGGGGGTCGCTGAGACGGTCGCGTCGCTGGGTCTCGCGCTCGGCCAGCTCCATGGTGACGTGGCCGATGGTGTAGGCGTCGACGGCCTCCAGCAGCGCGCCCTTGCGGAACAGATCGATGTCGAGGTTGCCGACAGCAGCAAGCGACTGCTCGCGGTGGCGCATGCCGTTTGGGCCGATGGTGGGACGCTGGCCGAGGGCGCCGATGATCCAGGGATGGCGGCGGGCGGTCGCGCGGGTGTGTTGGGCGATTGCCCGCAGCGCCTCGCGCCAGTCGTTGGGTAGCTCGTCCACGAGCACCTCGCCGAGGACCCGATCGAGCATCAGGTCGAGCAGGTCGTCCTTGCGGGCGATGTGAGAGTACAGGCCCATCGGGCGCGTGCGCAGCGCGGCGGCGACCCGGCGGATGGAGACCGCCTGCAGGCCCTCGGCGTCGGCGAGGCCGATCGCGGCGGCCACGATGTCGTCTCGGGTCGGTCGCTTTGGCTGCTCGGGCGTCGGCCGGATCCAGATCAGCACGGGCCTGGGTCTCCGCTGGTCGGCGTGGTCGGGCTGCTTGGCGGCGGCAGGTGCTGGGTCTGGGCGAGGTGATGGGCTGCGTGGCATGCGCTGATGCTAGGCTGTCCCGCCGGGTGATACGCTGTATCGAAAGTCTGCTACACTGTACCGGATTGGCAAGCCCACTGCCGATGGCTGGCCCGGCGGCACAGCGGGCAGCGCCAACAACAACAGAGGAGGCTCACGGATGGCCCTGGCAACCTTTGACCGGCATGAAGTCGACCGATTCGCCCGAGCGTTCGAGGAGTTGTTCTACCGGGGCGACGCCGCGACCATGACCTCTTTCTACACGCCGGACGCGATGATTATGGCACCCGACAGTGAGGCGGTACGGGGACGCCACGCCATCCAGGAGTTCTGGAACGCCGCCTGCCAGGCAGCCCAGCGTGCGGGCATGAAACGGACCATCAACGTGCAACACATGGAACGGTCGGGCGACCTCGGCTATGTGGTGAGCACCGTCACCCTGGAGATTCCAGCCGCTGATGATCCGCCGACCACCATCGTCTTCAACGACGTCACGGTCTGGAAGTCCGACGCCGACGGCCGATGGCGCGTGGTCGTCGATAGTGCCAACCGGACCGTTTCGCTGCAGGCTCCACCGTCCCGATCCGGACCTTGACGGTGAGCGGACAGGCGGCAGCGCCTGGCGCAACACAGCCGACGAGCGGGCTTGGCCAGGACCAATTTCACGGCCCTCCCGAAGAGCGACGCATGCAGGCACTACGACCCGCGTGACGGACCCGCCGCATCGGCCACGGCTACCGCAACTTCGAAAACTACCGACTACGGCTGCTGCTGCACTGCGGCGTCAACTGGCAGACTCCCCCTACGCCACGAATCAGAAGCCGCCGTCCACGCTTGGTGGCGTAGAGCCCACAAACCCGCTGGTCAGCGACCTGCAAGCTCGATCGGGCCCCGAAGTTGGCCCAACTCGGGTTTCAGCGAGTGCACCGGCAAGGACTCGAGCCGCAGGGGGACCCATTCGCGTTCATGACGCGCGATACACCTGCGCATGCTGGCCGCGTTCGACGTTCACCATCGCATAGCCGTGCGGATCACGAGTCACAGCCAGGTCGCGATCACGTTGGACGTGTGCATACGTCCGTTCCGAAGAGCCCCGTGATGCGCCCAAAGGGTTCGCCGTGAACTGAGATCACGACTACTGCTGCACGGGGCCGTAAACGATCACTCAGAAAGATCGCAATAGGCGTTTGACCTGGGTCGGGGTGGCGGGGTTGGGGTGGCGGTGTTGTGGTTCAGGACATCCCGGACCGGTGTCTCACGACGCGCCGGACTGATGTCTTCGGAGATCCCGGACTGGGCCGTGGCGGACTTCCAGCCTGCGGGGCATGTCCCTTACCCGTTTGCTGATCACCGCTGTGGTGGTCGAGAAGCGTCCTGTCCGTGAAGTCGCCGGCGCCTATGGCGTGTCCAAGTCTTGGCTGTATGAGCTGCTCGCCCGCTACCGCCGCGAGGGGGAGGCGGTCTTTCAGCCCCGCTCGCGGCGGCCGAGGTCCAACCCCAACGCGACCGCTGCGAGGGTGCTGGACCTTATCGTCGAGCTGCGCGAGAAGCTGTCCGCGACCGGTCTGGATGCCGGCCCGGACACCATCGTGTGGCACTTGGCCCACCACTACGAGATCACCGTCTCCCGGGCAACCGTCGCCCGGCATCTGACCCGCACCGGGCTGGTCATCCCGGAGCCGAACAAGCGCCCCAAGTCCTCGTTCATCCGGTTCGAAGCATCGATGCCCAACGAGTGCTGGCAGGCCGACTTCACCCACTACCGGCTCACCCGCCCCGACGGCCGCCCCGGCTCCGACAGCGAGGTCCTGTCCTGGCTGGATGACTGCTCCCGCTACGCCCTGCGGGTGACCGCCCACGTCCGGGTCACCGGCCCGATCGTGCTCACCGAGTTCCGCAAAGCCGCTGCCCAGCACGGTATTCCGGCCTCCACGTTGACCGACAACGGCATGGTGTTCACCACCCGCCGCTCCGGAGGACAACGTGGCGCTGGCACCCGCAACGGGTACGAGCACGAGCTCCGCAAACTCGGCGTGACCCAGAAGAACTCCCCCCCCAACCACCCGACCACCTGCGGCAAAGTGGAGAGATTCCAGCAGACGATGAAGAAGTGGCTGACCGCACAACCGGCCCAGCCGGCCACCATCGCCGACCTCCAGGCACTCATCGACGCCTTCCTCACCGAGTACAACCACCGACGTCCGCACCGGTCCCTGCCGCATCGGGCCACCCCGGTCACCATCTACACCAGCCGACCCAAGACCACCCCCGGCGACCGCAGCGACGACACCCACGACCGCGTCCGCCACGACCGGGTCGACAAGACCGGCAAGATCACCCTCCGGTATCAGGGCAGGCTCTACTCCATCGGCATCGGCCGAACCCACGCCCGAACCCGCGTCATCGTCCTCGTCCAAGACCGCGACATCCGCGTCATCGACGCCGCCACCGGACAGCTCCTCCGCGAGCTCGCCCTCAACCCGTCCAAGCGCTACCACGGCACCGGACGGCCACCCGGCCCCACCCGCTGAACAACAGACGGCCGAACCCACCACTATTGGGTTCGGCCGTCCGGCATGTCCCGAGACATCACA
>JBKPTD010000068.1:0-16047 GCA_046735375.1 Actinomycetota bacterium | reverse complement strand
ACTCCGGCCGCCGGCTGATGATCTCGTCACATCGGATGACCGTGCAGGTGGACCGGCGGGATTCCTGCCGCCCCATGTCGTAGGCCGGTTACCGATGCTTCCAGCACCGGTAGGTGCGCGCGGCGACCGGGCAGCCCTGCTCGCGCAGGATGCGGCGGGTCGACTCGACCGCGTGACCGTGGCTGCGCATGTCGTCGATGAACGCGATGATCAGCAGTTGCGGAGCGGCATCCTACCCGTGACGGTTCACACTTGCGCCAGTGGGCACAGCGTGGCGGGTCTGGTGGGGTGAACCCGACCGGCCCGGTCGTTCTGCCGTCATAGCACGCGCCGGTCGGATCCGCGCCCGTCAGATCCGCACTGCGTAGGTCGGCACCTGACCGTGCAACTCAGCGACGAGCGGGTGGAGCAGCTCCGCGCCGGCCTGGCCGACGTCCTACGAGGAGACGACGATGCGCGAGGTGACCGAGCCGTGGTCAAGCCGATTCACCCGCAGCAGGGACAGTTCGGGATCTTGATCCGGGCTGTGCTCGATCGGCCTGTCGTCCGCCAGACATGAAGGCCGGTGGCTACCTCCGGACGGAGGTCGCCACCCGATCCTTCCTGTGTGCCGTCAGCCGATGCGCAGCACGCGCACCGCGCGTTGGAGGTCCACCAGGTTGCGGTGGTCTGCGGGAAGACATAACCGTTCTTGAGCCGCTGGCGAAGTAGAGCTGATCGGTCGACGCCAAGCCGGGGTGCGATCTCGCAGTCGACCGGACGGACACTGCCCGACCGCTACATCGGGGGCACGCCTGCTCAGCGGGATCAACCATGGGCGGCCCCTCGACGAAGCCCGCGACGTCGCTGACCTTGCCGAACGGCCCACGCAGCAGGAGCACCGTCACCAGCTTGTAGACGCCCGACGTGGGCGGCGCCGGATCGTCCGGCAACGAGCCCGCCGGCACCTTGATGGTTGCGCTGTAGTTGGTGCCACCGTTGAGCGGAACCACTGCGGTCAGCCCGATCTGCTTCTCCGGGCCTTGGCCGATGGACTCGACGTACGCAGCGAGCTCCCACTTTCCGCTGAGCGCGGCAGCGGAGTACCTGTCGATGCTCCACTTCGCGTGGATGGTGAAGTCGGTGTCGGCCTCCAGCACGCTCGACGGCGCGCCGTTGTTGTCCTTCACGGTCACGTTCAGCGGGCTCGGGAACTGGATGTCTGCCATTTTCCCCCCTGGGTCGACAACCCTGTGCTGCCGTCATCTCGATGGTCGGCGACTGGACTTGCCGGGGTGTTACCTGTGAGTTAGCACGGCACGCTCGGCAAATAAGTCTCAGTGACTCCCGGGGTCCACGTTGTCGCGGCGGTAGGGTCGGCGGCGCTGGGCGGCCGCCCGAGCGACGACGATCGCCAGGGCCTCAGCCGATCTCCGTGAGCAGCATGCGGACGAGCTCCCGCGGCAGGTCGTGCGTCCCGTGCAGAAACTGGAAGTCGGAGTCGGCCAGCGGGCCACGGCTGCGCAAGAGGCCGGACTCACCCTCGCGTTCCGCGACCGGGACGAGAGAGACGGGTTGTGGCCGGATCTATCGGGTGGTGCCTTGCCTTGTCCGACGGCGCCCGCGCCGAACTCCGACTTATTCGGCAAGGTGTCCGCCTGGCCGTTGAGCGATGACCGGGGAGCCACTCGGGGTCGGGCAGTCAAGGATTGTCAAGAGGTCGCGGAAGTCGGTGATCGTGTAGTCGGGCACGCAATCGAGATAAACCTTCGTTCCCTGTTGGGAGTCGAACATCACGGTCGTCATGCCGACCTCCCGGGCTCCGAAGATGTCGCAGTGCATGTCGTTGCCGACGTACAGCGCGTTCTCGGCTGCCACCGTCATCCCGTCGAGTGCTAGCTGAAAGAGCCGCCGGTCGGGCTTGCGGTACCCGTGGTCGCCGGAAACGATGATCGGGTCGAAGTAGTCGAGCAGACCGACCTTGTACAGTTCGCTGCGAGCGTACGCGCTCTGTGCATCGGTGACCACGGCAAGTGAATAGCGCTCACGCAGCACATCGAGCACTTCGCGCACGTGCGGGAAGAGACTGAGCCGATGGCGCGAGATGCCGCGGGTCATCTCCGCCAGGAACAGTGGCATCTGCTCGAGTTTCTCGGCGGGCAAGCTCCGGGTGAAGTCGGTCTGGTGCCCATCGATGATGCGGCGCCAGATGCCGACGGCGTCGAATTCGGGATACCTTTCCGTGCTGCTCCGCTGCTGCTCCTTCATGATCTGGAAATAGAGATCCCGGACCTGGTCTCGGCGGAGGTCTATGCCCTGGTAGGACAGGAAGTGTGCCGCTGACCGGAAGATCTGATCCATGCCATCATCGGTCAGGATCTGGACTAGGGTGCCGTTCACGTCGAAGGCAACCGCTTTGATGTCCATGCTTGCCGTCAGCACTCCTTGCTCGACAACGCGAAGCGCGAAGTTGTTGGGGTCTGGGGAACCTGGGCAGGCTCATGATACGAAGAGGCTGGCGCGGCTGGTCGCCGCATCGGCACATCGATCCAGCCGCGGGCGAGCTCGACACCTGCCCCTTCCTCAGTCTCGCGGTGGAGCCGACCAACCAGTTAAGTCGGTTCGCTCGGCCGTCGGCGGGCGGTTCGAATGTCACCCTGTCTGTTCGATGATTCGCCTACCGCGAGCCGCTCAGGCAGTTCGGAGCAGTTTCTTCGCGCGCGACACGAGCCTGCCCCCGTATTCCCAGCCAATGTAGTCGTTCCGTGCGATCCGCAGCAGGTTCAACGCCATGTAGTACGGCGCCCGTGCGCTAATCGACTCGAATGTCCGCTGGCGGTCGGGGAAGTGGCAGCTGTACTCCCAGAGGAAATGCCCGATGAACGGCTCCGCCCGGCGCCTGTCACCGATGGTGCGCATGAAGGCGTGTTGGAGCTCGCCGGCGACCCGCCCGACATCGAACATCCGGTCCCCTCGTTTCATGCGTTCCAGATCGATCGCGGCGACGTCCATGTCTTGCCCGAACAGGAAGTTCGCTGGGGTCGCGTCGCCGTGGAGCAACACCTGCTTGTCACACCACATCTGCGGCCGGTCGCGCCAGCGGTCGCGCAAGAACGAGAGTTCGTCGATGTCCCGCTCTCCGATGCGGTTGGCCTTCTTGAGCCTGCTCACAACGCTATCGAAGTACTTGCAGTCGGGATCGAAATCGACGCCTGCCCCGTTGGCCGTGCGAATGTGCTGCGTGGCGAGGAAGTATGCGAGCGCCTTCAGTCGCCAGTAGAGGTGCGCGTCGTCTCCCTGGTGCGTCGCGCGCGCGATCGCGTGGCTGAACTCCTCGCCGGCATAGTGTTCGACAGCCAGCACAGCGTTGATATCGCGACTGAAGCCGAACGGGCGGATTACATGGTGCGGCGACCCGACCAGGTTGTATCGGCGCAGCGTCTGGAGTCCCTCGTACTCCTGGCGTGCCATCCGGACTGCCTTGTCCCGGTCCGACCCGAACCTCGGCCCGTAGAACTTGCAGATGATCTTCGCCCCGCTGGACTTCTCCTGGTACGCGTAGACCACGTTGCTGCCAGACAACCGGAAGGCGCGGAATGCCGGCCGCGGCTCGTGCAGCCTCATGTCCTCGCGGACGATCCTGCTTAGGAAGTCGTGCAGCGGGTCATGGTCTGCGACGAATCCGACATATTCGCCGTTCATCGGGAGCCCCTCCTCGGGGTCTGCTTCGGTCGCAGGCTGGCGGCAGAACCGCCTTTCGCTCCGCTTGTCACCACGGATCCCCCAGCTGTGCGGCGCACCTCGGCCCCGGCTAAAGTGCTGTGAACCGCCTCTTACCTCACATAGAGGCGCACGGGTCGCCCGTGATACACACCGGGTGTCGCCTTCGTGACACGCCGCTGAACGATCGCTGTACCATCCGCCGTTACAGCGCCTTCGGGCAGGGTGGGGCATGGTCAGGTCGCCGTGCGCGGAAGCAGCTTGATCGCCTGCCAGCCCTCGCCAGCCGCATATGGCAGGTCATCGGTCCCGACCGGTTGTCGACGGCGGCCGTTAGGAGCGCGCGAATCATCCCGTGGAGATCACTCGCGATCGCTCAGAGCAACAGACCGGTCAGCCCGCGAACCATGCACAAGCAACAGGTGAGCTGGCGCACGTGCTGGGATGCCCACGACCCTTTCGTCCCGAATTTCGGGACGACTATGAATTGGCGGCCATGCACGCATGGACAGCGTTCGAACCGACGATCAAAGGCTAGGCGAAGGCGAGACTGCTGCTGCTCCAAGTGCTGCACTCTGTCGGCGTGTCGACGTGGTCAGAACGTGGTGGCGCGAGTTACCGGTCGCGCCTTGCAGCTTGATGCGATGAAGGAGCGGGGCCTCCCGCTCCCTGGCGGATGCTGGAAGTTGCCAAGTATCCGTCTCCACCAGGTGATAGGGAGGCCCCAATGGAGACAGCGTATGACGGCCGGCAGGTCGTGGGCATCGATCTGCACCGTCGCCGGTCGGTGCTGGTGCGGATGACCGAGGGCGGCCGGCGGCTCGGGACGGCGAGGATCACCAACAGCCCGCGGGAATTGCGCCGGGAGATCGCCAAGGCGGGAAGGTCGCCGAAGGTGGTCCTGGAGGCAACGTATGGGTGGTACTGGGCGGCGGACACCCTGGCCGCGGCCGGTGCCGAGGTGCACCTGGCGCACCCGCTGGGGGTCAAGGCGTTCAGCTACCGGCGGGTCAAGAACGACGAGCGTGACGCCGCGGATCTTGCTGACCTGCTGCGGATGGGCCGCCTGCCCGAGGCATGGATCGCCCCGCCCCGGGTGCGGGAACTACGGGAGCTGACGCGCTACCGGCACAAACTCGTGAGCTTGCAGACCAGCTGTAAGGACCAGGTCCACGGTGTGCTGGCCAAGCTCGGCATCCCGGTGACCTGCTCAGATATCTTCGGGGTGGCCGGGGCGGCGTGGCTGGACAGCCTCGGCCTGCCCCAGCCCTATGCCGGGAAGATAGCCTCGCTGCGGCAGCTCACCGCGGAGCTGTCCACCGAGATCACCATGCTGTCCGAGGTGATCGCGGACCTGCTCGCCGGTGACCGCGGCTACCAGGTGATCCAGCAGCTGCCCGGTATCGGCCCGGTGCTGGCCGCGGTCATCACCGCCGAGATCGGTGACGTCACCCGGTTCAGCAACGCCGGCCAGCTGTGCTCGTGGGCCGGGCTCACCCCCCGCCACCGCGAGTCCGACACCAAAATCATCCGCGGGCATGTCACCAAACAAGGGTCGCCGATGCTGCGCTGGGCGGTCATCGAGGCGATCCAGCGCATTCCCCGCGACTCGGTGATCGGCGCCGCCAAACAAGCCATCATCGCCCGCCGCGGCAAGCAAGCCCGCAACATCGCCAAGGTCGCCGCCGCCCGCCGGCTGCTCACTCTGGTGTTCTACGGCATGCGGGACGGGCAGATCCGCTGCCTAACCCAGGCCCCCGGCCAGCCGCCGGTAAGGGCCGCATGAACAGCGTTCGGCGGCCAGCGGCCAGGCGCGAGATCGCTGAGTTGTCTGCCCGCCGCCCCCACCCGGGCGGCGCGAGCGCCCACTTGATTGACCCCGCCTAGACCGCCTCCTCTGACGCGGACCGCCCCATGCCCCCCGGCCACGGCCGGGGCCACGCGAAGGGATGACTGCAGCCAGCGGCACTGCCCGCACCGGATAACACCGGACATGGGGACGGAGTTGAACAACCGAAAAACCCGCACCGCCCCCGGGCTCCCGTTCCCCCGCCGCCAGATCATCGGGCTCCCGGCCGGTCACCTCAACGACGCCTCCGGCGCCGCCACGGCGGCCGGGCTCCGCCCGGTCCTTGACCCCCCCGGCCGCTCGCCACGGACATGGCAGCTATCAGGGAAACAGGAGACGCCACTCACGCACGCCCCGCAATCGGCCACAGCCCCCCAAAACGCCCTTGACACGGCCCCGCTCCTTCAGGGATGACAACACCACAGCGTTTCAAGCACGTGTAGCGCCGAACCAGCGCCACCGGAGGCGTGCTGCCCTGCGATTTGTTCTCCTCCTCCCAACGCTCTTTGCCGTTCGAAGCCTCGTCAGATGATCTGTCGTGGGCCAGGCACTTCGCACCGTAGAGGCTTACCGGCATCAGCTTCCAAGCATTCGCCGAGGATACGGATGTTGTCACGAAGAAGTCGACAGCCCCTATTGGGATGCGGTGGGAGGCACGTACTTCGGCTCCGAGAACGCGGCGTAGGCATATATCATCCCTGCCGCGAGGAGAATGTAGGCCCACATTCCGCCGCCCCGCCGCTGGGCCTCTGACTCTGTCATGCCAATTGCCTCGGCGGTAGCTCGCGCCTCATGTACGCGGCCCTCATACACTGCGTTCACGATGGAAGTGACCTCGGCCGGGTGATCCCGTAGGAACGCCGCGAGGAGTTCACCGTCGACGCGGGCCTTCGCTAGCTCGGCGGCACCGAAGCGCTCGATTGACGACAGATCCACCGAAAGGATCTCCTCGTGCCTCACCGGAAAGGTGTCGTGCATTGTCGGCCGTCGAGTGATGCCCAGGGTCAGGACCGTGCCAGGCTGTTGAGATTGCATCTGAGACTCCTGCTTCGATGTAGTCGCCGCCGGTGCGGGACTAGCCTCGGGAAATGCTACGACCGGCGACGCGCTCATACCCCAACTACGGTCGACCGAGAGGTCTGGTAGACAGATCAACTTGAGCCAAGTCAGGGTCAGATTCCGCGCGACTCCAACGTGGCACTGAGGGCTTCCAGGGACTCCGACAAGCGAATGCCGCTCACAAGATCACGGGCACCGCTGCGCGAGGACGCATTGGACCGCCCAGCGGACCCGCAGTTGACAGCAGGGCCGCCATGACGGCTTGAAGGGAAGCGGGCTGCCGCGTAGTTTCGACAATGCGTCGTGGAGATATCAACGACCACCGAATATTGACCTCTTTCTCTCGGTCGCCGACATGCCTGAACTTTTGCGATCTGTCTAGTCGTCCGTGGCGCCTTTCCCTGGCCCTTCTCCGTACTAGGGCCTGAATCGAAGGCGCTGGGCACCGTTAAGCTTTGGCCCCAGAACGCTTGTGGGTTTGGAGCATCGCATGTCGTCAGTGCCGTCGGAGTGTCGGGAGTTCGCGGCACAAGTTGAGTCACTCGAAGCGGCGGAAGCCGCGGCAAAGGATGCGATCGCTGGACTTGTCGGTGCGGAGGCATGGATCGCGCTCGCGCAACTTGCGACGTTGCGCCGGGAGCTTGACGCTGCCCGTTCCGCGTTGAGCTCATGCGTGGCCAGCCATTCAGGCTCGCTCGAGGTGCAGTTCGTCGTCGTTGCCGCTGGACCGCCACCCCTTCCAACGGGCCGCGAGGCCCAACTCTACGAGCCAGGCCAATTCAACCCCACAGCACGGAGTGTCCTTTCGGGCGATAGGTTCTTGTTCGGTGGGGCGTTGCCGGCCCGGTTCGGGATCATCGTTGTGTGCCAGGGCCTGCCCGACGGTTTCGCGGTCGATTACCGAACTGGCCTGGTAGAGGCCAGCAGTTTCCTGGCTACGGGGCCCGTCCGCGCTGAGATCGTCGTCGGGTCCGAAGTCCGCTTCGGCTCAGTCGATGTCGCACAATGGGCATCCGCGATCCCCCTGCCCGTCGAGACCGATCTCACGTCCCCGGCTGCCGGCGTCTCGGCTCGTGTGACCCTGCTGCACCTCTCGGCGACTCTCGGAAGTGGCAAGGTCACTGTGCAGACGGGCGGCCAGATTGATTGGACGGTCGGGGCAGGACTCCCAGGGCAGACGACCCCGTTCACAGCGACTGTGCTATTCGGGGTTCAGCTGCCGCCTACGCCAATGGACGTGGAACCGTGTTATGTCAGGTTGCTTGGCGACCCTGAAGTCGAGATCTCGGGTTTGGCGGGCGCACTGGTGGCACAGGCGCTGCCAATCGTCCGCGATCTGCTCGCGGGGATGCTGACGAAGCAGGTCCAGCAAACACTGGTCCATGAGCTGCGGACCATCGTGGCCGGTGCGTTCGCACTCACCGAACTGCCTGCCGGAGTGACGGTGTCAATCCGGCGCATCCAGATGGGAGAAGATGAAGTTAGCTTCCAGCCCGTCATCGGTGCCATGGGAACGACATTGTCAACATTCCACCCGCCCGCGGTCCCCTGAACGCGGTGAAGGAGAGCTCGTCTCGATCAAGCATTTTGAAACCACCAGCCTAGGTAAGCCAGCCGCGAGTCGAAGCGTCCCGCTCGGCGTCAGGTCTTCATCCCGAATTTGCTGAAAGTGACGCCCTGACAGTGGCGCAAGTGTGGAGAACCTCCCGGGCGACCAGCAAGGGCATGACCTCGGTAGGATTGCTGTTGCTCCAACTGCTGCATCCAGTGATCGTTCGTGGGTTGATCGCTGCCATCTCACTTGCGCCAAACGTCAGTCCGGCTGCGGTGCACCACGCGTCGCTATGTGACTGCGCTGGCTGCTGGCTAAATCGTGGCCACCGCGCGTCACACGTAGGTCTTGCAGCTTGAAACTCCAAAGCGGTTCAAGCGTGAGTCAGCATTGCCTCGGCCGGCGGCGCTGGCGACTCTGCCAACTGCCTTGCTGAGTAGGTGCCTGGTCATCTCTGTAGCCGTCAGCTGCGAGGACCCCGCCTCGAAAGGAGGATCTACTGTATGGATCAGGGGACTCGAGCCTGTTAGCGGTGATAGCTGTAGCGTGGAACTCTTTTCGATCCTTAGGGCTACATCCACCCTGCGTTCCCGTCGGAGAGCTCAGTAAGATCAGTCGGACGGTCCAACATCAAATCCAGTAGCGTGGGTTTGGATTCTGCCATCACGAACGATTAGCGTGTCGACGCCATCGCGCGTGGCCGCCTCGGCCGCTTTGCCCGTCCATCCAAACAGCACTAGACCGTCTGGATGCGCTTGCATGCGTAGGTCTAAGTCGTCCGTCAGGACGTGGCGTCCGATCTCTTGGTAGAGCCGCATGATCTGGTATCGGCCGCGCACCACTCCTTGCTGGGTGACAACGACCGCGTCATCGGCATAGTCGTCGGCGATGGCCTCGACATTGCCTGTCTCGAGTGCGTCCCGGAAGTGTTCGAGTATTGCTCGTGTCTCGGGAGGTGGCTCAACGACGTTGTCACCGATGTGATTTGACATGGGCTTCCTAACTCTGACGTTGGAGGACCGCACCCACTAAGATAATGACTTCTACGATGAGTAGGCCAGCGCTCCATCGGTACCACGTAAAGCGGGACTTCAACTGGCTTGCGTTGCGGCGGGCGCCTGCGACCGCGTCGTCGATCGCGTTCCGTTGGATGACCGCTAATGGACGGCCGCGGTCGTGGTCCACCAGCATCTGGTCTACGTCCGGCCCGAACTGCCACCCATGGAGGGGCCAAAGAACCAGGCTGTCGAACATGCCGATCGCGATCAGCGTTGCAAGCAGTGACAGGCTCGCCCAACGCGGGAACACAGCGCCTTTGGTGGCATCCGTGTTGATGAGACCGACGCCCGCGGAGAAGCTTGCGGCTAGCGCTGCGGTTGACAAGACTCCAGCCGCCCGGTTGCGCAATCCGGCAAGAGTTTGGTCTTGCGACTTTAGCGACTCCACGATGGCGGCATAAGCCATCTGGAGGCTCCCATCGTCCGGGTCAGACTTCTGCGAGTTCAGCATGAAGCGAAGATTCACCTCACTCGGCAATCAGGGACCCGTGCTTACCGGTTTCAGTCTGGCCGCGATGTCATAACGCCGCGACGTTAGCTGAGCGCAATTCCACGTTCGCTAATGTCTGGGAGTCCCTGTTCGATTGGTAGTTCACCGATGTTGTCGGTGACTCTTCGATCTCTTGCCGCCGCAAGGTAAGGGACGCCTAGACGGGTACGCGTCCTAACGGGGACCGCGCCAACAGCGTCTTCGACCCAGATCTGCATGCCACCTGCCAGCGCGGCCACTGCTTCGTTGCGGGACAGAACCCACTCCGATCCTTCGCTGTCGACGCCTCTGTATCCCAGCGTTTCGCCATCTTGATCGCGCAAGACCGCCATGAGCCTGTATTGGCGCTGGCCGTAGTTCCGTGTGGGGAAGAGCTGATCACACCCGGGGTCACAGTTTGACGTTGCCAGCAGCGCCGCGCCTAGTCCTATCAGGCAGCCGACCAGCCCTCCGATGGCGGCTCCCACGGGTCCGGCCCAGATGCCTGCGAGGGCACCCGTCTCGGCCCCGAGCACGATGGCGCCGGCGCCCACCGCTGTGCCGAGGCCCATTCCAACTCCAACCGCGGTACTTTGTTTGGCGTCGCAGCAGTCATGACAAGAATCCGAGTTGGTACGACCGGCGCAGTCCCATCGGGGATCGCCATACGTCAGGTTCGCGACGCCGGGTGTTTGTGGGATCTCTGGTTGCCGCGGTACATAAATGACGTCGAGACCAGGCGGATCATCGCTGTCGAGGCCCTGACGACTCGCCATCAGACTGGGGCGATCGCTCGGTCGGGTTGCCACTTCCGGTCGTAGGGTGACGCTGGCGGCTGGGTTGGCCAATTGGGCGTTCCGAAGGACGACGCCGTCAATGCCCGCAAATGAACGGTCACGCACCTCGCGATCTGTGCCGACGAAGTTCAGCGCACTAGCGCCATATCGTCCCCCTGTAGTGATGCCGACGACGTGTGCCGGTGTGGCGCGTGGGAGAGTATCCCTGGGCGGCAAGGCTGCCACGATTCTTGACATCCAAGGTGGCGTTGTCCCACCGGCTGACCGGTCTCGGATTCGTCGTGCTCGGGCCCCTCCCCGGGCCAGTCGAATGAAGTCGGCGCCGCCGTCGTTCATCTGGCATACGTAAACAGCTTCCGCGTAGCCAATGGCGAGCGATACGCCGGAGTCGTCGTTGGGAAGGTCTACGAATCGGCGACTTACGAACGCCAACGCCGTTCGGTTTGGATCTACTGCGCGGCGACCCACCTCGCTTGCATACGCAAGGGCATCGGTGTTGTCGTGTGCTGGTAGAGCCATCATCCATGTGCTAGACGACACGTTCGGTCCGCCTACATCGAGAATGGCACCGGGCGCACGGGGGATCAGCGATAACGAGCCTTGGTCGGTGTTGAACGATGCGAGTCGCTGCTCGATGTGGAACCTAAGTGGGCTGGCGCTCGCGGTGCTGTCCTCCATATAGGCCAGGAAGTTAAAGCCCAGCGTGTCGGCAACCGAGTCGCTCATCGCTGAGCCAATACCGAGCGTGTCAGCCATGACGGCCCCTCTCTGTCGACCCATCGTTGATACGACGGTGACCGCGCGAACACTCTCCGTCAAGGGTCAAGGAGTATCGAAGCGAGGCGGAGACGCCGACGCCCGGCACCCCGTAGCTGCCGATGTAGGCCGTGGCGCAGCGGGTGAGAGGTCGGGCTTACTCGATTATGAAATGAGCGACGTCAGACTCTATCCGGCGGCCCGGCGATGATCTAACCTAAGCGTCCGAGTTGAGCATGGCGCGGATGGCCTCGGCGCGTCGATCGAGAGCGCGTCGCATCTGGTATCCGGTGTGGGCTGTGTCTTCGCCGAGTTGAGCTACCTGCATTTGGGCCGTCTGCTTGGTGGTTACGAAAGTCGTCGTCACGTGCTCCACACCGCCGTATGCGAGAACCAGCGCTGCCTCGATAGTGATCTCGCCTCTGCATGCGCGACACTGATCACCGCCGGGTTGTCGCAAGGCCATGCTCGTCGATCAAGAAGCCGAAGCGGCTCACCGCCACCTTGACGAAGGTCTTGCTCTTGCGGTCCACACCGTGAGTGTCCCGCCAGCCCTATCTCTTCGTCTCCGAATTTCGGGACCACTATGAATTGGCGGCCATGCACGCATGGACAAACCTCGAACCGATCACCGAAGCCTAGACGAAGGCGAGACCGCTGCTGCTCCAAGTGCTGCACTGTGGCGGCGTGGCGATGTGGCCAGAGCGTGGTGGCGCGAGTAGCACTTACGCAGTGCTTCCGGCCCGGGTTCTTGACCTCGATCTCGTCGAACATTGGCCTCGAGGATCCTGTGGTCTGTGCCGGGGAGCCAGCACATGGTTATGCGCCCTGGCTTCCAGTCAGCAATACGAGCAGGAACTCGCCCGAAGGATCAACAGACACCGGTCCCTCGCGACGGCAGCACATCTGGGAGGGCGGTTGGGCGGTCCTCCGTGGACCGGTGCTCGGCGCTGCGACAGCCGAGCGCGCGCAGCGCCTCAACGCCCGGATCAGCCTGCGAGATCTGTGTCGTGCCTTGCACGCTCGGATCCGGTCGCAGCCCTCACCGGAGGCAGTTATGACCGCTCGAAGTAGCTAGAGCCGCGATGCGACGACGACGCTCTGCGGGCCGGCGAGCGGCTGGTGGGCGTCGGCCCGCCAGCCGGTCTCGCCGAGCCATGACGCGATTTCTTCGACGCTGTACACGTCGCCGTCGGGCACGTGGGCCGCAAACTCCCCGGCCATCAGTGCCGCGGGGACGGGCGACGTGTGCGTGGGATCGGTCCAGAAGTCAGCGAGGAGCAGCAGTGTGCCGGGCTCACTGACTCTGGCCACGCGTGCGAGCAGCGCCCGATTGGTTTCGGGCGTGAAGTAGTGGATGAGGTTGTTGACCATCACCAGGTCGTGGTCCTCCGGCAGGTCGTCCGTGAGTATGTCCGCCCCGACGATGGTGACCCGGTCAACCAGGCCGCTGTCGTCTACATGCTTCTGCGCGGCGCCGATGGCAATGGGCAGGTCGACCAAGGTTGCCTGGAGTTCGGGATTGGCCCGCAAGAGCGTGGTGGACCACGAACCGTTGCCGCAGCCGAGGTCGAGAACTTTGTGGCGGTCGCTGACATCGATAGATGCCGCAAGTGCGTGAGTTGGGCCCGCAAGAATCGCCTCGATTCCCCCGAGCATGATCTCTTGGAGTTCTGGGGCGAGCTCGACCGCTTTCTGCTGCGGGCCATGTGTGAGGGTCTCGGCGAAGGGTGCCCAGGCGAGGTAACTGATCTGGTCCCAGAACTTCAGGCCAGGTGTGAGCCCGCCGCGGGTCAGGAATGCGGCCGCTTCCGCACTGTTTGAGTAGGTGCTCTCCTGCTTGCTGAGCAGTCCGAGCGCGACGCAACCGTCGGCGAGGATGCGCGTGGAACGGGTGCTCAGTCCGGTGCGGGCTGCCAGAGCGTCAACGTCTGCGGGCGAGTCGTCGAGGGCGTCAAAGAAGCCGAATTGGCTTGCGGCGAAGAGGAACTTGGATGCCATGAATCCGCTGGCAATCCGCATGATGGTTTCGGGAGTGAGAGTTTCCATGTCGCCATGGTTGGTCTGCCAGCCCGGTGTCCGGAATCCCAGAATTCTGGGCTTTTGAGCGCCGCGACGCCGCGCCTAGAGTTCAGGTGTGGACCTCGATCGTCTGAGTGACCAACTCAGCGGCCTTGCCGGTGACCGGCTCTCGTGGCCGGACTACGTTGCCGCTGCGGACGCTGCCTTGCGCAAGTTCGTAGCCTTCGATCGCTCGTGCTGGCACACCATCGACCCGGGCACCGTATTGATGACCGGCAGCGTCAATCGCAACGTAAGTTGTAGTGGTTCGTGGCTGGCCGAGCACGAATACGTGATCGAGGACGTCAACAAGTGGAGCTACCTCGCGCAGTCGGGACGGCTGGCTGGTGCGACAAGCCAAGCGACTCATGGCGATCTGATGCGCAGTGCTCGCCATCGCTCCCATCGCGAGTTCGGCATCGCTGACGAACTGCGAATCAGTCTGGTTGATGGGAACGGTTACTGGGCGGCGGTCGGCCTGCTGCGTGACGAAGGGCGACCCTGGTACTCCGAAGGTGAAACCTCGACGATGGTGCGCTTGTCCGCGGTGTTGGCGAGAGGAGCGCGAAGTGCGCTGATCAGCGTCGCGACGGGCGAGTCCGATGACGCGACAATCGGCCCGGGAGTGGTGATCTTCTCCGATGCGGGCGAGGCCGAGTCGATGACTCCTTCCGCCGAACTATGGATCAGTCGGCTGTTTGAAGACCCGCCACCCGACTCGCCTTTGGAGTCCAAGGCGCTGCTTTCGGTAGCAGCTCGCGCGCGAGCTGTTCGCGGGGCTGATCCGCTGCTTTCTTCCGCACGCTCCCGGGTCAGAACCGTCGACGGCACGTGGCTGCTGATGTACGGGAGCCCGCTGTCCAGCGACGGACGAACTGCAGTCGTAATCCAACAGGCATCACCAGCCGAGGTCGCTCCGTTGGTTGCCCTGGCCTATGGCCTCACCGAGCGCGAAGCCGCGGTGACCAGGATGTGCATTGAAGGCCGTGCGACCAAAGAGATCGCCGCATCATTGCACCTCTCGGCGTACACGGTGCAGGACCACCTTAAGGCGATCTTCGAGAAGACCGGAGTCCGCTCGCGCGGTGAGTTGGTAGGCCAGGTGTTCTTGGAGCACTACCTACCGAGATGGGAACCGCTAGACACGGCACCGGCGGGTTGGCACGGATTCCGTAGCTGAATGCGGCCGCCGCCAATACGTCCGCGCCCGCACGTGCCAGCCGAATCCCCAACCCTCGGGTTGACCCACCTGCAGTTCGAGGCAATGTTGACCGCCGCCAGGCACTCAACCAACCGGTCCGACTTCGCCCTGGTCACGATGCTGGGCCTGCTCGGACTGCGCATCTTCGAAGCCACCGGCAGCGACATCGACGACCTCGGCGAACAACACGGCCACCGGATCCTGCGCGTGCACGGCAAGGGCGACAAGACCGCTCTGGTACCCCTCCCGCCAGCGGTGAGCCGGGCCATCGCACGCGCAATCGACGACCGGACCACCGGACTGCGACCTGACTGTTGGTCATCGGTGAGGCGGGATTGGTTCGAGCAGGACCACGGGGATGGTGCGGTCGGTGCGGGACTGGTAGATGCGGTATCCCGGGTACGCCGCGACGATCCGCGACCACCAGGTTTCCCTCTGGTCCGTGTCGGCTGTGCGGGCCCGGACAGCCCACGTCCTCGACCGCACCTGGACGATGGCGCGCGGTTCGGCGACGAGGTTGCGGTACCACTGCGGGTCCTCCGGTCGCCCTCCCCATGACGCGATCACGACCAGCGTGTCACCATCCGGTAGGTAGAGCAGCGGAACGGTGTGCGCCTTGCCGGTGGTAATGCCCCGCGTGGTGAGCAGCAGCATGTCGTTGCCGACCAGTCGGCGCCCCACAACACCGCCGGTAAGTCGGTAGACGTTGACGTGGAGCCGGGATAGCCGCCGGGCCGTGTTGTCGCGCACTACCGACGAGTCTAGGGGCGCGCCGGGCTGGTCAGCCCTGCGCGCGGCGGGTGGGCAGCCTGTCCAGCATGACCGGAGCTCTGGAGCGCGATGCTGGCCGCAGGGACCGAGCCCATCGCCGCTCATCTCGCTCACCACACTGCCTTCACCGCACGAGCCGAGTGGCCGTGCTGGCCTGCCGCTAGCGCTTCGGTAGCGGCACATCAGCAGCTCGATCCGACCGTGCCGTGCTTAGCCTCGGGACATCCGCACTTGGCTCCCGTTACCTTCTTCGGGCCCTCAGATTGGGGGTGCAAGCCAGCGATTCCGGCATGACTCATGGCTCCTGTTGTTCGTGATCTCAGAGGTGCTGTCACCGGGGTCGCAGGAGGTACGTGACCGCTTATAGGGACTCGGGCCCACTCATGGATGCCTTCTCGTAACGTGGCTGCCGGCGCTTTCGTCCGAGACTGGTCTGCTCGTCACGGAAGAGGAGTGTCAGGTGTCCAGAGCTGATGCAGGTCAAGGTCGGAGGGGCCGCGGGTTCGAGGTCTTCTGCGGTATCGACGTCGCCCGCGAGACCCACCATGGTGTTGTGCTCGACCGGCTGGGTCGCCGGTTGATAGATCGACCTCTGCCCAACGGGGAGCCGCAGCTGGTCGCGTTGTTCAACGAGCTCGAGAGCCGGGTCGATTGTTGGTGGTGGTTGACCAGCTGGCCTCGATCGGTGCGCTGGCGATCGCGGTTGCCCGCTCGCGCGGCATCGCGGTGGGTTATCTTCCCGGCCTCGCGATGAGGCGGATCGCTGACCTCTATC
>JBKPTD010000067.1:0-15078 GCA_046735375.1 Actinomycetota bacterium | reverse complement strand
TTGCGGACGAAGGATCCGGATGTCTTCGCCGTCGGCGATGTCGCGTCGGCCTACAACCCGCTCCTTGGAAAGCACATCAGGGTCGAGCACTGGGCGAATGCGAGGAACGCCGCCCCGTTCGCCGCCCGGGCGATGCTTGGGCAGCAGGTGAGCTATGACCGGATGCCCTACTTCTATACCGACCAGTACGACATCGGCATGGAGTACACGGGGTACGTCGAGCCTGGCGGATACGACCGGGTGGTCACCCGAGGCGACGTCAGCGGCGAGCGGTTCGTGGCCTTCTGGTTGCTCGACGGTCGCGTCCAGGCGGCCATGCACGTGAACGAATGGGATGCGATGAAGCCGCTGCGAACGATCGTGACGGCCCGACCGCAGATCGCGCCCGACCGCCTCGCCGACGCCGACGTCTCACTCGAGGAGCTCGCCACCGCCGCCTCCGGGTCAGCTGGATGACAGCTGGCTGGCGACCGGTCGCCGCGATCGTCGCCGCAGCCGCCGTCGCGACGGCATGTACCGGCGGCAGCGACAGTCGCGGCCACGCCAGCGCCACGATCGGCGTCTCCGCTGCGCCGAGCGCCGCGGCCCGTGATCTGGCCGAGGGCAGGTCGCAGCCGGTCGCCGACCCGGTGTATCCGGACTACGGCAATCCCGGCGTCGATGTGTTGCATTACGGGCTCGCGCTCGGCTGGAGTCCGCCGGACAAGCAGCTGACCGGCGTCGCGACGCTCACCATCCGGCTCACAAAACCTGCCGAGGAGCTGCGCCTGGACTTCGATGACGTACTCCAGGTCGATGAGGTTCGCCTCGATGGTCAGGTCCGGTCCGCGACGCGAGCCGGAGATGACCTCGTTGTACCCGCGGGGCGGCGGCTGACCGACGACGAGGAGGTGACCCTCACCGTCAGGTATCACGGCAAGCCGCAGGGGGCACCGGGTCCCGTCGTTCGGGAGGATCTCGTCACCGTCGGATGGCATGCAGACCCGGGTGGGCAAGTGTTCGCGCTGCAGGAGCCCTTCGGCGCGTTCACCTGGTTCCCGAGCAACGACCAGCCATCGGACGAGGCTTTGTTCGATGTCGCCATCACCGTCCCGACCGGGTGGGCCGGCGTTTCCAGCGGAACTCTGACCGGCACAGCGACGGGTGACGGAACGATCACCTACCGGTGGCGAGCCACCGAGCCGATCGCGACATATTTGCTGGCCCTTGGCATCGGGCGTTATCGCGAGGTGACGGACACCGGGCCGCACGGACTGCCGGTGTCGTACTGGATCCCGAAGGGCCGGGAGGACCTCGGCGTCTTCGAGAAGACGCCGAGCGAGATCGCCTGGCTCGAGCAACGTTTCGGACCGTATCCGCTCTCCTCGGCCGGTGTGATGCACATCGACGCGAACGCTGGCATGGAAACCCAGACCATGATCACCCTGCCGATGGATGCACCTGAGGAGGTCCTGCTGCACGAGCTAGCCCACCAGTGGTTCGGGGACGCCGTGACCCCACGCGACTGGCGGGACATGTGGCTGAACGAGGGCTGGGCGATGTATGCGCAGGTGCTGTATGAAGCCGACCGGCTGGGCGTGAACCTCACCGAGCGGCTGGCGGGCTTTCGGGCCCAGGACGCCCGGCTCCGTGCGGACCACGGGCCGCCCGGGCACTACATCAGCGGGCACTTCGGCTCGCCGAACGTGTACTACGGCCCAGCCCTCATGCTGCACGCGATCCGGAAGCAGATCGGCGACGAGCGATTCTTCGCCATGGCCACGGCCTGGGTCCAGGAGCACAGGAACACGACCCAGGACCGCGCGTCGTTCACGAAGTTCGTCAACGACTTCACCGGGCGTGACTTCACCCCGCTCATCAACGCCTGGCTCGACTCACCGACTACTCCGGCGTGACGCACGCCCGCCCTTCATGACACTGCCATCGTCCTACTCGTACGCGATTGCCCTGAGCACGTCCACGCGGGAGGCCCGCGCGGCCGGGAGGACCGCCGCGACGAGCCCCACGACGACTGCCAATCCGAGCAGGACGGCCATGGTGGCGTACGGCACCGCGACGGTGACCAGCGGTGCATCCGCGTTGCCGAGAGCGGCGACCACCGCGACCCCCAGTGCGCTGCCGACGGCGATGCCGAGCAGCGCCCCGAACACCGTGATCACAACGGACTCGACGGTGACCATCTGGACAACCTGTCGGCGATACATGCCGATCGCCCTGACCAGACCGAGCTCTCGCACCCGTTCCACCAGCGACAGCGTCAGTGTGTTCACCACGCCGAGCACCGCGATCAGGATCGACAGTCCGATGAGAATGTTCAGGACGACCAGCATGATGTCCACCCGTCCGGTCTGCTGATCCGCGTATCCGGCCTGGTCGGTGACCTTCACCTCGGGCGAGTCAGCGAGCAACGTGCCAACCCTCGCTCGAACTGCGGTGGCGTCCGCGCCGGGTGCAAGCGTGAGGTAACCGGATGTGGCAAGCGGCGAGCGGAAGGTCGCAGCCTCCGCTGGGGGCACCACCACGCCAGGCAGCAGGTCGGACCGCTGGTAGATGCCGGTCACCACGGCCGGATGCGGCTTCCCGCGCTGGGTCGCCACCGTGGTGGTGTCACCGACGGTCAGATGGTGGTCCTTGGCGTACGTGTCGGAGAGGAGCAGTTGCCCGGTACGCAGGGTCTGGATGTCTCCCGCCGCTGTCTCCAAGCCGAAGACGTTGGTGATGCCTGCCGCGTCGCCTGCGGCCACCTCCGTCGCGCCGGTACCTACTTGCGCAGTGTCGAGGTGGATCGCAGTCGCCGAGCTGACGCCGGGTACCTTCCGTACCTCCCGGAGAACGGCATCCGGGAAGCCGCCCGCCGGATTAACCCCAGGGGTGTCGGCTGACAGCACAACGTCAGCGTTCAGGTCCGATGCCACCAGCGACTGCATGCTCTCCTTCAGCGAGTTTGCGAGGACGCTGACCCCGGTAACAAGAGTCACACCCACCATCAGCGCCGCGGCGGTGATCGCGGTGCGCCGGGGGTTGCGGATAGAGTTCCGCCGCCCCAGGGCCGCCGGTGCCGACCAGGAGACCAGCCGCCCGAGCGCCGAGACCACCGGTCGGCTCATCGCCGGGGTGAGCATCGCGATGCCGACAAATCCGAGCAGCACACCGCCGAGCAGGAGAGGAAGCACTGCTCCGCCGGGGTCCCCATATAGGGCTGCGGTAACCGCGCCGACGGCTCCCATGCTTAGACCGGCACCGCTGATCGTGAGTTTGGTGAGCGGGCGGTCCGGTGTCGCGGCACTGCGCATGGCAGCGACTGGTGCGATGCGGGCGGCGCGCAGCGCCGGCACCAGCGCCGCCACCATCGTGATGACGATGCCGACGGCGTACGACGCGATCACCGCGGCTGCCGGGATGCTGATTCCCGGCGGCAGGTTCGCTCCGCTGACCGACTCCATGAGTGCCCGCAGGCCGATCGCGACCCCGATGCCCGCGCCGAAGCCGATCGTCGACGCGATGATCCCGACCAGGAAGGCCTCGACCAGAACCGACCGCATGACTTGCCCGGGACTGGCTCCGAGCGCACGAAGGAGTGCGAGCTCACTCGTTCGCTGGGCGACCAGGATCGAGAAGGTGTTGAGGATCAGGAAGACACCGACGAAGAGGGCGACCGCCGCGAACCCAAGAAGCACAGTGCGCAAGATGCCGACGAAGTCCTGGACACCTTCGTCCTGCGCGTCCGCGTACTCGTCTCCGGTCTGGATCTCGTAACCCGCACCGGCGATCTTCTCGACCTCATCCTTGAGCTCTGCCGCGCTAGTCCCGTCAGCAGCATCCAGGTTGATTCGCGTCCACTGGCTGGTCTGACCGATCATCAGCTGCTGCGCGGTCGTGTCGGTGAACGCGACCCGCAGGTCGCCGGTTGGCCGCTGGAAATCCGGTTTGGGTGCGGCGATACCGACGATGGTGAAGGTGCGCGCGGGCTGCAGCGTCAGCACTCGGATCTGGTCTCCGACCCTGAAGTTTCCGCGGTCGGCGATGGTGTTGTTGACGACGACCTCGTCTGGTTGCTGCGGTGCCCGCCCGGCGGTGAGGTCGTTGAGGTCCGTCTCCGCGGACCAGTTGACGCCGATGCCGGGCGGACCGGTGGTTGTGATGACCTTGCCGTCCTTGCCGATGACCCGAAGGCCTTCCTCGAAGACCTGACCGGTCACGGACGCGGCGTCGGGCAGCGCAGCGAGCTTGGCCCGAATCGAGTCGGGTACCGGGGCCGTCACCGGCTCCGGGCCGGCTGTGCTGTCCACCTGTGCCCGACCCGCGACCGTGACGTCAAGGGTCGTGCCGACCGTCGCGAACAGCTTGTTGAATTGATCCGTCAGAGTCTGGCTGAGGACGAATGCGCCGGAGACCGACATCACACCAAGCACGACGGCGAGGCCCGACAAGATGAGCCTGAGCTTCCTGGCGAGCAGGCTTTTGAGCGTCGCGCGAATCATTGGTGCTACCTCCGAATCGGTTGCGGTTCGAGGCGGCGCTCATCGAGTCGCTTCATCCGCTCGAGCACGGTCTCCGCCGTCGGTTCGCTGAGCTCACCGACGACGCGGCCGTCCGCGAGGAAAATGACCCGGTACGCGTAGGAGGCGGCCGTAGGATCGTGCGTCACCATCGCGACGGTCTGCTCGAACTCATGGACCGAGCGCTGCAGCAGTTCCAGCACCTCGGTGCCGGACCGGGAGTCGAGATTTCCGGTCGGCTCGTCGGCGAAGACGACCTCGGGCTTGGTGATCAGCGCCCTGGCAAAGGCCACGCGCTGCTGCTGACCACCGGACAGCTCGCTGGGCCGGTGGCCGAGCCGGTCGCCCAGCCCGACGGACTCGACGACATAGGCCAGCCAGTCGCGGTCTGGCTTGTCGCCGCCGATCGCCAGCGGGAGCGTGATGTTCTCCGCAGCCGTCAGTGTCGGCAGCAGGTTGTACTGCTGAAAGACGAAGCCGAGCTTCTCCCGGCGGAGCCTGGTCATCGCCCGCTCACCAAGCGTGTCGATGCGGGCGTCCCCGATCCACACCTCGCCCTCGGTCACCGCGTCGAGACCGGCGAGCACATGCATCAGGGTGGACTTGCCCGACCCGGATGGCCCCATGATCGCGGTGAACCGCCCCCGCTCGAACTCGACGGATACACCGGCGAGCGCCTCGACCCGCGTGTGCTCCGTCTCGCCGTACACCTTCCACACGTCGACCGCCGCAGCGGCAGAGGTTCGGGTCAGCACGGCGGTCATCGCGTGCCCTCGTTCCTCGGCCGGTTGGCGGCCGCGTCGAGGACGGACAATCGCTGGTGGTATTCCTCTTCGTTGATCTCGCCGCGCGCGTAGCGCTCCGCGAGCACACTTTGCCCCGACCGTTCGTCGCGCCAGGGTCCCCACGGTCCGCGGCGTCGTCCGATCCTGAAGATCAGGAAGAACACAGCACCCCAGAACAGCACCATCCAGGCCAGCCAGAGGCCCCACCAGGGCCCTCCGCCGTGCCAGTGGTCTGCGAGCAACATCGTGATCGACCTCCACGTCGGAATCTGTTGTGCCGAACGTGATCGATCGTTGCCGTCGGATGGGGGGGATCGCGTCGTACCGGAGACGACAATCGGCTTACGCCAGAGGCGGTACGTGCCGGGCTTCTGGTGTACGCCTGGCAGGGACCTCGCTCACCCTCAATAGCCCTCGGTGTTACCCGGACTTGCTCGGGCGGACGAGGCCGGACTCGTAGGCGAAGACCACGAGCTGCGCGCGGTCACGAGCCCCGAGCTTCACCATGGCGCGGCTGACGTGAGTCTTTGCGGTCGCCGGACTGACGAAGAGCCGCTCGGCTATCTCCTCGTTGGTCAGCCCGCCGGCGACCAGCGCCATCACCTCACGCTCGCGATCGGTCAGCCCGTCGAGCGCGGGTGTGCTGACGGGCTCCCGCCGCTGCGCGGCGAACTCGGCGATGAGCTTGCGTGTCACACCCGGGGAAAGCAGCGCATCGCCGCGGGCGACGGCGCGGACAGCTTGGATCAGCTCGACCGGCTCGGTGTCCTTGACCAGAAAACCGCTCGCGCCCACCCGCAGCGCTTCGAACACGTACTCGTCGAGGTCGAAGGTCGTGAGGATGACGATTCGCACCTCGGTGAGCTCGGGCCTGGCAACGATCTGCTGCGTTGCCACCAGGCCGTCGGTCCCCGGCATGCGGATGTCCATGAGCACGATGTCGGGCACCAGGTCGGCGGCCAACTCGACCGCGATCGCGCCATCGGCGGCCTCGCCCACGACCTCGATGTCACTTTGCGCGTCGAGCAATGCGCGGAAGCCGGCCCTGACCAGTGCTTGGTCGTCGACGAGCAGGACCCGTATCACGTCGCCTCTCCGTCTCGCTTGTTAGCGTCGGCCTCCCCGGCCCGGGTGTCGGCGGGCTGTGGCGCGGCAGCCTCGCTGCTCGGCGGCGCTGCGATCGGAATTCGGGCCGTGACCCGGAAGCCGCCGCCAGGTCGTGGGCCTGCCGACAGGTCACCGCCCAGCGCGGACGCCCGCTCTCGCATGCCGCGGATGCCGAAGCCCTGTGCGCCTCGATCGTCAGCGCGCTGCTCGGCGGTCCCATGGTCGCGACCGACCGTCGTCGTGGTCGACCTGCCCCGCCCGTCGTCATCGACCTGAACCATGAGCCTCGCCGTTGTGTAATCGAGGCGAACGGTCGCGGCGGTCGCGCCGGCGTGCCTCCGTACGTTCGTCAGCGCCTCTTGCACGATGCGGTAGGCAGCGAGCTCGACGGCGGCGGACAGCGGCCGTACCTCGCCGTCGACCTGCAGGCGTATGTCAAGCCCGCCGCTCTGCGCACTGGACACCAGCCCAGGCAGGTCGCCCAGGCCGGGGGTTGGCGAGCGTGGGGCTCCGTCGCTGGTTCCTCGCAGGATGTCCAGCGTCGAGCGCAGCTCCTTGAGTGCGTCCCGGCTTGCCTCCTTGATCGCGGCGAGGGCGGTACGGGCCTGTTCCGGCCGTTCGTCGAGCAGGTGCAGGGCAACGCCGGCTTGGACATTGATCAGCGAGATGTTGTGGGCAACCACATCGTGCAGATCGTGAGCGATGCGCATCCGTTCCTCACTGGTGCGCCGCCGTTCCGCCTCTGCATTCGCATGGGCGACCTCTCGCGCGCGTTCCCGGCTGACGCGTACGGCCTCCGCGATGGCGAGGATGAACAGGAGCCAGGCAGCACCGCCCGCGTAGGCGCCGAGGGAATGCTCGGAGTCGCCGGTGAGGAGGTCGCCGACAACGTAGGCGGAGTAGCCGGCGGCGGCGGCGATGAGCGCCGCGCGACGATACCCGGCTGTCACCGTCGTGAACAGAGCGACCAGCAGGCTGAGGAAGATAGGTCCTGGTGGATAGTCGAGGAGGAAATAGATCAGCGTGACAACCATGACACCGGCAAGCGCACCGATCTGGCTGCGGCGGCGGAAAGCGAGGATCGCCGGGCCGGCGAGCAGGAGCAGGATGCCGAGATGATCGATGCTGTGCCGCTCAGGCTGGTTTTGTGCCGCAAAATGCGTTCCGATGACCTGCGGAATCGCGACCAGGACGGCCAAACCGACGTCCGGCCACCACGACGGCGCGGAGCCAGGATCGCGGCCGCGGAAACGGGGCGGCGCGAGGCGGCCAGGCCACCGGCCTCGCCCGGCGCCGCGCCACCGAGGCGGATCTGACGTACTCACCACCGTCACCGTAGATCAGCCGCCATCCATGCGGCATCGTCCAGGCGCACCGCTCATTCCTACGCCCACTGATGTACCCGCCGGCAGGTCCTGCACTGACGGGAGTAAGCGTTCCTGCCGATGACCGCCAGAGACTGTACAGACGAACACAGCCAACCTTGGTACAGGACGGGCATTCCGGCATACAACGACCTGCGGTGCGCCGATTGACCGTGTCACTCTGCACGCCGCGCGTGATCGACGGCCGACGAAGGTGCCCTAGCGAACGCGCACGGCGAACAATAGATGCCATGGATCGAAGACCCGTGAACGTCATGAAGGCACTGACATCCTTTGACGAGGTGTACAGCCCGAGGATCGTGGCCCGGATGAACGACTACGACGTGCGGATCGCCCACGTCAAGGGAGACCACGTCTGGCATGTCCATGAGTTCACCGATGAGTTCTTCCTCGTCCTCGATGGCCGGTTCGATATCGCGATCCGGGAGGAAGACGGTCGCGAGAGCGCAGTCCACCTGGAGAAGGGGGACACCTTCGTCGTGCCGAGAGGCACCCGGCACAAGCCGTCGTCGCCAGGTGGAGCGATTCTCATGTTCGAACCGTCGGGTACCTCGACGACGGGCGACCGGCATGAAGGAGATATCCCGGAGCACGTGGACAGCACAACCGGACACGATCTCGTGGACTGACGGCCCGTGCGATCGCGGCGCCAGCCAGTGCGGCGCTTGGCCGCGACTTAGCTGAACTTTGTCTTCGGGCGCTCCTGGCGTACACCATCGACGAAGACATCGGCCCGCTCGTCCAGGAACGCGATCAGCCCGGCGATCTTCTGGCTCTCCGGAAGAGGGGTCGGGTAGGACCAGCAGATGTCCTCGTGCCTGGCATCGCCGACGCGAGCCGACCAGTATCTGGCCTGACCTTTGTACGGGCAGTGGGTCACGGTGTCCGTGGCTTCGAGCAGATCGAGCCGGACGTCGGTTTGCGGGAGGTAATAGCGCGGCGGAAGCCCGGTCTCATAAAGGATGCGTGGGCTGTGCGAATCGGCGACCGTCACACCGTCGAGCTCGATGCGGATGTGCCGGGTGCTGGCCAGGAAGTCGAGTCTGGCGTATGGGTCGTGGGGACCGGTGTAGACCTCCTCGTCCTCCTCGAACCAGGCATCCATGGCCGCCCAGTCGAACCGGACCATGTTGCGGAGCTCAGGGATCGGCGAGTCCTCATAACGCCAGGCCGCGTCGGGCGCCTCCCTCTCACCGACCTTGATCGTGTACTTGGGGCCGTCACCGCGGCTCGGCGAGTGCGCGCTCTTGCCGCTCGGGGTGAGGAGATCCATGCGTACGTCCTCGATGGGGAAGTAGTACGCCAGGTGGTGCGGACCCTCCCAAACGAGGACCGGTCGGATGGTGTCGGCGATGGGCACGCCGCCGAAATAAGGTCGTACGCGTCTGCGGCTCTGCTCGATCTTGATACGTCCGCGCGGTTGGGGGTCGGTCTTAGCGGTCATATCCCGGTTAATCCCCAGCAGCACCCGTCTGATTCCACCGGCCGCGCACCGGTGGCGCCGCCGCGGCGTAAATCCGCCCCATAGGCTGCACCCATGAGATATCGGCGGTTGGGTGACTCCGGTCTGGCCGTGTCCGTCGTCGGTCTTGGCTGCAACAACTTCGGCCGGCGGATCGACAGAGACGCGGCCCAGGCCGTCGTCGACGCCGCCATCGCCGTGGGCGTGACGCTTTTCGATACGGCCGACTCCTACGGGACGCCTCCCGGTACCTCCGAGCAGTTTCTTGGCGAAGCGCTGAAGGGGCGCCGTGACGACGTCATCGTGGCCACGAAGTTCGGTCACGATCTCGGCGGTGCTAATGGTCTCGACTGGGGAGCGCGCGGTTCGCGCCGTTACATCCTGCGGGCAGTTGAGGCGTCGCTGCGGAGGCTGAATACCGACTGGATCGATCTCTACCAGCTGCACTATCCCGACGAGGAGACCCCGGTCGAGGAGACGTTGGCCACGCTGACCGACCTGGTCAAGGAGGGAAAGGTCCGCTACATCGGGTGCTCGAACGTCGCCGGGTGGCAGGTCGCCGACGCCGCGTGGACTGCCAGCTCCGCCGGACTCACCGGCTTCATCTCCGTCCAGAACGAATATTCGCTGCTCGACCGCTCGATCGAGGCGGAGGTGATTCCCGCCGGCGAGCGTTTCGGCCTTGGTGTGCTTCCATACTTTCCGTTGGCTCAAGGCTTGCTGACGGGCAAGTTCCGCCGCGGCGAGCCCGCTGCCCCTGGTACGCGGCTGGCGACCCGGCGGGAGATACTCGACAGCGCCGACTGGGACATGGTGGAGGCGCTGGCGGCCTTTGCGGCGAAGCGCGACGTGGGACTGCTCGATGTCGCCGTCGGCTGGCTCGCCGGACAACCTGCTGTGGCCTCAGTCATCGCAGGCGCTACCCGGCCGGAACAGGTCCGTGCCAACGGTGCCGCGGCGGAGTGGATACCCAGCGCAGAAGACCTCGCCGCGCTCGACGCCCTCACCGCCCCACAACGCTGATTTCCGCCTTAACTGCCTCCCGTTAGCCGCCCGTAGCTCTTTGACCGGCGTTTGGCCGACGCGCGCTGCCACGCCGAAGGGAACTGACTCATGGCTTGCCGACCGTGGTCGGCTTCGGCCTGGTAGAGGACGCCGTACGTGAAGCTCTCCTCGCCCGCCTGCCTGGCCTCCGTACAGAGCCGCTTGATCACGGCCCGTGCAACCACCGTGTCCTGGTAAGTGCCGAGGACCTCCTGGATATCCGCGAGCCGCTTGGATAGCCGCCGTGCTTTGCGGCCCATCGCTGGCCTGACCGCGTCGAGCACATAACGCGCCCGCTTTGCGGATTTCCGCGCAGCGTGGATCTGCTCGGCTGCTGCCTCGAACCGGCTGTCGCCAACCGCGGTGGCCGACGCCGACGGGGTGTGCTCTGCTTCCGGCTCGCCGTCCAAGACCAGGGAGGCGCGCCGCGTCAGCCGGCGCCAGCTGCGCTGTGTGTGTCCGGCGAGCACATCGCGCGCGTTGCCGTGGGCCAGCTCGACGAGTGGCGGCTCAGCCTCCAGCTGCTCAAGGCGGTCGAGCAGGGCGAAGTACCGCGCCGTGACCATCGCCTCGAGCATCCGCTCCCGCGCCGCGTCGTACTCGCCCCCCAGCTGACCGGTCACCCGAGACCGCACGGGTCCGACCACGAGATCCGCAGGGAGGGCGGCCAGCTCGGCCAGGAGCCGTTCACGGAGCACCTCGATGTCTCTGACCTCGCCGAGGACTCCGGCGAGCCAGCGCAGTTCCTCGTCGAGATTCCCGACGGCCGCCGAGTCGAGCAGCTCGGCGAACTCGCGAAGCGCGCTGCGCAATCTGCGGGTCGCGACCCGCATCTGGTGAACGGCGTCCGGCTCGTCCACCCGCACCCGTGCGTCGTAGGAAAGCAGCGTCCCGACCTGCGTCCGTGCGTACGAGTGGAGCACCGAGCCGGCAGTTAGCGTGTCCTCCTTCGGCCCGCCCCCGTCGCCGGCCGGCAGACGCTCGGCGAGCAGGTTGGCGAGCTTGGACGATGAGCGCGACCGGACGAACCCGGCGGCAGTGAGCGCTTCCTCGGCGTGGTCAAGGAGCTTCAGATCGGCGGCCGACAGCTCGACCTCTACCTCCCGCCACGACTGGGCGGCCGCAGGCTCGCCCAGCGCTTCGAGGGTGAGAGCGGTCACGCCGTCTGCTGCGACGTCGGCGAGCACGACCCCGTCGGCGTCGAGCAGCCGGCGCTGTCGCCGGCTGGTCGTGATCCGCGCGATCGGCTGGAGCGGGGCACCTCTCGTGTAGGCGAGGACGAAGGTCAGCAGGCTGGCCGGAACGACCGTTGCCTGCTGGCCGAGCGGCTCGTGCATCTCCACCCGCGCATCGGCTGAGACCGGGAGCTTGAGATGCCAGCCGGCGTCGTGGCCGCCACTACGGCGCCGCAGTGTGATCCCGCGTTTGGCGAGGCGGAGGTCCGCGGTGTCGAAGTAGATCGCGCGCAAGCGCAAGAGCTCCGGCCCGTCGACCCGGCTGACGCCTGGCAAGTCGCGCAGCGGCGGAAGCTGTTTCCCTGCTGCCGACTCGTACTTGCGCTCGATCTCTTGTGCCGTTGCCGGCCGCCCGGCCTGTGCCATTTCGCGCCATCCTTACACCGTCTGTCGGGTAACCGTAACGCGTCAGGCAACCCAGGCCCGAATGGCCGGCAAGGTGCGATAGCCGGCCGGCACGAGGTTTGCAACCGGCGCCAGCGGTAAGGCGTTCACCGCACCTTCCCGCGAGAGGGAGTGAGAGGTTATGACCGCCTCCGGGGTCTTCAGTGCGATTCTCATCGGAGCCGTCATCGGAATCCTCGCCAGGCTTGTCCTGCCAGGACGCCAGCGGATCGGGGTTCTGATGACCGTCCTCATCGGTATCGGCGCCGCGCTCCTCGGGACGTGGCTGGCGCAGCAGGTCGGTGTCAAAACGACGAGCGGGATCGACTGGATCGAGCTCATCTTCCAGATCGGACTCGCGGCGATCGGCATTGCCCTCATCTCCGGCGCAGGTCGAGGCGGAGGTTGGGGAAACCGCGGCGGCTGGGGTGCGCGCAGCGGCTCGCGCTGGCGGCGTATCCCATAGAGGGCAGATCGTCGGATTTGGTGTAATGAAGAGGGCCCGTTCGGGCCCTCTTTCCGTGGTCAAGCGTCACAGCGGCGGCCGAGGGCTGTTGCCGCGGCCAGCAGAAGGCTCGTGGGGTGAGAAGTGCGCAGGAGCGCGCGCTGGGCAGTCGCCGTCGCGTTCGCCGTCCACGGCGCCGCCTTCGGCAGCTATGCCGCGCGGCTGCCGTGGATCCAGGAGCGCCTCGACCTCAGCCCTGGCGCGCTCGGCTTGGCGCTGTTGATGATGTCCGTCGGCGCCGTCGGCTCGATGCCCTTCGCCGGGCGGGTGGTCCACCGCATGGGTTCCCGGGCCGCAACCCGCTGGTTCATGATCGGATGGGCAGGCGCGATAGTCCTGCCCGCGCTCGCCCCCAGCTTGATTGCGCTGTGCGTGGCGCTCCTGTGCTGCGGCCTCACCGCCGGGACCGCGGACGTGGCGATGAATGCCCAGGGGGTCGCGGTGGAGCAGCGAATGGGCAAGTCGATCATGTCTGGCCTGCACGGCATGTGGAGCGTGGGTGGGCTGGTCGGCTCGGCGATCGGCGCCGTGGCGGCCTACCGCAACATTGACGCCCGCGTTCACCTCGGCGTCATGGCCGTGATCTTGGCCATCGCCGCGCTCCTGGCTTCCTTCCGGCTGCTGCCGTCTCGGCCCACAGTCAGTGACAAGCCGCCGCGCTTCGCATTCCCCACCGGTCCGGTTCTCGGCATCGCACTCGTCGGTTTCTGCGCGATCTTCGTCGAGGGCTCTACTGCCGATTGGTGCGCCGTCTACCTGAGACAAGTCACGGATGCCGGCGCAGGCCTCGCCGCCGCGTCCTACACCCTGTTCGCGTTGACGATGGCCGCGGGACGCATCAGCGGCGATGTCGTCGTACGCCGGTTCGGCGCGGTCCGTACGGTTCGGGCCAGCGGGGTCGTGGCCGTGCTCGGCGGAGTGCTCGTCGTATTCGCGGGGGCTCCGGCGACAGCGATGATCGGATTCGCACTCTACGGTCTTGGCGTGGCGGTCGTGGTGCCGCTGGCCTTCGCCGCCGCTGGTCATGCCGGGCCGCATTCCGCGCACGCCATCGCCGGCGTGGCCACCGTGTCCTACGGCGCCGGGCTGGCCGCGCCGGCTGCGGTCGGCGGAATTGCCAGTCTCACCTCGTTGCCGGCCTCGTTCGCCGTGATCACTGCACTAGCCGCGATGATCAGCGTCGGCGCCGGTCGCCTGCGCTCGGCAGATGCGATCAAGCGCGTATGACGTCACCTTGGTCACGGTAGTTCTCAACAGATCGACTAATCTCTATGATCTTGGCGGCTCTCTCAATCGATGAGATGAGGTGGCGGTCATGGCCGATACGACATCCAGCGCCGGGCTCAGGCGCGATGCGATCGGGCTTCGGGAAGTTCTGTTCCAGTCCATCACCCACATGGCGCCCGCAGCCGCGGTCGCCTTTTCCATCATTGTCGGCGCGCAGTTCGCCGCTGGCGCCCTTCCACTCTCGGTGATTTTCGCGCTGGTCGGCTGCCTGTTGGTGGCAATCTCGATCGGTCAGTTAGCGAAGCACCTGCCCTCGGCGGGGGGGTTCGCGACGTACGCGAGCACCGACCGTTCGCGTATCCAGGGACTCGGCACGGTCTTCGGCGCCGAGGAACCGGAGCCGACGCCAGCGCCCGCCGAAGGGGGAGCAGCAGCGACTCCTGAGCCGGAGGCAGCCGTCGATGCCTGACCTCGAGGTGGTGTCCTACCGGCCGGAGCCGGTCGATTTCGCGTGGACGTTCGGCGGGGTCAGGCCGGTGCGGTCAATCCGGCCAGGCACAGTACTCGAACTCTGGACCGAGGACGCCTTCGGCGGAAAGGTACGCGGTCCCGACGACCTGGTGAGTCGCGTCATCGAGTTCCCGTTCGTGAACCCGCAGACAGGTCCGTTCTACGTCGAGGGCGCGCAGCCAGGCGACACGCTTGCCGTGCACTTCGTGTCGATCACGCCGTCTCGTGATCACGCGGCGTCCTCGACGATCCCGTTCTTCGGCGCGCTGACCGGCACCGGCCCCCTCCACACCGCAACTCTGCAAGAACCATTGGACGAGCGAGTCTGGATCTACGAGGTCGACACAAAGGCGTGGAGCGTCACGTACCGCGCCAGCCGCGGCGACTTCACCGTCACCCTTCCGATGGACCCGATGCACGGCACCGTTGGCGTGGCGCCGCCCGCCCTTGAGGCACGGTCCTCGCTGGTGCCTGATGCGCACGGCGGAAACATGGATACGCCGGAGATGCGCGCCGGAACGACCTGTTACCTCGGCGTCAACGTCGACGGAGCGCTGTTCTCCCTCGGTGATGGGCACTGCCGACAGGGTGAGGGCGAATCGTGCGGCGTCGCCGTCGAGTCGGCGATGGACACTGTGGTCATCGTCGACCTGATCAAGAGTGCGATCACTCCGTGGCCGCGCTTGGAGAATGACGGATACGTGATGAGCACCGGCTCGGCGCGGCCACTCGAGGACGCGTTCCGCATCAGCCAGGTCGATATCGTGAACTGGATGGCCGCGAGCTTCGGCTTAGATCCACTTGACGCCTACCAGCTCGTGACCCAGGTCGCCGAGACACCCGTTGCCAACGTCTGCGATCCCAACTACACCGTGGTGACCAAGGTGAAGAAGCAGTACCTCCCCGGGGTCGCCGTTTACGGAGGCATCCATCAG
>JBKPTD010000066.1:0-34870 GCA_046735375.1 Actinomycetota bacterium | reverse complement strand
CTCCAACATCGCCACCACGGCATCGGACGCCTTTTTGGCACGCGCGTACTGTTCCGGAGTCGACGTCGGGACGAGCAAAGCTGTAAGCCCCTGACCGAGCGCGGCTCGATCGGGCTCGGGCACCCCGAGCAACTCACAGATAACAGTGAACGGCAGCGGGAACGCGAAGGTCGCGACGAGATCGACTCGGCTGTCGGGTCCTTGCGAGGCGATCTCGTCGAGAAGGTCGTCCACGATGGCCTGCACCCGGGGCCGCATTCCGTCGACGCGGCGGGGAGAAAACGCTGCCGACACAAGCCGGCGCAGCCGCGTGTGATCGGGCGGGTCAACGCTGAGCATGTGCCGCGCGAACGCCGGTCCGGGAAGCCCCTCGGCAACAAGATCGCCGCCCGTGGCGAGCGCCGCATGCATGTCTTTGGACAGCCGAGGGTCGTTCAGAGCGGCGCGCGCCTCGTCATAGCTGACCACCAGCCAGGCGCGGTGCCCGTCGGCAAGGATCACCTCGTGCACCGCGCCGAGCTCGCGGACCTCGGCGAACAGCGGGAAGGGGTCGTCCCGGTTGTACGCGCCCCACGCCGCCAGCGCCGGTGTCGTCATCAGTTGTGCCCTCTATCGAAACGCGGCGGCGCGTATGCCGGCCGCTCGCCCGTCAAGCAGGCGGTGCAAAGAACTCGAGAGCAATCCCGTCGGGGTCGCGGAAAGAGACGCCAGAGCCGTAATGGGCGTCCTTAATCCCGCCATGGGCGATGCCCAGCTCGTCCAGGCGCGCGGCCTGCTTCTGGAGCTCGGGGCGGTTCCGACAGGCGAAAGCGACATGATCCAGACCGGTGCGATGCTCGTCGAATTGGTCAGGCGTGGTCTGGGGGTGTGTATGCAAGCCGAATAGCTGCCCTCCGTCGAGGGCGAACACGGTGTGGTGGAACCCGCTCGGCTCGTCCTCGTCGAGGACGGGTGTCGCTTCGAACAGCTCGCTGTACCAGCGAGTGCTTCGCTCGAGATCTGTCACGGTTACCGCGACGTGGGTGACGGGTGGAAAGTTCGGCACAGAAGCCTCCCCCTTGATGATGGACATGCGGACATCGACGTACGGGACGGTGTGTCTCCCCCTGCGATCGGCCCCTCGGGTACCGACTCTCATACAACGGCCGCAAGCCGTAGCCGGTTCAGGCCAACACTGGCAGAACCGGGACGAAACCGAAAGCCCGGGCGCCAAAGCCGTGCTGAGCGCACGGACATCGAGCGCGCTGATCGGCGAGTCACTGGGCCATTCGCTGTCAGCGCCGCGCCGTACCTGGTCGCGTTTTGTGGAAACCGGGCGAGCGGCATACGCGTGGGGGATTGACCGAAGCCAGCGGCATCCCTTCACTTGCGTGAGGGAGGGGTTGAGCATGGCACACCTGGGCAGCCAGCGGCGGCTCACAGGCCGCATGGTGGTAGTGGTCCTCTGCCTGGTCCTGATCCCGATCCTTGTGTATGTCATCGCGAATTCGGTCACGACCAACTACACGGTGGCGTTCTTCGGTCGGACAGGCACTGATGCAGCCCGACTCAAAGCTTGGTTTGCCACGGTGATCTTGGTACTCGCTGGGGTGCAGGTGTTCCTGGCGCTGTGGATGTACCGCAAGATCCCGGCACTAGGACGTCCGACGAAGACGGTCCGCCGTACACATCGGACGATCGGGTTTCTCGCGTTCGCGCTGAGCCTTCCCGTCGCGGTGCATTGCATCCAGGCGTACGGCGTCGAGCTGCACAGCGGTAGCCGCGCGGCCTTGCATACCCTCGCCGGCTGCTTCTTCTACGGCGCATTCGTGGCCAAGGTGCTCGTCGTACGCTCGCGTCAGCTACCCGGTTGGGCGCTGCCCGTTGCGGGCGGACTGGTGGCGCTGACCCTGGCCACGCTCTGGTACTCAGCGGGTCTCTGGGTCTTCCACAACTATTCGGTGCCGGGTCTTCACTAGCTGACGGTGATGTCCATCTCCATCCCCAGGTCCTTGTGACTGTCGACCGGGCAGTAGAGCTCGTACTTGCCCGACTGCAATGTCACGGTCAGCGATGCAGAGGCGCCGGGCGAGAGGGTGTCGGTCCGCTGCTCCTCGATGCCCGGTCCCTCGATTTCCAGCGCATGCGTGGTGCCGCCGTCGTTCTCGGCGGTGAACGTGTATGTGCCTGGGGTGAACGTCGACTGTGAGAGCGCGAGCTTGTACTCCGTCTCCTTGACCGTGACCATTGTGCCTTTGGCTGCAGGTGAGGAGGCGGGCGAGGAGGTCGACGCCGACGCCGTGGTCAGCGGTGCGCTACTGCCCGCCGAATCGTCGGAGGAGCCGCATGCAGAGAGGGCCGCGAGGGCACCCAGCACGGCACCTGTCAGCGCTACGGAGTGTTTGATCGTCATGAACTCTCCCACCGGATGTGCGCTGCTTCTTGCGACCTGAGCAGCTCGGTATCCGTACACACGTAGACGCGGTGGCCGGAGTTCAAGTAGGGGGAGCGACGGCGCGCCCAATGTGCTGACACATCAGCACGGCCAACTGATGCTCGAATGGGAATAAAGAACACATAAGGGCACGCGATAGGTCCATTGACCGTGTTGCCCTGTACGCCGGCTGGAACCGCCGGCGGTTTTACCTCCGGCGGTCCCGGCCGCGTCTCGTGTTCCGGTACGGCTGGCCGCTACTCTTCGCTGACCACCCGCATATCGCCACAGACCTCCGGGTAAGCGCTGGGCTGCTCGCCGGCCTCGGGTGCCCGGCCGACGACGACCACCAGCCGATCCAGGAAACCGCGCCGGATGTAGAGCACGTCGGGCGTGGCCTGCACCTGACTCCTCACGTCTGGCCCTTGAGGCGGGTCGTTGGGTTGTGTGCTCGGGTAGGTGACGCTGAAGCCGCCACCGATGCACGTCCATTGGCCGACGTGCTCCGCGGTCGTCGGCGCCAGGATGATGTCGGCGTCGATGCCGGCGGCGTGTAGCTCGCTTTCCATCTGCGTCTCGGAGGCCGCAGCATCGGCGATTCGCACCTCGATCCAGTCGCCGTCTTGCTCGATCGCGAGCGCAGGCGAGGAGGTCCCGAGTAGGGATGCCACCAGCACGGCACCCACCACCGCCGCCGGAGTCAGCACGAAGGCCACGCGCCGGCGGCGGGCCGCCACGCGCTGCTGCCGCCGCAGGATTCCGGTGAGGAGGTCCTCACGTAGGTGGGCGAGGTAGGGAACATCGGTCATCGTGCCTCCAGGGTCGATCATGTTGCCTCCAGCAAGGTGGCGAGTTTGCGGAGCCCGCGGCTGACGCGCACGCGCGCCGCTGCTTCCGTGCAGCCGAGTCGGCGGGCCACTTCCGCGAAGGGAAGCTCGTCGGTGACGCGAAGCGCGACGGCTCGGGCCGTGGCGGGGGGAAGCTGCTCGAGCGCCGCCGACAGCCTGGGGCGGATGGTGGCAAGGTCGGCAAGTTCCTCGACGCGAGCAAGCGACGCGTCGTCAAGCGCGACACGCTCGATGTGCAGTCGCCGGCGAGCGCGGTCGTCGATGCGCTGGCGCCGCAGCGCGCGGTGGAGCTGGTGCCGCGCGATGCCCAGCAGCCACGCGACGGCCGGAGCGCCGGTGTCGCGGTAGCGGCGGCGGGCCGCGAAGGCCGCGGCGAAGGTCTCCGCGGTGAGGTCGGCAGCCTCCTGGGCGTCCCAGGTCCGGCGCGCGAAGTAGGTGAGCAGGCGCTCCGCGTGCCGATCATAGAAGATCCCGAACGCCTCGGGATCTCGAGCGGAGCCTGCAAGCAGGTCAGCGTCAGTTCGGTCCATCATCAGTGATATGCCACTGCTCGACCGGTCGTTACGGTCCCGCCAGCGACGGCACGAACAGCGCAGGCGGTGTACCGCTCATGCGTCCCACTTCCAGGAAGATGCACCTTGAACGGTCAACGTTCGTAAGCCATCGATCCTTTGCCGCGGCTTCGATCGTGGCTAAATTTGCCGGACCCTTTATCTGCCGGATGCAGGCTCGCACGACTCGGCTCGTGGTCAGCCAACCGCGGTCTTTTACCAGTGGCGGTGGCGTTCGGGAGAGATCAGGGTTTGGGCGAGAAGTCCAGGCCGAAGACCCAGGTGCAGCCGGCCCGGCGGTCGGCTTGGTGCGACCCAGGTGCCCGACCTCTGACCCGCGCGGCCGAGGGGGCGGTCAGTAGGGGAGGCGCCTGCCGGAGGGAGTGCGAAGATCGAGCTCATAGACGGTCGTCGGTTTGATCGGCTTCCGGATTCGAATCTGACGCATCGCAGGTCACCCCCTTGTTGGTCTCAAGCCACCACATGAGAGCGGAGAGCGGCCGGCTCGTGGGCGGCCCGCCCCGCTCGTCAGTGGTGGCATCGTCATGCTGCTAGCGCTTTCAGGGATTGGCGCACGTGGTTGCGGCCGGTGCCGGCGGTCACGCGGGCGCCGCAGTAGCACTCGACGTCGAGCAGGATTCCGCTGCTGGTGTTGACCAGCGACCGGATCCGCCGTGTTCCGACCAGAACCTTCGATCCATGTACTGGACAGTCGATGGCGAACATGTGGTCTGACCTCCGTCTTTCGTACCTAGATCACCAATGTTAGGCAGGAATTGGGCCCTTGATCAGGTCCGATTCCTTTCCAGTTGAGTGGGCCGGTTGGGATGGGTTGCGGGTCCGCTTGTCTCAGGTGGTCGAGACCCGCTTGCTGGCGGCACATTCAGCCGCCGAACGTGAGCGGCAGGTGCCCTACTTGGCCTTGCGCGCCTGCTTGGCGATCCGGTCCGCGTCCGCCTCGTCCAGGAAACGACGCTGCCGGTAGTCCACCTCGGCTCGCAGGATGGCCTCGTGGTTCATGATCAGCATCTCCTTGTCGTCGTCGCCATTGATTTGGCTTGACTCAAGGTTCGTGCTGAGGTGGCGCCGATGGCATCGGAAGATCAGGTCGAAGCTCGCCGTGGGTACCTTAGGCGGCGGCCCTTACCCGCCTTAGGCGCCGTGCAGGGGAGGCCTTACTTGGAGCCGAGGGCCACATCCGCGGTGTGCCGCGCTCATCCGAGCAGGTCAACCGCCACAGCCGCCCCTCTTGCCGTCAAGACCCGAGTTGCCGGGTTAGTACCGTTGCCGGCGGCATATGGAGGCGTGGAACGATCTCGACCAGCGGATCGAGAATTCAGGCAACGCTCAAGCCTCCGGATCGATCAACGTTCACCATAGGCGGCTACCGTCATGTCGTGGCCAGAGTGCTCGTGACGGGAATGTCGGGGGTGGGGAAGACCACGCTCCTTGACGAACTTCGTCGCCGGGGCCACCTCACGGTCGACACCGACTATGACGGGTGGGAGTTGCCCGACCAGACCTGGGACGAGCCCCGCATGGACCGGCTGCTAGCCGGACATCCGGACGTGATCGTCTCCGGCACCGTGGAGAACCAAGGGCACTTCTACGACCGCTTTGAGCACGTGGTTCTCCTCAGCGCACCGCTGGACGTCATTTTCGAGCGAATAAGCACACGCTCGACTAACCCGTACGGCAAGACACCGGAGCAGCGCGATGAGATCGCGGGTTACGTGCAGGCCGTCGAACCGCTGCTTCGGCGCGGCGCGACCGTCCAGCTGGATGGGCGGCGTCCAATCGCCGAACTTGCCGATGTCGTCGAGCGGCTGGTGACAGGAAGCTCCTGACCTCCGGGCCCTGCCTTCAGGCTGTTCAGGGGCTGCTGCCCATGCGGTTCATGAGCCACTCCACTGACAGCATGTGCGCCTCGCAGAATTCCTTGATCTCCTCGGCGCTTACTGGGTCAGGGAGGGAAGCAGATGCTTCAGCGGCGATATCCTCCAGCCCGGCCCGGCGAAGCACCCTCACGATCTCCTGACGGGACTGGACCACGAAACCACCTCCTCCAGGCGTGCGCCGTCCCCAGACCGGGGAAGGTCCGACTTAGCGTCCCACCGTACGGGGTAACCCGTGCAGTGAGGGTGCCGCGAAGGCTCAGCCGTCGGTGTCCTCAGACGAACCCTCTTCGGGCTGCGTAAGCAGCTCAAGCGACTGCACATGCTCGTCGCGTACCCGCAGGATTGCCTCGTTGCCGCGGAAGAAGACGGTCCAGCCGTCCTCGCGCTCCACCTCGACGTCCTTCAGGGTCTCGCGGACGACTTGCGCTTCATCGCCATAGACCATCCGGTAGGTAGGCATTGTGGGTTCCTTCCATGGGTCAGCGGGCTGCGTCTTTGCCTATCATCCGCCGTCGGCGGGGGCTTCCGCGATGTCGCGCAGCGGCCAGAGCCCGTGTGGTCTGCTTTGAACGGGCTGGGCGTCAGCGGAGTCGTCAACACGGATCACTTGGCCGGTGTCACTTGATGCTATCCATGGGGGAACCCGAGTCGACCATCGGCGCCGGACCGTCGATCCCGCTTTGGGCGGAGGAGTAGGGCACTCAACCCGGGCGCATGAATCTCGGGAGACGGGTAGCAATTGGACGTGGCACTCCAGGACTGGTTTCTCACCGCCAAGGAACGCGGCAATCCGGTGACCGAGCTCGACCGGCGGCACATGGACGGCTTGGCGTGGACCCTCGGTAACTCAGTGCGGCCGCTGGTCCACGGGCGGTCCTACTTCGCCGAGCTACGCTCCCGAATCGACGCCATGGGTCCGGGTGACTGCCTGCTGTTCACCGACTGGCGCAGTGATCCCGATCAGTTGCTCGACGGTCCCGGTTCGGAAGTCTCGACTGTGCTGCGCGCTGCCGCGGAGCGGGGTGTCGAGATAAGGGGTTTGGTCTGGCGGTCCCACCTTGATCGCTTCCGGTTCAGCGCGGAGGAGAACCGCACGCTGGCCAAGGACATGGATCTCGACGGGGGCAAGGTGGTGCTGGACATGCGTGTGCGCATGGGCGGCTCACACCACCAGAAGTTCGTGGTGCTACGCCATCCGGGCCGGCCGCAGCTCGATGTTGCCTACGTCGGCGGCATGGACCTGTGTCACAGCCGCCGCGATGACATCACCCATCAGGGCGACCCGCAACACCAGCCGATGGCCGCCGTCTACGGCCCGCGTCCACCCTGGCACGACATCCAGGTCGAGATCCGAGGGCCTGCCGTCGCGGATGTCGAGACGGTCTTCCGCGAGCGCTGGAATGATCCGGCGCCGTTGGTGCGTAACCCGATCAGCCGGCTCAGAGACAAACTGCAACACGTGGACAAGAGGCGAGAGCCGCTGGATGGGCGGCTGCCGGACCCGGCGCCCTGCGGCACCCAAGCCGTCCAGCTGCTGCGGACTTACCCGCACCGGCTGGGCGGTTATCCCTTCGCGCCCCGGGGCGAGCGCAGCGTTGCTCGTGGCTACATCAAGGTGCTCCAGCATGCACAGCGGCTCATCTACATCGAGGATCAATACCTCTGGAGCGTGGACGTCGCGGCTATGTTCGCTCGAGCCCTCAGGGAGCGACCCAAGCTGCATGTCATTGCAGTGGTTCCGCACTACCCCGATCAGGACGGGAAACTCTCGAGGCCACCCAATCTCATCGGGCGAGACCGGGCTCTGCGGCTTCTCCATCGCGCAGGCGGGGATCGGGTCGCGGTGTACGGGATCGAGAACCACGCTGGGACACCGGTCTACGTCCACGCGAAGGTCTGCATCGTCGACGACGTGTGGGCCGCCGTCGGGTCGGACAACTTCAATCGCCGGTCGTGGACCCACGACTCCGAACTCAGCTGCGCCGTGATCGACGAGGCTGTCGACGAACGGGAGCCTGACCGGTACTCGACGCCGCTCCCAGCCGCCGAGCCGGGGCGGCGCTACGCCCGTGAGCTTCGGCTGATGCTGAGTCGCGAACACCTTGACCGCGCCGAGGGCGACGATGCCGATCTCATCGATCCCGAGTCCGCGTTCGCGGCCTTCGCTCATTCGGCGTCGGAGCTGGGCGTGTGGTGCGCGTCCGGCCGGACCGGTCCGCGGCCGCGCGGACGGCTGCGGCCCTACCGGCTCGGCAAGCTGTCGAGGTGGACACGGCTCTGGGCAGGTGTGCTGTACCGCTTGGTGTACGACCCAGACGGGCGGCCTTGGAACCTTCGTCGGACGGGCGGTTTCTGACCCGACCCCGGCCCGGTCACGGCCCCGGATCCGGCTGAACCGGGCCGGGGCTATTGGTGCGGCGCGACTCAAGCTGCGCGGCGAAGGCGAGCCCAAAGAAGATCGCGAGGGAGGTGAGGTAGGACCAGAGGATCAACGCCATCACGCCGGTCAGAGGCCCGTACGTCGATCCGAACGTCCCGCTGTTCTGCACGTACAGTCCCAGAAGCCAGGTGAAGAGCAGCCAGAGCACGAGCGACACCGCACCTCCGAAGGCGAGCCACGTCAGCCCCGGTTGGGGGCGGCGCGGGGAGTGCCGAAAGATGACAGTCACCGACCCGAGCACGAGCAGCACACCCAGCGGCCAGCGCACCCACCCCCACAGTTGCTGCACGCCGTCACTCCAGCCGTAGACATGCGCCATCGACGAGCCGACGGCCGGACCCGCGATCAGAACGAGGAACCCGAGTGTCATGAGGAGACCGGCCGTCCCCGCCATGAATAGCGCCCACGCGTACTTCTTCATGGTCGGCCGATCTCGCTCGACTCCGTAGATCCGGTTGGCGCCGCGCTCGATCTGGCCCATTGCCGTCGTCACTGAGATGCCCGCAAACAGTAGGCCCAGCCAGAGTGCCAGGCTTCCGCCAGAGCCCGCGTGTTTGCTGCCAGTGAGGGCTCGCTCGACGACGTCCTTTGTTGATCCGGGCGTGAGCTCGCTCAGCGTCCGTCGGACTACCTCGCTGACCTTGGACTGGTGCAGTATCGCGCTGAGGCCAACCGCGGCGATCGCTCCGGGGATGGCGGCTAGCAGCACCTGCAGGGCCAGCGCGCGGGAGTGGCTGAACCCGTCGGCATAGCGGAAGCGGCGAAACGAGTCGCGCACGAGTGTCCATTCTCCGGTCCGCTTCAGGGTGCGCCAGGCATCGTCCGCGGACAGCTCGTCGCCGGCCATGGTGCCGGTTTGCGGGACCTTCGTCGCGGTTCCCATTAGGTGGTCTCGCCTCCATCCGATCTGGGCACTCGCACGACCAGCGCTTCGGGGTCGATCCCGATATCCAGGTCGTGTCCAAGGCCGTAGGGGTCTCCGTCGAGTTCGCGCATCTCTCTCTGCCGGGTATGGATGGAGATGGCGCGGCCTTGATAGAGCTCGACCGGCCCTGCGCTGGATCGGCGACCGGTGAAGAGCCGACCAAGGGCGCGAGCCCAGCCAAGGAGGCCGCGCGGTGAGAGCACGACGACGTCGAGCAGACCGTCGTCTGGTCGTGCCTCGGGAAGGAGCTCGATCCCTGCGTGCAGCGTACCGACGTTGCCGACGACCACCATGCGGGCCCGGCGATGCAGGGGTGGGCCGTCGTCGATCCTTATCCGGGTGTGCATCGGGCGGTCAAGGAGCTTCCGCACGATACCGAGGACGTAGGCGGGCCAGCCGATCTTGGCCTTCAGCCAGCCGGGCGTGCGCTCGACCATTCCGGCGTCGAGGCCAACTCCAGCCATGACGGCGAACCGCTCGTCGCCGACCGTGCCGAGGTCGATACGGCGGTCAACGCCGTCGAGGGCGCAATCCAGCCCACCGGAAAGGTCGGCCGGCAATCCGAGATTGCTGGCAAGGAGGTTGCCGGTACCGGAGCCAAGTACCCCTACTGGGATGCCGGTGCCAGCGAGGGCACCCGCGCAGCACCTTACGGTTCCGTCGCCCCCAACCAGGATGACGAGATCGGGACGTGCGTGCACGGCCTTCGCCGCCACTCCAGCCCCGGGATCATCCGGCGTGGTCTCCCACCAGATCGGCTCCGCCCAGCCTCGTTGCCCTAGCGAGGCGACTGCCTTCTCACGGAATCCGTCCAGGTCTGCCACGCCGACCGGGTTGACGATGAATGCAGCGACCGGCTGTCTCGACGAATCGCTCATGACGCCCTGCCCGGTGGACCACGGAGCAGGACCGCCCTGGCCATAACGACCAGGCAGACGGCACCGCTCAGTAGCGAGGCGAGCACGTCGCTGGGGTGATGCATGCCGCGATAGAGGCGGGCACTAGCGACGGCGAGCGGGATCGCGAGCGCGATTGCCCACCAGGCCACCTGCCAGTGGCTCCCTGCGTAATGTACTGACAAGATCACCACAAGGCCTCCGAACAGAGCCAGAGCCGCACTGGTATGCCCGGAGGGAAAGCTCGACGTCGGCGGGGCATCGTCCAGCTGGTGGACATTCGGACGATGTCGATCGACGAAGAACGCGGTCGTCACGAAGACCGCGGACTGAGCAGCGACGGCCCCGATCAGGAACAGCGATTCGCGCCACCGATGAAGAACCAGTCTCAGGATGAGCGCGCAGGCCGCTGTGGCTGCCACGATGGCCGGAGTGTTCGCGACCTGTGACAGGACCGAGGTCACCAGATCCCACGTATGAGTACGGTCACCGGCCAGCGAGCGGTTGATCGCATCCTCATCCCTGATCGGCCACACGTGGACGAGAGTCTTGGTCAGCAGCAGGCCGATAGCAATCATGAGCAGAGTCAGCAGGACGAGCGGTCCAATGATCTCGCGGACGATTCGCCAGGGTAGTCGGCGCTCGTCACGCGTGGTGCTCGCCGATCGTTGTCCGGCGGTCTCGGTCCTCCCGGCGCTGGTCATGGCGACCTGGCTACCCGGGGAGTTCATGTTGAACCACCATGCTCGCCTGCCCGCCGAGTCGGGACGTAGCGTTTTCCGCCGCCCTTTGACGTCTAATGACGGCCGTTGCGTGTGGCCGGTGCGGATCCAGGGGCGATGTCCGAGGCCGCTTCGGGCTCGACTCCCTCCCGGGCCGGAGCCACCGGGACTCGGCCAGCCTCACGCCGCCACGACTCGAAGGCGGCTGCCGTCCCGGCCACGACTCCAGCGCCCAGGGTCCATCCGGCCAGCACATCGCTGACCCAGTGCACCCCCAACGCGATGCGCGCGTACCCCGTAATCAGCACGATGAGCACGCCTAGCGCCCACACACCCGCCCGCCAACGCGCGCTTAGTACGGGCAACGCAGCCAGGATGAGAACGCCTGCTCCCAGCGCCGCGTTCATGGAGTGCAGCGAGGGAAACGAACTGCCCGAGGCAAAGTCCACCGGATCGACCAGGATCGGCCTGGCCCTGTTGACGAGGAACTTCAGGGTGACACCCAGGAGCCCGCCGACGGTGATCGTGACGATGGCCCAGATGGCCAGCCGCGTTGCCCGGCGATTCAGCAGCCAGATCGCCAATAGCGCCACCAGCAACCGCCAGGTAGTGGGACCAAAGATGGTCGACCAGTCACGAAAGAACCGGACCCCGGCCGGGTGGGCCAGTGCATAGCTGTGCAATCTGTCGGCCGTATTCTCGTCGAGGCGGCGCAGAGGAGGCCACGACGACTTGACGAGGACAAGGAGGAGTGTGAACGGAACAGCGATCAAGAACGCGGCTACGGCGGCGACAGCCAGCCGGGAGCCGAGGCGCTTGTCGAGATCCCGGCGCCCGCGTCGCATCCTCAGTCCTGGCCATCTCCCGGTGCCCACCTGGCCTCCGCTACCCAGCATCGGTGTCGCTATTCGTCGTTGAAGCACGCTTGCGCCGGCAGCTTGGCTGCTGGGCGAACCATTCAACGACCGTTTCCGGGACTTCCTGCGGCGCGCGACAGCCGCACATCCTCCACAGGCAGGGACGGGGCTCGTCGCATCGCGCGGCTCACGTCACGTTCGGCGACCGCGGTCCGTCCTCGGTCGTAGATGACGAAATTGCCACAGCCGACCTCATCGCGCCCCAACCAGACCCGGATCTCGCCTTGCAGCGGCGCGTCGTCGACGCCTTCCTGTCGGCCGCCCGCTCGGGTGATTTCGAGGAATTGGTCAACATTCTGGATCCCGACGTCGTGCTCCGGTTCGACGTAGGACCCGACGGCGAACAAGGCCGCCCGCCGATCATCGGCGCCGCCGCCGTAGCCCGGCACGTGCTCTCCACGGCGCCGCGTTTCATCGCTTCCGCTCACCCGGTGCTTGTCAACGGTGCGGCTGGTGCGTTCTTCGGAACCAGGCGTGAGCCGATCTCGGTTCTGGGCTTCACCGTCGTCGGCGGGCGCATCGCGGTATTGGACCTCATAGTCAATCCAGCGAAACTGCAGCATCTCCGTCTGCAGCCCCGCCTTGGCAGTCGCTGATCGGCACCCGGTGCTTCGCCCGGCTTTACAACTGTCGGCTAATGCATGAGAGCCACCTGAGGGACACCATGGGCGGGGCGGCTGGGTCTCCGCTAACGTGCGCGATCACGCGTCGTCCTTGTAAGCGTCGTGGTAGTTCCACCACTGGTACGGAGCGGTCTGCGGGTAGCCCTCGGGAGAGTCCTCCCACTCCTCCTGGCGGCCGAGCGCCGTGATGTCGAGGTAGCTCCAGGTGCTGCCCATGTGCTCGTCACCGCGGGCGTCGATGAAGTAGGTGCGGAAGACCCGGTCGCCCTCGCGGATGAACGCATTTGTCCCGTGCCAGTCGCGGACGCCGAAATCCGTGTCGAAGTCATCGGTGAGCGTGTACCAGGGGACCTCCCCCCATCCCATGCGCTCCTTCAAGCCCCTGATCTCGTCCTGGGGTGCGCGCGAGACGAACGCGAGCGTCGTGTTCCGCGCGTTCAGGTGGGCGGGATGCGCCACCTGGTCGGCGAGGAAGGAACAGCCAACACAGCCCCGCTCCGGATAGGCGCCGCCCCCCGGGGGGTAAGTCGTGACGTCCGGCGCGTAGAAGAAGCGGTAGACGATCAGCTGGCGCCGACCATCGAAGAGATCGGTGAGGCTTGCCGGACCCTTCGGCCCCTCGAAGCGGTACTCCTTCTCGACTGCCATCCACGGCATCCGGCGGCGTTGGGCCGCCATCGCATCGTGCGCCCTGGTGAATTCCTTCTCCTTGACCAGCAGCTCCTGACGAGCGGCCTCCCAGTCCTGTGGTGTCACAACCGGTGGTGTTTCCATGGGGTGTCCCTCCTTCAGGTACTCGTCGACGGTCACTTGGGCGGGGCACCGCCGAAGCTGACCTCGTTGTCACCGAGGTCGCGGTAGCTCACCTTTCGTACACCGTCCCCTGTGAGGTGGGCTCGATTCCGCGGGCACTGATGCGCACGAAAGGTCGACCGTCACGCTCCAACGCTAACCCGCAGTCGCGTGACTTCACCCGGAGAACCAGCGCTCGCCGTATGCCGATGCAGCTAAGAGCGAGGATCGGGTCTCTGTCCGGCCTGAGTGGGGGGAGCTGCGCCGCTGTTTGCGGCGCAGCTCGGTGCCCCGTCCCGCGATCAGTTCTTGGCTGGGGCGTAGCTGAGGTTCAACACGCCGGTCTTGAAGGTTTGTGAGCTCAATAGCTCGAGTGGGATGCGCGGCTCGTCCGGCGGGAAGAGCCGAGTCATGCCATCACCGACCACAATCGGGTGTACGAGCAGGTTGAGCTCGTCAAGAAGGCCATTGCGAAGCAGCCAGCGGACGGTGGTCGGGCTGCCGGACATGGTGATGTCGCCACCGTCCTGGGCTTTGATGTCAGTCAGCTTCTGGGCCACGTCGCCGCTGATGATCTCCGAGTTCTGCCACTCCGCCGACTGCAGACTGTTGGAGACCACGTACTTCTTGATCGAGTTCATGACGTCGCCGAACGGCTCGTCGGCATGCTCGGGCCAATACCCGGCCCACTCGTTGTAGAGGACGCGGCCCATCAGCAAGGCGTCGGCAGTGCCGAAGCCTGCGCCGACCGCGGCCCCCATCTCGTCATCGAAATATGGGAAGTGCCACTTGTCAGGTGACTCGACGACGCCATCGAGGGAAATGAAGAAATACGACTTGATCTTGCGCACGAGAGAACCTCCTGGGTCGGGTTGTCCGGTCCTTACGAAGGGTCGGTGTGGCGAAGGTCGGCAGCATCTGCCGCGAGGAGAGCGTTCATCTGGCCGACCGACTGCGGGAACACCTCGAATGCGCCCCAACGCTCGAGCTGTTCCATGTGCTCCCGGGAGCCGAAGATAAACCGCAGCTCCATCCGCGTCCCACCGTCCTGCTCGGTCAGTCGCATCTGCACCGCGGTGGTCGGCATGTCGGTGTTGGGTGTCCCGTCCTGGTGGGCGAATCCGTCGGTGAACTCGAGCGACCGCGGTGGGCTGACCGAGGTTACCCGCCACCAGCCGTAAGACTTCTCACCCCCGGGACCGGTCATGAAGTAGGTGACCGCACCCCCGGGAGCCAGCTCATGCTTCTCCACCGTCGACGGGTGGGTTGGCGGCCCCCACCAGCGCTCCAACTGCCGCGGGTCGGCCCACAGCTGCCACACCCGCTCGACCCGGGCATCGAACTCGGCGCGCAGGATGAGGCTGAGGTTGTCGAAGTCCTTCTCGACGCTGATCACGCTCATCTGTCGTGGCCCGTGGACAGCTTGTTCCTTCCCGACTCGCGCGGCTGCGCGAGCAGGTCGGCCATCCGGTCCACCCGTCCGCGCCAGGCCGCCTCCAGCTCATCGAGCACCGTCCGCGCGCGGCTCACGGCGTCGCCGTCAGTACGCACGAGCTGCTCCCGTCCGCGACGCTCCTTGGTGACCAGGCCAGCCCGCTCCAGCACTGCGACGTGCTTCTGCACCGCGGCGAAGCTCATCGGATAGACGTCGGCGAGTCGCGAGACCGACGGCTCGCCTCGGGTACAACGGTGGAGAATGTCGCGGCGGGTTACGTCAGCCAGCGCGTGAAAGACGCGGTCCACCGCCTCGTCGGTCAGCTCATCTACAACCATTGGGTTGTAGGTTACGAGAGCAGCCCATACATGTAAAGGTACGGCCACCTACGAGGTCCTCGCTGCCGTAAACCTCCCGCCACCCAAGCCAGGATCATCGCGGTGCCGATCCCCGACGCCCTGCGGCCTTCTTCCAGACTTCAGCGATTTGGCCGATGTACGGTCCTCGGGGGCCGCTGCAGACTGGTCTCATGTTGCCGCTCTCGGACCGTCTGAAGGCCCGCAACTTCCCGATCGTCAACACCTTGCTGATCATCGCGAACTTCGCGGTATGGATCTTCTATGAGCTGCCGAACCTGGACTCGTCCGTCAATCACAGCTCCTTCTACCCGTGTACGGTCGACAACGCGTGCCACGGGCCGCTGCCCTGGGGGATCAGCTGGATCACGGCGATGTTCATGCATGGCAGCTGGGATCACATCCTCGGCAACATGCTCTTCCTGGCCATCTTTGGAAAGAACGTCGAGGACGCGTTCGGGCCGATCCGTTACCTCCTCTTCTACTTCGCCGGCGGTTTTGTCGCGATGATGACCCAGACGGCGATGACGCTGCTCGCGGGGTCGTCCGCCGACGCTCATACCCCGAACCTGGGGGCCAGCGGCGCGATCGCTGCCGTGCTCGGCGCGTACCTCGTGCTCTATCCGACCTCCCGCGTGCTCACCCTCGTGGTGGTGTTCCTGGTGCGGATTCCTGCCTACGTCTTCCTCGGCCTCTGGTTCCTCTACCAGCTGGTCGAGGCGAACTTCGGCCTGTTCTCATCGGAGGCGAACGGCGGTGGCGTGGCGTTCTTCGCCCATGTTGGCGGCTTCATCTTCGGCTTTCTCGTCACGAGATGGTTGACGAAGGCAGGGCGAGTCGAGCCCCAGGACTACGACTCCATCGTCGCCGCCCCAGCCTGAGGCGCAACGCCGTTCCGTTACGGTGAGTGCGCGCCGGGAGGGAGGTATCACAATGCCGGTGGAGCTCAACCACACCATCGTCGCGGCCAGAGACAAGAAGGTTGCGGCGGAGTTCATGGCCAGTGTGCTGGGCCTGCAGGTCGGCGCCCCGTTCGGTCCGTTCCTGCCGGTGGAAACAAGCAACGGCGTGACGCTGGATTTCGTCGACAGCGACGCCGAGCCGATCACGTCGCAGCACTATGCCTTTCTGGTGTCCGAGCAGGACTTCGACGAGATCTTCGGGCGGATCCAGCAAGCTGGGATCACCTACTATGCCGATCCCTGGCACCGACGGCCCGGGGAGATCAATCACAACGACGGCGGCCGGGGTGCCTACTTCGCCGATCCGAACGGGCACAACCTGGAGATCATCACGCGGCCGTACGGCAGCGGCAGCTGACCGAGCCCAGCGCGCGGCTCGCACTTCGCCACCCGGCCACCGAGCGGGCGGCACAATGCCCGGGTAGCGCCGAACCGCCGGCCCGTTTGTCAGACCCGTGACCGAGACTGGAGCCATGGTGGTGGAGGCCACGGCGGTGGCGGCTCGCGACCTGCCCGCAAACCCAGCGGCCGTTCGGCGGCTGGCGGTCGTGGTTTTCGATGGTGTGTCGCTGGGCGTCATGTCGTTTGCGTTCGGCGTGTTCGACATGGCCGTGCAGTACGGCGCCATGCCCGACGTCGAGATTCGGCTGGTCGCCGGCGAGCCGGACACGACCATGCGCGGTGCGGGTCTGAGCTGCGGGGTTCCCTACGATTTGGCGGCGATCCGCAGCGCTGACCTGATCATCGTGCCCAACTGGCGCGATCCGGCCGAGTTGCCCCCGCCACCGGTGCTCGAGGCGCTGCGGGTCGCCCACGCCGCGGGCGCGCGTCTTGCCGGATTGTGTTCCGGGGCGTTCGTGTTGGCCGCAGCCGGTCTCCTGGACGATCGCCCGGCGACGACACACTGGGCGCTGGCCGACGTGCTGGCGACCATGTATCCGAAGATCCGGATGCGAGCCTCCGAGCTGTACATCGATGACGGTGACGTGCTCACCTCCGGCGGCGGCGCGGCCGGGATGGATCTGGGCATTCATCTGATCAGGACCCTGTACGGCGCAGCGGTCGCCAATCGACTCGCCAGGGCGATGGTGGTACCGCCACATCGTCCCGGCGGTCAGGCGCAGTTCGTCCAGTCACTGGTCGCCGAGCCTGACGGCGAGGACGATCCGGTGGCGGAGGCAATGCGCTGGGCGCTCGATCACCTCGACGCCATCCTCCCGATCGACGTGCTGGCCCGTCGAGCCGGGATGAGCCGTCGTAACTTCGACCGGCGGTTCCGGCAGATCACCGGAACCGCACCGGCGACCTGGCTGACCTACCAGCGGGTCCTGCGCGCGCAGCACTTGCTCGAGTCATCACGCCTGCCGGTGGACGAGGTGGCACGGCGTTGCGGATTCTCTTCGGCCGCGGCGTTGCGTCCGCACTTCCGGCGGCGCGTCGGGATCTCCCCGTTGGCCTATCGGCAGACCTTCGGCGCGGCGTCCTAAATCTGGCGCTCGTTGGCCACATCACCGCTTACGCCCGGGGGATAACCACGCGACGATGATCGAACTGCGCAGGCGAACCGACCTTCGACAAGGAGATCCACTCATGCCCGACGTCGGCCAGCAGATCCGACCGTTCCGCATTGAGGTTCCGCAAGCCGCGCTGGACGACCTGAGCGAGCGGCTCGCTCGTGCGCGATGGACCGATGAGCTGCCGGGAGCGGGCCTGGACTACGGCGTCCCCCTCACGGAGGTGCGCCGGCTCGTCGCGTACTGGCGAACTGGCTACGACTGGCGCTCATGGGAAGCCAGGCTCAACGAATACGACCAGTTCACGACCGACATCGATGGGCAGAACATCCACTTCCTTCATGTCCGCTCGCCGCGCCCCGACGCCTACCCCCTGATCTTGACCCACGGCTGGCCCGGCTCGGTCGTGGAGTACCTGGATGTGATCGGCCCGCTGACCGACCCGGAAGAGCGCGGCGCCGACCCGGCCGACGCGTTCCACTTGGTGATCCCGTCGCTGCCCGGCTTCGGCTTCTCCGGACCGGCGACTGATCGTGGGTGGGGGACGGTCCGAACCGCCAATGCGTGGGCCGAGCTGATGCGTCGGCTCGGCTATGACCGCTACGGCGCGGTGGGTAACGACGCCGGCTCGTTGGTGTCACCCGAGCTCGGACGCGTGGACGCCGACCACGTATCCGGGGTGCATGTCACGCAGATCTTCTCGTTCCCTTCCGGCGACCCGACCGAGTTCAACGAGATGTCCGCCGAGGATGCGGCACAGCTACAGCAGCTGCAGTGGTTCTACGACAACAAGTTCTCCTTCGCTCAGGTGCACGCGCAGCAGCCGCAGACGCTGGCGCACGCTCTGGCGGACTCACCAGTCGGGCTGCTCGGGTGGAACGCGCTGCTGTTCCTCGCCGACGCCATGGGCGACAAGGCGCTCGACGACGAGTTCGTCATCACCAACGTCGCCATCTACTGGCTCACCAACACCGGCGGCTCGTCCATCCGTTACTACTACGAGGACGCCCACGCGAAGCCTTCAGCCGAGCCGACGTCAGTCCCGATCGGCCTGGCCACGTTCGCGGGCGACTTCGGCGGCGTCCGCCGCTTCGCCGAGCGGGATCACAAGAACCTCGTGCAGTGGCACACCTACGACGCCCCCGGCGGTCACTACGCCGCCCATCTCGAGCCGGACCTCCTGGCCGCGGACATCCGCCGGTTCTTCGCCCAGTACCGCTAGGCGAGGCGACCCAGGCCGAGGGCTTGCCTGGCCTCTTCCATATCGGTGACCTGAATGATCAGGACCGCGCCCGCCTGACGGATGGGCTCGACATGCGGGCTGGGGTCGCCGAAGGACAACATGATCGCTCTGGGGGCGTACTCCAGCGCACGCGCCACCGCGCTGGCGTCGATCGCCCAGGTCAGGAAGCCGACACCCCATGGCTCGTCCGTACGCGCAGCCACGATCGGCAGCTCGCGGTCCAGCCACGCCCGGTCTCCGTTCCCCGCGCCAACATCCAGAGTCCGCCGCCTCGCGAGACGGCCGCCGCCAGCGCTCCACCGGCCGACCCGCCCATCGGCGCCAGCGCGATCGGATGCCGCACCCCCACCAAGTCCGTGAACTCCGTCGACAACGCCATAGCCGCATCATCACGCCAGTGCGTCCCAGTGGAACCTCTCGGCCGGGTCGAGGCGTACAGAGAAGGCGGACGAAAGGCACACAGTGATCGGCGTGGCCAGGCTTCTGGTCAGCGGGATCCTCCTGCTGGTTGTCTTGCAGGCGGCGGCCTGCTCGTCAGATGCCGCAGGGCCACATCCGTCGCTTCAGTCATCCACATTCCCGGCTGGCATCGCAACGCCGACAGAAACGTCCAGCACCGGCGTCCCCGTCACGATGGCGGACGCCAAGAGCTGTCCGGTGACGCTGCCGACCCGTTTCACTCCACCCCCAGGGGTGTCACGAGATGACCTCTTCGGCTCGGATGAGTCGTACGGCAACGGGAGGCTCTGGGTCGGAGGGTTGTGGCCGAGGGGTGTGATTGTGGCGGCGCCCGACTTCATCGACCGGGATGGCTCGGTCGATATGAAGTTCGGATGGTGGAGGCAGGTCAGCGGCCAACTGCGAATCACCGGTCGGCGGCTCGATGCGCCTGCTCCGCCCTTGCGAGCGGACGTCTCAGGTGGGTACGGGACGACCGGCTTTCAGCCCAGCGGAGTCTACTTCCCCATCGAGGGGTGCTGGGAAGTGACGGGACAGGTCGGCAGGACGACGTTGACCTTTGTGACCTTCGTGATCAAGCACCCCGCAAGCTAGGCAGGCCGCGGGCGCACCGATCAGCGGACCCAGGTGGCCCATGCTGCCACCAGCGTCTTCTCCGAGGTGTGGAAGTACTTACGCATCGCGGCGTCGGGATCTGGGGTCTTCATCGCGTTCAGGTAGAAGTAGAAATCCCGGGTCGTGGTTTTGCCATAGCGGTCGGCGAGGTATTCAAAGAATCGGACAGCGAGCGCGTAGTGGGCGCCGGCGTTCTTGGTATAGAAGTTTCTGTCGGCGGGCAGCTTGTCGTCGAACGCTTTGCTACGCGCGTAGTTGCGAGCCAGTTGGTCCCAGTTTGCGACGAAGCCGTAGCGGTCGAGCAGGGAAATCCCGACGAATTCCGCGTAACCCTCGTCGGCCCATCGCAGGGTGCCCGCGTGGTCGATGTCATCCTTCGGCTCGGCGACGGCGTGGGTGAGTTCGTGTGCGAGGAGCCACTCGAGGTCGATCCGGTCGCGCGCTTCCTTAATGTCGAGGACGATGTGCGTCGACGTCACATCGCCGAGCCGGTCCTCCGCGCGCACGCAGCAGGTCGGAACCTGAATGGTGATGCCGGTTGGGTCAGGCGCCGATTCGAGCTTCCCGTACCACGAGCCCATGAGCTTGCGGTTGGTGGTGGCGAAGATAATGAACTCGTCGGCGGCGCCGTGGCTGGGCCACAACGACCGGGATTGCCGGTAGGCCCGTTCGGCAGCATCCGCGATTTGTTTCGTCCGCTTCGCAGCGTCTGGAGTCGTCGCCACGAGCATGTGTCTCGTGCGCCTGACCGTGAGCTTGGCGGTCTCCCATGGCATCGGCGCGGTCGGCTCGGGATAGAGACTCGGTGCAATCCCCGTGATGACCAGCTTGCCGTCGCGGACCTCGACGGTCCACTTGTAATACGCGACCGTCGGTCGAGGGTCGACCTCGTCGAGTTGGACGCGTGATTCGACGTGTGCCTCTCCTCGCTGCCAATCACCGTCGAGATTGTTGGGATCAACGGGGGCGGGCTGGGTGTAGTACGAGGAAATCGCGAAGTTGTTCTCTGATGCGTGCAGCTTGGTGAGGTTGTCGAAGATCAGCTGTTGCGCTGACACAAGCTTCTTGTTTGCGGGATCGATGTCGGCGAGAAACGCCTCCCGATCGTCGTCCGCGATCGCGTGGCTTCGTCGTTCGAGAAGCGCATCGAGACTCTGGCGGGTGGAGGCCACGAGATTGGGGTTCTTTGAAACCGCCGACCCTGGCGGTGGCCTCGTTGACGCTTGATGGCTGTCGGAGCTTCTCAAGAGGTAGACGGCAGTCCCACCCGCCAGCAGCGCGGCAGCGGCGACGATCGCCACGATTCTCTGGCGTCGCGAGCGCTGGGCCGGCGGCGATGGTGGCCACGGTGCCGCGGGTGATGCCGTGGTATCGGCCGGAGGTGGCCTGAACGGGTCGTCGGCCTCGTGTGTCACGCCCTTCTCCCGCCGCTCTCGCCGGCTCCGTCACGCCACACGCCGCGAAGTTCTGCCCGTAGCTACGCCATCGAACCCGCTGTCAAATGCGCGTTACGCAGAGTAGCGCCGGTCCAGCATTGCGGTCACCTGCCAGTTCAATGCCACGCCCGAACCCCTTTGGGGCCCGACCTGCGTCTGTTCTCCTCGGCGAGTGGAAGCCTGTGGATGGGAGCGTCGGGGCGTAGCCTGCACGCGGTTGCATGCGGTGCGGAGGCGTTATGAACGAACATCCCAGCGATCTGGCTCAGAGGTTTGATGCTCATGTTCTCGACGGAGTCGATCAACTCCGGGCGCGGGGGTACCACCCGACCTTGTTTCTCGCGACGGTGGCTCAGTGTGGAAGCGCTCTCGCAGCAACGAAGCGCCTTCTCGCTGATCCACACCACACGTCGTACGGCTTTGAGAAGCTGTGGGAGATGAAGGAGTTAGACCGCAGCGTCGAATTCGCTGTCTGCCTGCCGTGGTTTAGGTCATTGTTCGACGACAACGAAGTGGACGAGGCTCGGCGACGACTCATCCTGCACGACTTTCCAGTCATGCAACGGCTCGCGGTGGAGTCCGCACACCCGCCAGCCTGGTATCACGGCGAATAGATCGGTGTCTGTCGACCGCTCGATGCGCCCTCCACCCACTTCTGCTTCGCCGGAACCATCCAGGTGATGCCCGCGTCCGTCTGACCGGGCAGATAGCCGGGCTCCGCGGTCTGGGTTCGCGGGGCCATCGGTTCAGCGTCGGTCGGGACCGGAGGCGGTGCTGTGGAGGTGGAGCAGGAGCTCGGAGTTACTTCCCGTGTCCGCGATCCTGTTAAGGAGCAGGTCGAGAGCTTGCAGGGGTTCGAGGGAGTGCAGCGCCCGCCGGAGCTTACTTACGGCGTGCAGCTCTTCTGGAGTCAGCAGAATCTCCTCCCTGCGGGTGCCGGACGCGACGAGGTCCACAGCGGGAAAGATGCGTTTGTCGGCAAGGGAGCGGTTGAGCCGCAGCTCCATATTCCCGGTGCTCTTGAACTCCTCGAAGAGGTGGTCGTCCATCCGGGAGCCGGTCTCGACCAGCGCGGTGGCCAGGATCGTCAGCGAGCCGCCGTCCTCGATGTTGCGGGCCGCACCCAGGAAGCGTTTCGGCAGGGCCTGCGCCTTCGAGTCCAGGCCGCCGGTAAGGAGCCGGCCATTGCCCGCAGCGGTGTTGTTGTAGGCGCGGCCCAACCGGGTGATGGAGTCCAGCAAGACGACAACGTCATGGCCCAGCTCCACCAGCCGCTTCGCACGTTCGATCGCAAGCTCAGCCACCGCCGTGTGATCCTCCGGCGACCGGTCGAAGGTCGAGGAGATCACCTCACCCTTGACCGAGCGCCGCATGTCGGTGACCTCCTCTGGGCGTTCGTCGACAAGAACGACCATGAGGTGGCATTCCGGGTTGTTCCGGGTGATCGCGCTCGCGATCGCCTGTAGCACGATCGTCTTACCCGCCTTCGGTGGGGACACGATCAACCCGCGCTGGCCCTTGCCGATCGGGCTCACGAGATCGATGACCCGGGTGGTCAGATCCGCCGACTCCGTCTCGAGCCGCAACCGTTCCTGCGGATACAGCGGCGTCAGTTTGGCGAAGTCCGGCCGGTCACGAATTGCTGCGGGCGCCTGGCCGGCCACGGTGTCCACGCGTACCAGCGCTGTCGCCTTCTGCCTGGACTTCTGCTGGGACTTCTGCCCGGATTTCTGTGCGGACTCTTCTCGCGAGTCTCGACCGGGCCGGGCTGCTCCAGTGACAAGGTCGCCTTTGCGCAGTCCGTACGCCCGGATCTGCGCTGGCGTCACGTACACGTCGTCGGGGCCGGGCAGGTAGCCGGCGGTCCGGACGAACGCACGGTTGTTGTCCAGGATGTCGACGATTCCGGTGATGGAAGCCAGCGTCTCGCGTTTGCCGACTTCTGAGGTTTTCGGCCCGGGATCTTGCGCGCGGGGGGCGGTGTCGCGTGCGCTACCGCCGCCCTGCCGGTTGTCCCTGACCAGCAGTTCAGTCGTACTCATGGGGGTCCCTTTCTGGGAAGACGTCCATCTACCGCGGCGAAGCCGTCCGCCTTCCGTGGCGCAACGTGCATCGCGTGGACGGCGGGCGCCATGGCGCACCGAGGGGTGTGGACGCAAGTGAGAGTTCCACCGCGGATCCGGCGGAATGGTGATCGGGGGCCGCGCAAGAAAGGCGTCTGCCGCGCTGACCTGCGGGGGTTAACTCCGGGGAGCCGGGTGCTAAGACGCACCGCAGCTAACAAACACCGGCCCGAATCGGGCCCAAGTTCAATCACCTTAGCGCACCGTCAGCCTGCGGTATTCCCGCCCGGGAATCAGCAGGCTGCCCCGGTGATTCAGCCAACCCCGGCTGCCCATACGTTAGACACTGTGGATGGGATCCAGGAGGAGACCAAGGAGGCGACCATGGCAACCACGCTCAACCCCTATCTCAACTTCCGCGGCAACGCCCGCGAGGCCATGGAGTTCTACCAGGGGGTGTTCGGGGGCGAGCTAACGATCTCGACGTTCGCGGACCTTCAGGCTTCATCTGACCCGAGTGAGGATCAGCTCGTCATGCACTCGGACCTGGCGGTACCTGGAGGCATTAGGTTCATGGCCGCCGACGTGCCGAATCGCATGGAGTACCAGCCCGGCACCAACTTCTCGATGTCGCTGAGCGGTGAGAACGACGCCGAGCTCCGCGGATATTTCGAGAAGCTCTCGACTGGCGGCGCCGTGACGATGCCGCTCGACAAGGCGTCCTGGGGAGACACCTTCGGTATGTGCACCGACAAGTTCGGCACCAGCTGGCTGGTCAACATCTCTGCGGCCCAGGCCTGATCGCCGAGCGTCCAACCGCGCCGCGCGTCTTACTGAAGGACTTTGCGCAGGTAAACGCGTGAAAAGCCGCGCTCTTGGCGTCGGTCGTACTCGAGGTATCCGATCTTGCTGTAGAGCGAGATGTTCTCGGTCATCTGCTCGTGGGTGTAGAGGGAGACTGAATCGAACCCGGCGCGCCGCGCCTCGGTCTCAGCCAGTTGAAGGAGCGCCCTGCCGAGTCCGGTTCCACGATGGGATGGCTGAACGGCGACATTGTTGATGAAGAACCCTTCATCGGCCACCGCGAGGACAAGCACTCCGGTGATGACGCCGCCGCGTTCGGCGACGATCACCTGCTGGGTGTGGATCACTTCCGCGTAGTCGTCGGTCATCGGGCCAGGAAGTCTCCCGATGCGATCCACGTAATGCTGGTAGGCGGCGGCGACGAGCTGCGCAACGGCTGGTGCGTCGGCCGCGCAAGCCGATCGGAACACGTGCCCTGCCGGCGCGTCCGTCATCGGGGATCACCAGGTCGAGTCACAAAGGTCGGGGTCGGCGAGTGGGTTGATTCTTGACGGTAGTCTGACGGCGGTCGGAGCCGCGGTATTGTGATCACCGCTTGCGGCGCAGTTCGCCGTCGAGGCTTCGGTGGACGCTTTCTCGGGAGCAACGCGGCTCACTGCGCACTGATATCAGCCCCTAACCGGACGTTTCGCTCGCGGTTATCCCGAGAAAGTGTCGGCCCGCACGATCCAGACCGCGGCGCACCAGCCCCTCTACGTGCCGTTCCAAGCAGAAACTGCCCCCTATCTGCCGGGTGATCTGCCTGGTCGGCCGCGCTCGCCTGCGCCAACCTGATGGTGCTGTAACTGAATTCGGTATGTCCAAATGTGCGACGCATCGGCGGCATCCCTCCGAGACGATGGCGGCTAGGCACGGTAGGTCTGGGGGTGCATGGGGTTGCTCGTTCTGGTTACCGGTGGAACTGGATATGTCGGCTCGCACTCGATCGCGGCGCTGGCGGCGGCCGGACACCGAATCCGAGTCTTGGCGAGATCTGCGGAGCGGATCCCCGCCGCGCTCGACCCACTCGGTGTCGACGGGGTCGAGACGGCCATCGGCGACGTGACGGACCCCGCCGCGGTCGAGCGTGCACTGGAGGGATGCGATGCGGTTGTGCATGCCGCGTCGGTCTTCTCGCTCGATGCTAGGCGCGCTGACGAAATGACCTCGGTGAACGTTCGCGGGACCGAAACCGTCCTCGGCATCGCACACCGCCTCGGTCTCGACCCGATCGTGTACTTGTCGAGCGAGCTTGCGCTGCTCCCTCCGGCCAGTGGAGAGATCCTTAACCAGGACTCGCCGGTGAAGCAATCGCCGTGGCCGTACTGCCGCTCTAAGGCTGACGCAGAGTTGGTGGCCCGGGAGTTCCAGGCGCGGGGCGCGCCCGTCGTGAGCCTCATGCCGGCGGGAATGTGGGGGCCGAAGGACCCCCACATGGGGGAGGGCGCGACCCTGGCCACCAACATTTTGCGCGGGCGGTATCCCGTTGTGATGCCCGGCGGCATGCACATCGCCGACGTCCGCGACGTGGCCGCGGTCGTTGCGGCGGTGATGAAGCAGGGCCAGGGACCGCGTAGCTATCTGTTCGCGGGCCACTTCATGACGATGCCCGAGGTCATCCGTACGCTCGGCGATCTAAGCGGTCGTCGCCTCCGGTTCGTGACGCTGCCGGCGTGGTTCCTCGCCGCGTTCGGCCGGACGGCGGACGTCGTACAGCGTCGCCTGAAGACGCGACTGCCCTGGAGTGGCGAGGGCATCTGGGTCGTCAACTGCGATGCCCAGTGCGACGACTCCAAGACCCGCGACGAGTTGCAGCTCGAGCCTCGCCCGCTGCAGGAGACGTTCGTCGATACCGTCCGGTGGCTCGTCGATACCGGCCACCTCACCCCGCGGAAGGCTGGTCGGCTCGGGTAACAGGCGGTCGGCGTCAGCGGGTGCCGGTGATGTAGTTCGTCAACGCGGTTCGCTCGGTTTCGAGCTCGTCGATACGGTTCTTGACGACGTCGCCGATGCTCACGATTCCCCGAAGGGCGGCGTCAACCACCACCGGTACGTGCCGGATCCGCTGGTCGGTCATCATGCGCATCACGTCTTCCAGCGGCGTCTCTGGGGTGACCGTGTGCACCTCGGCCGTGTAGATGGCCGTGATCGGCTCAGACAGGACTGCGGCGCCTCGCTCGGCTAACGCCCAAACGATGTCCCGCTCGCTGGCGATTCCGTCGACCGAGGTGCCGTTGTGAGAGACAACAACTGCACCGATTCGGTGTTCGGCGAGCACCGCGAGAAGGTTTCGCACGTCGGTATCCGGGGTGATGGTGACGACTTGCCTACCTTTGACGCGAAGCACGTCGCTGATACGCACTTGACCCTCCGAGATCGGCGCGGGACTGGCCGTGTGCCCAGACGTACCCCTCAGGCTAATGCCTCCAGGGCCGTAGCTGGGGTGATGACCGGCGGGGACCTGACGATGCTTGGCCGGGGATGAGTACGACCTTCTTAGTTGATGCTCGTCCTCGATCGGCCCGCCGCCCAGGCCAGCGCCGAAGATCATCCTTTCGCCGCTGAGGGTGTCCATATCTGGCCACCTACCGGGCGATCTGCTGCGGGCGTCAGGCCACCCCCTTGGTTGGACAATGGCGCGGTGGCTGGCCGCGTCCTCTATCTCGTGGGCGGTGCGCCGCGGGTGGGCAAGTCCGCCCTGGCTCAGCGGCTGCTGGAGACCGACCAGATTCCGTGGCTGCCCACAGATGTACTCCGGACAGTGCTGCGCCGGGTGGTTCCCGAACTCGACGCCGTGGACCAGGACCCGGTGGATGCCGGGCGGCTCGCCGAGGTCATGTACCCACACATCGAAGAGGCGGCCGAGGTGTGTGCGGAGGAAGCTGACCGGTTCCTCATCGAGGGCTTCGAGGTGGCGCCGTCCTACCCAGCGCGGCTGCGAGATGCGTTAGCGGGGACGAGAATCCGGGCCTGCTTCCTCGGACATCCCACGTTCTCCGCCCACGACCTCGCCACCTACCGCGGCCCCAAGCCGCAGCACGAGGCGGAGGCGTCGCGCGCCGAACTGGAGGAGGCGGCCGCCTGGATCCGGCGACGCAGCAATGAGCTACACGAGCAGTGCCGGGAGCAGGAGCTGCCGTACGTCGACGTAGGCGCGCTGGGGTTCCTGACCGCCATGCAGCGGGCACGCCGCCACCTCGTCGGCCGCGAGTAGGCCGCGAAGGCCCCAACCGGTGTAACGGACATTTCCACGCATCTGTCCCGCATTCACCAGGGTGTACGCCGTCTTTCCCGCTTCACGAGTCCTCAACGCCGGAGTAGGTTCCGAAGACGTGGGATTTCCCGGCGAAAGGGAGGTCGCAATGAACCTGTTCGGTGTCGAGCTGAAGAACCAGCCAGGCGAGCTCGCTCATTTCGGAAACATCTGCGCGCAGCATGGCGTCAATCTCCAGCTGGCCGGTGTGACGACCGGCGACCACGGCACCATCGTGTTCACCGCCAGCGACGAGGCCGCGGTCCGTACCGCGTTGGAGGGCGCAGGCATCGAGTTCACCGAGCGGCCGGCGCTTCAAGTCAAGGTCGCAGACCAGCCCGGTGAGGCGGCTAACTTTGGTCTCAAGCTCGCCGACGCGGGGGTGAACATCGAGGGCCTGCTGGAGGTATCGATCTGCCAGGGTGAGGTCGTCTTCGCGATCGCCGTCGACCAGCCCGACGAGGCGAGGACGGCGCTGGGAGACCAGGTCATCGGATGACCTGAACGCTGTCACCCGGCGGCCGGTCTGCCTGGTAACGCCGCATCAGGGACGACTACCGTCGGTCATCTGGTCGAGCTCGCCCCGGTTCTCATCGGGAGTGTCGGCGAGCCAGGCGTGCAGCTTGTCGCCCCAGCCGTCGCCGCCGTCGTCGCCGAACGGGCGTTCCTCGGTCTGGTTGAGCCCGGCCGAGTACCCGTCGGCCGAGTTCGTGATGTCGCTGATCACCCTGCCCATAGGCTTGGTCATTGCTCTCTCCTCTTCGTCGCGACCAGCCAAAGGAAATGGGTTTAGTCCCACCCTGATCTGGTGGGACTAAACCCCATTGACAGTCGCCTCAAACGACTGGACGCCGAGCCGTACCGCATCGGGTAAGGACCTCGCCAATTGGCCTGCTTGGCTCTGGCGGATAAGAGGAGTTAGTCCGGAGCATGACTCCATGACGAAACCACTGGACGTCGGTGTCCAGCTTCCCGAGGTTGAGCGAGAGGTGCCGTGGCGCGAGTACCTCGCCATAACGCGCACCGCTGAGGAGGTCGGGTTCGACTCGGTCTGGGTGGGAGACCACCTGCTCTATCGGGGTGATGGTCGCGAAGAGCGCGCACCGTGGGACGCGTGGAGTCTGCTGGCTGCCTTGGCGACGGCCACCGAACGCGTCCACCTTGGCCCGTTGGTCGCGTGTACGGCGTTTGCCCGACCGGGCGTGCTCGCCCGGCAGGCGGCCGCCGTTCAGGAGATCAGCAACGGAAGACTCGTGCTGGGCCTCGGGGCCGGATGGAACGAGACGGAGTTCCGCACATTCGGCATACCTTTCGATCACCGTGCTTCGCGCTTCGAGGAGGCCTTTGAGATCATCCGACGTCTGCTCGGCGGCGAGCGGGTGACCTTCGAGGGACGGTTCGAGCGGGTGGAGGACGCGGTGGTGCTACCCCGGCCGGCGACGCGCCTTCCATTGATGATCGGTTCGGTCGGCGAACGTGTCCTGCGAGCGGCGCTGGCGCACGTCGATGCGTGGAACGTCTGGTACGACTGGTACGGCAATACGCCGGACGGATTCGCGAGGGAAGACGCCCGGGTCAGTCGGCTTGTCCGAGAAATCGGAAGAGAACCGGCCGATGTCCGCCGCAGCGCCACGGTGTTCGTCACCGTCGAGGACGGCCGACGAGATCGACCTCACACACACGACGTGCCCCCACTCACGGGCTCACCGGGAGCGATCGCCGGGGGTCTCGCCGATCTCGCCGATGCGGGAGTCGACGAAGCGATTCTCATCGTGAGCCCCATAAACGAGCGGACAATCCGTTCGCTCGGTGAGATGATCGCCACCCTCAACGGCTGACTGAGTGCTGCTATGTCGGCGCAGACCAGTCAGTCCGCCTCACGTTCGGTGGCCCGGTTGCGCAGCCAGCTCTCGAACTCGACGGCGACGATGCGCTCGTCATGCAGGCCGGCCGCCGCGTCGGACGCCAACCAAACGATGGGCGGCCCCATCACCGCCGGCTCCAGGAACCCGTGGTTCTCGGGCGCGGCATCCATGGGCAGCATCCCGGTAACGGTCGCACCCCCGGGCAGCAGCAGGTTGACCGTGACGCCCGTGTCCCGCAGGTCGGCGGCCATGATCCGGGACAGCGCCTCGCTGCCGGCACGCGACGGTCCGTAGGGGACGTACCCGGCGCGGTGCATCGTGGAATAGTTCACCGAGATGTTGACGATGCGGCCACTGCCGCCGGCCAGCATCCGCGGCGTGACCTCGCGGGCTACCAGGAAGTAGCCGGTCAGATTGGTCTCGATCACCGCACGGAAGCCGTCGACCGGCACCTGCCAGAAGCCCTGCGGGTGGGTCATGAAGCGCGGGTTGACCGTGCGCATGCCGATCCCGGCGTTGTTCACGAGCATGTCGATGCCACCGAGCTGCGTCCACGCGTGGTCGACCGCCTTGGCCACCGACGACTCATCTCGTACGTCCATCTCGACGCCGATCGCCTTCGGCAGTTCGGCGGCGACCGACCTTGCCCGCGGGCCGGATCGGCCAGTCAGCGCGACCGTCGCTCCTGCCGCGGCTAGGGCGGAGGCCATGGCGAGTCCCAGTCCGCTCGTCCCGCCGGTGACCAGGATCTTCATCGGCATGCCCCGGTCCCACAAAGAGCCGCTACGCGCGCGCCGTTAGCGACCTTCTTCGGCGTTGAAGCCATGACACACGATGCTAGGCGTCGCGGCGGTGGCTCAGCCGCTGACGCGCGCCTAAGCCACCGCCGCATGTCGAGGGCCTACCTCCAGCCCGTGATGTCAAGGACGAGGCCCTTGCCAGTGTCGCTGTGCTGGATACTGACATAGAAGTGCTCGCCGGTCGGGTCGAAGAATCCGCCGGTCCACTCCGCATCCAGGTCGTTGAGCGTGGCGATGCGCAGGCAGCCGTCGCTGAGCAACCCGTTGTCGGTGCCGTCGTCCAGGCAGGACCACAAATCGTTGTTATGTGGCCCTTCGAAGTCGGTCTCGGCGTCCTCGTGGAGGATCCAGTTGCCGCGTCCCGGCTGGTAAGCGACGTTGTCCGGCATGTTGATCGCCGGGGATCCCTCCACCAGCAGTTGCACCTGCGGGGTTGCTGCGTTGGTGGTAGCCGTGGCGGCGGGACCGTCGGCGATGCAGATCATCTCGCCGTAATAGTGCGCCTGTTCCCGCCCGGTGTTGGTGCCGCAGAACCGTACCTGGCCGCTCGTCAGTGCTTTCTCGTCCAGGTTCAGATCCTCGGGGCGGTAGTAACCCGTCGCCAGGGCTGCCCGGTCGCCCGGCCGTAGCGAGCCCGTGGCGCTCGGGGTCACCGGAACCCAGGTGCCATCGCCCTGGGCCATCCCCTGTCCGGTGTTGCTGCCTTGGCCGACCCGCAAGGCGTAGATCGCGCCGGAGGTCAGCGGTGAGTCAGCAAGGTCGGTGATCGGGGTAGTGTCGGTCCGCGGGTGGGCCGGGACGAACTTGTGGAATGCCCCGCCGGGCGTGCCGTTGCTCGGGGCGAGCTCATCGCCGTAGTAGCCGACGCCGCTGGCCAGGAACGTCACGCCTTCGAACGCAACCGAGCCCAGCGCGTCTCGGCGCACGATGCGTGGGTCGCTGGAAGCGCCGGTGATTCGGTTGACGGTGGCGCCGGTGATGGACTCCGGCTGAACCATCTCCCACAGGTGCCCGTCGGAGGCCTCCTCACCAAACACGACCGTGCCCCACGGAGTGACGTGCAGCGGGTCGCACGAGGTCACGCCGCTGAGGATGGTGGTGGCGGCGCCGGTGGCAAGGTCGATCCGCTGTACGCCGGGGTTGGAGGTGCCCTGCTCGTTGCAGTAGAGCAGCCACTGGGGGTCGTTCACTGGCCACAGCGCGCCCATGTCCAGATTCGGGGCGGCGACGCCTGAGGTCACCACCCGGGCGGACAGACCCTTGGCCAACGTCGCGAACGAAAGCGGTGGAGCGGCTGGGTCGTCGATGTCCTCAGCAGATGACGCCTGCAGTCCGGAGGTCACGCCGAAGTACTGGACTGAGTGGGCCTCTAACTGATCCTGCAGCTGTTGGCCAGGATCGCCGCCGGCAATCGCCGCCACCGTGGTCCCCACTGCTACAGCGAGGCCGGCAGCGATCGCGATAACCGCCGTGGTCCTTTTCATGAATCCTCCAATTGACGAAAGATCAGTAGCCGCCATCACGCTGCCGATCGCTCGCAACCGGCTCCCGCCCCGTCCGTTACGTCAACGTGAAGAATTCACCAACGCTAGCCATACGCCGGTCATGGCATGAAACCGCCAAGCAGGTGGTCGCAGCGCCAGGGACTGGGTGACCTGCGGTGCGTTAGCCGAGCCGGCGGGCCTTGGCCCAGCGGGAGAGCTCGTGTCGATTGGAGACTTGCAGCTTTCGCAGGACGGCGGCGGCGTGCGTCTCCACTGTGCGAGCGGAGATGGCGAGCCGTGTGCCGATCTCTTTGTACGTGTATCCGGCGGCGATAAGTCGCAGCACGTCCCGCTCGCGTCTGGTGAGCTGGTCGAGCTCAGAGTTGAGGCCGGGCGGCCCTTGGCCGGTGAATGCGTCCAGCGCGAAGCCGGCGAGGCGGGGGGAGAAGTAGGCGTCACCGGCATGAACCCGGCGGATCGCCTCGCACAGCTCCGGACCGGAGATGGCCTTGGTCACGTATCCGCGCGCACCGCCGCGGATCACGGCGATCACGTCCTCGGGGGCATCTGACACCGACAGAGCCAAGAACCGCACCTGTGGGTGGGTTGCAGCAACGCCGTCCAGCACGGCTCGGCCGCCGCCGTCGGGCAGGTGCACGTCGAGGAGGACCACGTCAGGGTGGAGGCTCTGGATCTGCTCAATCGCGATGTCGACATCTCCGGCCTCTCCGACGACCTCCGTCGCGTCGCCGATCTCGGCGCGGACACCCGAGCGGACAACCGGGTGGTCGTCGACCACGAGCACCCGGATCCGTTCGGCCGGCTCAGTCACGTCGAAATCCACCCAGCCTACGGACCGGCTGCGCCGCGCATCGACATGTGCAGCTCCACTTCGGTGCCCTCGCCCACCGAGGATCGCACCTCCGCCGTGCCCCCATGCCGGAGCATGCGAGCCTCGATCGAGTCGGCGATGCCACGGCGGTCGTCTGGCGTTCCCGCGGCCGGGTCGAAGCCGCAGCCCCGGTCACGGACCAGCGCGAACAGCTCGTCGCCGGCCACCTCGGCGAGGACCGACACGCGCCGTACCTGGGAGTGCTTGGCGGCGTTGGTCAGCGCCTCGCGGATGGCGCCGACTGCGGCCTGGGCCCGGTCGTCCATCACGCAGGTGCCGACGGTGACCAGCTCGACGGTCACGTCAAACCGGTCCTCAACCTCCTCCGCGCCGGCCCGTACCGCTGCGGCGAACTCGCCTTCGGCGGCGGGTGGCGCGCCGTAGAGCCAGGCGCGCAGCTCCCGTTCGGTGCCGCGGGCCAGCCGGCGCACGGAACCGGAGTCGTCGGCCTGTTTCTGGATCAGGGTGAGTGCTTGCAGGCCCGAGTCGTGCAGGTGGGCCGCGATCTCTGCGCGCTCCTCGGCGCGGATGCGGCGGGACCGCTCCTTAGCGAGGGTGCGGGTCAGCAGGAAGAGCCAGGGCAGGACGATCCCGCCGACGAGCGCGATCGCAGTGGCGGCGATGATCGAAAACACACTGAGGGCCATCACGAGGATGTCCGGCTGCTCCGGGGAGATGAACGCTGCGGCGATGACGGCAGCGAGCGGGCCACCCACCCCGATGATGGCGGCCACCACGATGACCCGCGAGAACAGAGTGCCGGCCATCGGTTCGCCGTCCTGAGAGCGGACTAGCTGTCGGCCGATCAGAACCAACCAGGGCCCGATGGCCAGGCCTGCCACCGCGACCAGATCGGCGATCAGCACCGGCAAGGGCGGCGGTTCGGTGTGCTCCGCGGCCCAGAACCACCAGCCCACCAGGACGAGCCCCAATGCGGCCAGGAGGAGAAGCCAGCGCGTCTTCACATGCACAGATCAATCCTAGGGACGCTATTCGGTCGCGATCGCGCGAAGAACGTCGACCCGGCTGGCCAACCGGGCGGGCAGGACCGCGGCGGCGACGCCGGCGAGGGCGACAAGCACCGCGACTGCAGCGAGCCCGCCGACAGGCACGGTGAACTCGGTAGGCGAGGAGGAATGCGCGAATACCCTGGCCGCCGCCCAGCCGAAGAGGATGCCCAGTCCGATGCCGAGGACGGCGCCGACGAGCGCGACGATCACGGCTTCGGCGCGGATCATCGACCGCAGCTGACGGCGCTGCATGCCAACAGCCCGGAGCAAGCCAAGCTCCCGCCGCCTCTCCACGATCGACAGCGCCAGCGTGCCGACGATGCCGAACAGCCCGACGAGCGCCGCCAGACCGGTCAACGCGCGGTAGATCGCAGAGGCGTTGTTGATCTGCTTGATGTCGGACTCGTGGAACTCGGCCCGGTCGTGGATCTCCACCCCGGGGTAGTCAGCCGCGACGCGGGCGACCGCCGCCCTCGCCGCGGCGGGATCTGCCGCGGCGGCCCGGATGTAGACCGTTGATGTCGTTGCGCCGACGCCGAGCTGAGCGAGGTCGGCTGGCGCCATCAGGTAGCTGCCGAAGGTCGTGATGGTGCGGTAGATCGCCTTGACGGTGAAGGCACGGCTGCCACCCGCCGCGTGGATGGTCACGGCAGACCCAGTGGTCCAGCCGGCCGCGGTCGCATCCCGCTGGCTCACTCCGAGCGTGCCAGGGCCAAGGTCGGCCAGGCTGCCGCTGACCGTCTCCAGGTCTTTGACCTCGGCGATCGCGACCGCGTCGGCGGCGCATACCGTCCGTTGGTCGGCGCTCGTGCCGGGCACACAGCGCACCGGCGTCACCGCGGCCACCTCCGGCAGTGCCCGCAGGCGCGCGACGAGGGCCGGGTTCATGGGCTCGCCCCGCGGCCCGCTCTTCTGGTCGCCCGTCTCCTGGCTGGCGGCGGGCCACAGCTGGAAATCGGCGCGATCGCGGGCGTAGTCGCGCAGCAGCGGCGCCTTGGTCGAGGCGGACAGGATCGTGATGAAGGCCAGCAGGGCAAGGCCGATCGCCAACGCCGACGCCGTGGCCGCGGTGCGTTCCGGGTTGCGTACCGCGTTCAGCCGGCCGAGCACACCAGGCATCCCCAGCGCGCCGGCGACCGGCAGCCCGACCGCGCTCGCCAGGTACCCGGCCAGCAGCGGTCCCAGCAGGCGCAGCCCGGCCAGGCTCAACACGGCGCCGGCAAGGATCAGGGGCCCCTGCCCCGTGGCGACCGCGATCGGCAGGGCAGCTAGGCCGGCGCCGAAGACCAGCATGCCGGCCACCATCCGCACCCTGTGGCGCCGGCCGGGAGCTGGCGGCAGCTCGAGCAGGGCGGCCACGGGCGCCACCCGGCTGGCCCGGCGGGCCGGCCCCAGCCCGGACAACACTGTGGCGATGCATCCCACCATCAGCACGGCGATGACGGTGCGCGGGGTGAGCGTGAGCGCGTGACCCGGCAGCTGCCCGGAGAACGTGCTCGTGTTGATCAAGGCGCGCAGCGCCGACGCAACCCCGAACCCCAACAGGAGACCGGCCAGCGCGTTGACCGCGCCGGTGAGCAGCGACTCCAGCAGCACCGACCGGCGAAGCTGGCTG
>JBKPTD010000065.1:0-24975 GCA_046735375.1 Actinomycetota bacterium | reverse complement strand
CGAACGGCGCCCGCTGATCGAAGCCGCAGCGAAACGCTGGGGTCGTACCGACGTGGACGAGATGGTGCAGCACAGTCCACTGATCGTGCTCACGGTGCCTGACGTCGACGAACGGGCGAAGGTGCTGTAGCAGTGCGCGCGTAGTGACCCGCGAAGTGATTTAGTCCGGGGCCCCGTCCGGTTCTGCCGCTGACGGCGGGGGCCGACATGCCGATGAGCGAGCACGCGTTCAGATCCCGACCTCACCGCCGGGGACCAACAGCCAGAGGTACCGTCCGAACTCCAGGGTCAGTGGATTTGGAGCGCGCGGCGCAGCCTGGTTATCGGTCCGCGGCTTGATCGTTGTCGGCCTCCTGGACGGTGAGCTCGGCAGCCGGGTCTGCCTCCAAGCGTTCGTCCGGGATGGGCGCGCCGGTGCGGACCGACCGGCCGTAGGTGCCGTCTTCAAGCCGTTGGAGAGCACGATCGAGGGCCGCGAGTCGGTCCCGCAGACCAGCGGCCACGGCGTCGTCGACGCCTTGTTCAGCCAGTGGCTGCGCCGGATCAGCCATATCGCCCGTCTCGCGTTCGGCCTCACGGTCATCCGTTTGGGCAGAGTCGAGGTCGGCCAGCAGTTGCTGCACCCGCGCCCGCTCCGCGTCCAGCAACGCTCGGGCCCGCTCCAGTTCCATCGGACCGCACCTCCGTTGTTTCTAGTGCTGCACCCGCCGCGAAACCGCTACGGCTCGCTCGCCCAAGCGGGGTCAGCGGCGGCGGATCGGCTCGATCAGGATGGCACCCCAGCCGCAGCCGGGGACCTGAGGCCCGGTGGGTCGCCAGCCTCGGTGACCGAGCGCCTGCCGCAGGCTAGACCATGCGGGGGGTCTGCGGCGTTAGGTGGCTTCTGGGCTAACAGGAGCGTCGAGCGCCAGCTTGAATCACAAAGGGCTGCCTTTGCATCGCCGCGGGTGCCGACCTGACCCGGCTCACTGAATGGATCGACGTGGGGCAGCAGCGAGCGGAGCGGGTCCGCTGAGACGAGGGGCACAGAAGAGCCGATGCCCTCCGCCAAGTAGTGGATCCACGGTGAGGCGTTTGGGCGATGTGTGCCCCGTTCAAGGTCGTGGGAACGTGGTGACCATGACCACGGGGGTGCCACAAGGGGGGACCTAGTGTTGACCCGCACGAGGTTCTTAGCGGCGCTGGGGGGCTCTGTGCTTGGCCTCGCTGCTGCGGTATCGATCGGGGCTGGCCCGGCGGCTGCCGACACCGGGCTTCTGCTTGGCCATTCGCAGTTCGACTCAACGGCCAGCGGATTCCCCCGTCATGACGACGACTGCGGCAACGCACCCGACCAAGACGGCTGGCTCTTCATCGCGCCTGCCAACACGAGCTTTGTCGCCCTTACCGTGATCTTCGTGCTCCCAGGCGGGAGGGGTTTGGCGAGCCAGACAATCACCCTGGACGACCCTGCAGACTTCGGGCCGCCGGACGCGAGCCACGCATTCGTGTTCACACCGGCGGGGGCGAAGCTTCTCGATGGGAGGGCCACTGTCGCCGAGGATAGGGAGAAAGGCTTCTTCGCCCTATCGCACACCTGCCCGGCTAAGTTGCCGCATACCGGTGCGGGGTTCCCGATTGGCGCAGCCGCGACGGTCGGATTCCTGCTCCTTGTGGGTGGGGCGCTGCTGCGCTGGCACGATTTGGTGGCCCGCGCGGGCCGATTGAGCTGCCCGACCTGGTGGTGGTGATCGAGCCAGGACGCAAATGTCACTGAGGCGCCCGAAACCAGCGCCCGCGACCCCCTCTGCGGGGAAGCGCACGGGCGCTGCCTATTCGCTGCTGGCTAGTGCTCGTCGCCACCCTCGAGCACGCGGGCGAGCTGGTCGCGCAGCGAGGCGGCCTGCTCGCCGGTGAGCATGAAAACCAAGTGAGCGCCGATCGGCGTGATCGTGCTCAACGTTGCTTCCGGTCGTGGCCAGTCGAGCTGGATGAAGCCGGGTTTGTGTGCTCGGCGGGCAAGCGGGTTGGGTAGCTTGCTGTTCACGGGCTGGTCCTCCTCGTTAGGACTGGTCCCAGGCCCGGTCTGCGAGCTGATACCTCGCGGCCGGGCCGCCTGCGTTCGACAGAAATTCGACAGCACGACCGCAAACCGCCAACGGTGGTCGGTCGGCTGGGGCGTTTACGCAGGTCAGACCGCATATACCAACGGTGGTCAGCGGTTGTCAGCTATGCGGGGGTAGTTCGAGCTCTACTACGACATCTGATTCTGCTTTGCGGTCGATCAGCGCGGTTCACATGCGCCCCGGATGGAGCCCGTGGCCGCCCCGCCCGTCCGAAGTAGCCAGCGGTCAGGAGCTAACCGCAGATCGTGCCGAGAGGTGTACTGGAAGAGCAGCAAACTGATTTGTAGGCCCGCGAGGCCGCCGTATCACCGCGCCGGCGCATGCGGTAAAGCCAGGCTCGACATGCTCTGCCACCCCGCGCTCGATGTCATCCGCCAGCCAGCCTTTGACCGTGCTTCTCGTCACGTCCAGCTGGTCGCTGGCGAGCTGGGTCACGATCATCGTGACGGTCACGCCCCGGCCGCCCCGGCGGTTCATGAACTCCCGCATTCTCTTGCGGGCATCAGGGTGCCCGGTGGCGGGCATGGCCTGCTCCGACACCCGTTGGTCGGAGATCTTCTACGTCTACTGGGGGACGAACCCTCCTGTACCGCTCAAACCCTTAGTTGAGCGATGCCTGTTCGCCTCGTCACCACCAGACCCGCATCCGGTGGCGACGAGAATGAAGTGGCCCCAGCCACGCCCCTAGGGGAAGGCGGAGAGCTGGGGCCACGTTTAATGACCCCTCGGGATTGGGCTCCCGCGACGAAGTAGGCCGCGGCTGCACCACCCCCGCGCCAAGTTCCCGAGGAAGCGGCCGTTCGTCCGAATAGCCGTTAGGTCGGACACGGGAAGACCTCGATGTTGCCCGGCAACCTCTCCCGACAGATCGCGATGATCAGGCGGACGGTCATGGTTGGACCGAGCAGGACCAGTCGACAGCCGTCGCGTTGAAGGTTGTCGGCGGCATCAAAGAGCTTCTCCATGCAGCCGATATCGATGAACTCGATATATGAGAGGTCGAGGTGGAGATCGCTCCCTTCGCGAAGGGCAATCTCTAGCTCACGTTCCAAGATTGATCGACCGTCGGCGCCCTCGAAGTTGCCAGAAAGGGTAAGGCCGGGCGCGTCGGTGCTCTTTTCGATCCGGCAAACAGAGTCCTCGTGGAGGATGGCACTGTCGGTTCTCATGATCGTCTCCGCGATGGGTTAAGCGGGAGCATCACGACAAGCGACTCGGCGGGGAAGTATGGCGCCGGCAGTCATGGCGACTCTGCGCAGCCTCATACCGAGAGAGAGCGCCGGGCCCTCAACCACCCTGCGCTTTATGGCACATCCGGGTGTGGCGACCCCATCCGGCACATACCCACACCCGGCCTCATCTGCGATTTGGCGGATCGAAAGCTTGCCAGTGTCGCCCGTCCTGTGATGCCAGCGCAGTCAACCTGAAGGCGAATCGCAACCGATCAGTCATGTCCTGCGCGACGGGTCCGTCGCCTGGGCCCCCCGTCCAAGTTCCCCCGTTGCGGACAGGGGCCGGGCGTTTCCCTTCCTCAGAGGGGTAACGATCGCGCACTGGCACGGTGCGTTCGTGGCCGCCCTGCCAAGTACGTCCCCCTCGCCGCGCCCAAGGTGCTCGATGCCGAGGCACTGTCCGGCCCAGCGTGATTGCTCCGGGGACACTCACCCGGATGAACTTCGGCGTCACCACGTCATGGTCGCCACTGGCGCCTGATCAGCCCGTAGACCCACGAGTCCGACACCTCGCCGTTCACGATGCAGTCTTCCCGCAGGGTCCCTTCACGCATGAAGTTGAGCTTTTCCAGGACGCGGGCAGATGCCGCGTTGCGCGTATCGGTTTCGGCCTGGACTCGATTCAGGTCCAGCGTGTCGAATGCCCACTGCAGCAGGGCGCGCGCAGCCTCCGTCGCGTAGCCGTGGCCCCAAGCCGCATCGTCGAGGCAGTAGCCCAACGATGCGCTGCGGTAGTCCGGGTTCCATCGGGCTAGACCACACCATCCGATGAACGCTCCGTCGGACACACGCTCGATGGCCAGCCGCGCCCCACTGCCTTCCTCCGCCATCTGCCGGCAAGCCGCGATAAAGCGCTCGGCTCGCTCGCGTTCGCTCCAGGGCGGCGCATCCCAGTAGCGCAGCACGTAGGCGCTGCTGTGCAGCGCGAAGAGGGCGTCCGCATCCGCGCTGGTGAAGGGGCGCAAGCACAGGCGAGCGGTGTGCAGGGTGGGGGTGGGCAAAGACATGCCTGCCATAGTGCCTTGCCGTGAGCGGAGGCCGGGCCGTCGCATATGTGACCCAGGCGCTCGGGCAGCGATGAGCCCTCGCAAGCGTCCACAGTCGAGTCCATAGGGCATGCCGAGCCCGCCTGGGTGGGCAGCCGGTCATGGACGGACCGCGCGAAGCAGCAGGTAATCGATGATTCGGCGCCGCCAGAGCAGATTTGCCTGCCATAGCAGCAGGCGGGCGGCAGTGTGCTGCCCGATTGGCGCGGCCGGCGTAGTCGCCAGCCGTGTTGCGGCGAGCCGGAGCGCGGGGGCGATCACGCGGTCACCGCAGCTGGTGACCGCCACCTGTACCAGGCCGGCCGCCCGCGCGGCTGCCACGACCTGCGCCGCTGTCATTGCCATGCTGCGCTGCAGCCCGAATACCCGCAGTTGGGTCAACCCAGCCGCCAGCTCCGCAGGGCTGATCGGCCATCGTTGGACTGCGATGTCGGAGATGCTCAGCACTCCGCCTGGGCGCAGCACCCGGTAACACTCATCGAAAAATGTCTTCCTGGAGCGGAAATGAAATGCCGCCTCCACGCTGATGACCCCATCGACGGCCTGATCGGCAATCGGCAGCTGGGCGGCATCGCCCACCACGGGCGCGGCAGCGGCCTCCCGCAGCCGGTCTCGTCCAGCCGCTAGCTGCCACTCAGTGATGTTCACCGCCACCAGCCGGCGCGGGCGGATCAACTCGGCAATCAGCCGATCCTGGGTGCCGAGCCCATTCCCCACATCGACAACCACACCCCCGACGGGCAGGGCCGACGCGAGCGTGCAGACCAGCCGCTGGCAAGCTTGTTCCGCCTCAGCTTCAGACCCCGCTCCCTCCCACAATCCTAGGTTCAGCCAGCCGGGCGCGAGCGCCAGGAAGAAATCTGATCCAAGACTCTCGTAAACCCGCGCGGCGGGATTTCGGCCCTGCCGGAAGAGCGTGGCTGCGTGCCGCACATGCTGGCCCGTCCATCCCGCGATCCACGCTGGCTTGGCTGCCATCCAATCCTCACCCTGGCGGACGCCGCCTAAGCGGACAGCCGGTGCCGAACTCACCGAATGGTCAACCCGTCGAGGCGGGGCTTCTCAGTCGGGTTGCGGGGTCACCATGACCAGCCGCGCGTGGCTAGCTCCTGCTCCTCCAGCCAGCGCTTCTGCTCGCCACGCTCGAGGTCGGCCTCCGCCGGTACGCCGGCGAGCCGGCATGCCTCGTCGAGCAGGTCGTCATACGCAGTCTCAAGGGCCACCAACCGATGCGCCTTCGCGTAGACGCGCGGCGTGGCCTCGATCCGCCGGATCTCGTCAGCAAGATGGCCGAGCCTCGTCTGCAGCCGCAGCGTTTCGAACGGATCGGCCTCGGCGACAGGGTGCCGACCAACCCGTGGGACGAGACGCTTCGCCAACTTCTGGAGATGCCGTCGCCCGCGCGACGGCGGGCGCGGCGACACCTGGTTGAGCAGCGCGCACATCAGCACGAACGCGACCAGCAGAGCCGCCCACTCCATCGACTCACCTCATCCTCTTTCGAGGGTACGTCGGCCCGCCGGCAAGTGCGACGTCATCCGTCGCGGCGAAGGATCGGCCGCGCTACCGTCGTCGGCGACGAGGACGTCGTCGTGATCGTCAGCGATACCACCCCAACAATCCAGGAGCACGCGATGGTTACGATCCACCTCCACCAAACGACCAGCGCGACGCCTGAGCAGTTCGTCGCCGGGCTGACCGACTTCGGGCCGGGCCGCTCGAAGCTCTTCGGCTACAGCACCGACGATTACCTCAAGGTGCATGATCGGGGCCCGCATCAGGCGGATGTCACCGAGGGCTCGCGCGGCGTCTGGGAACGCCTGCACTACGACTGGTCCGATCCCCACCATGTCGTGCTGACAACGACCGACTCCAACGTGTGGGGCGGACACTCGAGCCACACCTATACCCTCACTCCGCAGTCCAACGGGACGACCAGCGTGGACGCCGTCCTCGTACGCGAGGGCAAGAACTTCAAGGGACGGGTGCTCGAGGCCGTCGTCGGGACCGTCGGCAAGCGCTCGCTCGAAAAGATGCTGGGAAACACCGTCAGGGCCATCGAGGCCCGAAACTACGGGCCGGAAGCGGCGGAACCCACCTAGACGCCTTCCGCAGGCCCGCCACACACCCCTAAGCGAGGTTCGGCGCATCTAGCCCATCGCTGTTCGAGAGCGTCTTCGCGGGCTTCGCGTCGTTTCCCGCTTGGTCTGCGCCAGCAGCGTGCCATTGGTCCTTGCGGTGGGAGGACCTTTGGCACTGTCGCGGTCGCAGGTACGGCCCCAGCCCTTAGCCTTAGGGCTCGAGCCGGCTCGCTGGTCCCCGTGTTGCCGGCGAGAAGCAAATGCGCTCATGATTCTACGCTGCCACGCGTCAGCCGTCGCTTCTCGTCGTCTTCTGCACCGGAGCCTGCCGTGGCATGGCGTCACGCTCGACCCACTGCTCCCCATCCCGCACCCACCAGCGGGGGCGGATCCGGCCATAATCCACGTTCTCCATCCGGCGCACGGCATCGAGGGGTATCCAGCGTCCCCACCGCCAACCCGGCCAGCGGACGAACGCGAGCCAGCCCTGGCCCTCGACCCACACCCGATCATGAATTGTGCCGTGGACGACGTTCCCACCCCCATCGACGACGATCCGCACCGGCAGCGATGTCTGCTCGCGGCGAGCCAGAGGTGGCAGCGAACTCACGCCTTTCAGGCTAGAGGTAATCGAACATGCGTTCTAGTACCAAACAGTGCATACAGGGCATCACTCTGCGTACGGGCCAGCAAGAATCCGTCCAGACCAAGATCGGCGCGTGGCTGAGGATTCACCATGGCTGGGCGATCGAGCGGCTGGACGCTTTGCGCAACGAAGGTCGTTGTTATCGGCTCTGTAACGCTTGCGCCGTTGTCAGCGATACACGTTTGCCTCGTCGTCGCCCGAGCCCCGAGCCGGCGGCGACGAGGGTAGGCGGCCCCAGTCGCGCCCTGAGGGGGGATCGGCGGACGACTGGGGCCGCGTCTTGCATTCTGCCGCGCAGCCACGCCGGCAAACGGTCGAGTGTGCCGAACGTCATCCGACTGGTCGGCCGTAGAGGGTAGGCCCCCGGTATGTGCGGATCATATTCGGCGATCGGCCTAGCCGAATCTGAGCGAGCCCTGTGGCCGCACCTACGGGAACGTCTTCGTGAGCCGGGGTCTTTGATGGGGCTGATGCGCGGTGTCCTGGGAGGGGCCGTCGAGGTTGCCACCGTCGTCGCAACGACGCCCGACGGAGTGGTACGGCCAGTCGCGCTCGTGGCGACGCCAGCCATCACCGGTGAGATTGAGCTCAGCGAGGCGGGTGGGGACGACGTGCGACCAGCGCGGATAGGCGACGACGACATTGATGTCCTCGTCGCAACACGGCCCGGGCAAGACGGAGCCGAGCCCGTCGCCATCCTGGTCACGCCGTGGATCGCGGAAAATCTGGGCCCTCTATGCGCGGAATCTGTGGTCGCGACATTGACCGGTCGCGGGGTGGGAATCCACAAGACGACGATCCCCAGGCGAGCGGCGTGGAGTCCCGCATGTTCCAGGGTGACCTGCGCCACCCAACAATTCGGTTGCTCACGGCAGCGTCGATTTGCTGCACTACTGACAAGAACTGACCGAGCCAAGGAGCGGAAATGCGCGCTGCGTTCATGTCCACCACAGAAGGAATCGCCACGTATCCAGAGGACATGACGCGCAGTGCGAACTCTGAACTTGGGAATTTTGGCGCATGTAGACGCCGGTAAGACAAGCCTGACCGAGCGGCTGCTCTTCGCCGCCGGTGTCATCGACGAGATCGGCAGCGTCGACGCGGGCAACACCCAGACCGATTCCTTGGCTCTGGAGCAGCAGCGGGGCATTACGATCAAGTCCGCTGTCGTGTCGTTCGTCATCAATGACGTCACGGTCAACCTCATCGACACGCCCGGCCACCCGGATTTCATTGCCGAGGTGGAACGGGTGCTCAGTGTGCTCGATGGCGCTGTGCTGGTGATCTCTGCCGTTGAGGGCGTGCAGCCGCAGACGCGGGTCTTGATGCGGACGCTGCAGCAGTTGCGCATCCCCACACTTGTCTTCGTGAACAAGATCGATCGCGGTGGTGCGGGCTATGACCGCGTGCTCCAGGGCATTTCGGAGCGGCTCGTGCCGGCGATCATCGCGATGGGCTCGGCCGACGATCTGGGCACCCGCGGCGCTCGCTATCGACCGTTCACCGACACCGACGCCGGCTTCACGGCTCGGCTGGTCAACCTACTCGCCGACCGCGACGACGCGCTCCTGCACGCGTACGTCAGCAACGAGACGACGGTCTCGCACAGGCAGCTCCGCAGCATGCTCGCCGCCCAGACCAAGCGGGCGCTGGTCCATCCAGTGTTCTTCGGCTCGGCCATCACCGGTGCCGGGGTGGACGCCCTGATCACCGGCATCACGGAGTTCCTGCCTGCGACTGAGGGAGACCCGGACGGTCCCGTGTCTGGCACGATCTTCAAGGTCGAGCGTGGCCCGGCCGGCGAGAAGATCGCCTACGCTCGGATGTTCTCCGGCACCGTACGAACGCGCGATCGTCTCCGGTACCGCGGTGAGGACGAGGGAAAGGTCACCGCGATCAGCATCTTTGACCAGGGCTCCGCTGTCCGTCGGTCGCTGGTTTCGGCAGGGCAGATCGGCAAGCTCTGGGGGCTAAGTGAAATCCAGATCGGCGACCCGATAGGCACTCCGCACACACCGGATTCTGAGCGCCGATATTTCGCCCCGCCGTCGCTGGAGACGGTCGTCATCCCTGGCCGCCCCGCCGACAAGGGCGCGCTCCATCTTGCCCTCGGCCAGCTCGCCGAGCAGGATCCGCTGATCAGCCTGCGGCAAGATGACGTTCGGCAAGAGCTGTTCGTCTCGCTCTATGGGGAGGTGCAGAAGGAGGTCATCCAGGCAACCCTGGCCGACGACTTCGGCCTTGACGTTTCCTTCCGCGAGACGACGACCATCTGTATTGAGCGGCCGGTCGGCACAGGGGCGGGGGTCGAGGTCATGCACAAGAACGGCAACGCATTTCTCGCCACCGTCGGGCTGCGGGTCGATCCAGCCCCGATCGACGCCGGCGTGGAATTCCGGCTGGAGGTCGAGCTGGGATCGATGCCGTACGCGTTCTTCAAAGCGGTCGAGGACACCGTGAAAGAGACGCTGCAGCAGGGAATCCACGGCTGGCAGGTCACCGACTGCACGGTCACGATGACCCATTCCGGCTATGCCCCGCGGCAGAGCCACGCCCATCAGGGTTTCGACAAGAGCATGTCCAGCACTGGCTGGGACTTCCGCGGCCTGACACCGCTCGTCCTGATGACGGCGCTCCAGCAGGCGGGCACCAGGGTGTACGAACCAATGCATCGTCTTCGGCTCGAGGTGCCGACCGACACGGTCGGATCGATCCTGCCCGTGCTGGCCGCACTGCGGGCGGTCCCGGGAGCACCCATGATCAGGGGTTCGTGGTGCTGGTTGGAGGGCGAGATTCCGGCCGCTCAGGTGCACAAGCTCGGTCGACAGCTGCCCGGGCTGACTCGCGGCGAGGGGGTGCTTGAAAGCAGCTTCGATCACTATCAGCCGGTACGCGGGACGATCCCAAATCGGCCGAGGTCAGACCACAACCCGCTGGATCGAAAGGAATACCTCCTGCATTTCATGCGGCGGGTGTGAGGTCACACCGGCGTCTCTCGGCAGGCCCTGGGCCAGCCCGGGCGATCAGACGAGCGGCCATTCATGGACCGGGGCGTTGGAGTGCATGTACGTGATGTACAGCTGCAAGGCGCGACGCATGGCCTCAGGACGAGGCAAGCCCTCGTGGTCCTCGAAATGGCGCAGTGCCGCTATCTGCCAGGTCGCGCCATTGCTGCCGCTCAGGCAGCGTTGTTCCACGATGCCGAGGAGACGATCGCGCTCGCCTGGTTCGATCCCCCAGCGGTCGAGCCCCTGGTGGGCGAGCGGGAGCAGCTTCCGCAGGATCAGTTCGTCGACCGGCACTGTGCCATGGCCTGGCCAGTACAACTGCGCGGCGAGGCCATCACGCGCTCCGGCGTGGAAGTTGTCCTCGGCTGCACCGAAAGACATCTGAGACCACACTGGTCGTTCATCCTCCGCGAGCATCCGCGCGACGCCGAAGTAGAAGGCGGCGTTTGCCATGGTGTCGGCCACGGTCGGGCCGGCAGCGAGGACGCGATTCTCGACCCTCAGATGCGGCTGCCCGTTGGCGACGTCGTACACCGGCCTGTTCCATCGCCAGATGGTGCCGTTCTGGAGCCTGAGCTCGTTCAGGCTCGGCGTATCACCACGGGCGAGCACGTGGCTCGGATCCTCGTCGCTAGACAGCGGGAGCAGCGCGGGGAAGAAGCGCACATTCTCTTCAAACAGGTCGAACACCGAGGTGATCCAGCGCTCCCCGAACCAGACCCGAGGACGGACACCCTGCGCCTTGAGCTCCTCCGGCCGGGTATCCGTGGCCTGCTCGAACAGCGGAATTCGGGTCTCCTGCCACAGCTGCTTTCCGAGCAGGAAAGGCGAATTCGCCCCAACCGCGACCTGAACACCCGCGATGGCCTGGGCAGCGTTCCAGTACGCAGCGAACTCGTCAGGGCTCACTTGCAGGTGCAACTGAGTGCTCGTACAGGCCGCCTCCGGCGCCACCGTGTCCGCGGTGACGACAAGACGCTCCGGCCCAGCGATCGCAATGTGCAGGTCTTCTCCTCGAGCCGTGAAGATCTGCTCGTTCAGCAGCGCGTACCGAGGATTGGTGGACAACGACTCAAAGGTCAGGTGATCGTGGCGGAGCGTTGTCAGGATGCCGATCATCACCATGTGCGCGCCGATGCGGCGGGCCTTCTCGTCGGCAGCGTTGAGGCTCGCCCTGACCTCGCGCTCGAAGGCGGTCAGGCCGCCGCCAGCAAGCTGGCGTGGCCTGATGTTGATCTCGATGTTGAACTGACCCAATTCGGTTTGGAAATCCGGGTCAGCGATCGCCGCGAGGACCTCCGCGTTGCGCATGGCCGGCTCGGCGTTGTCGTCCACGAGGTTGAGCTCGATCTCAAGGCCGGTCTGGGGCCGTTCGAAGTCGAAACGCGACTCGCGCAGCATCTGCGCGAACACGTCAAGACACTGCCTGACCTTGAGCCGGTATTGCCGCCGGTCTTCCCTGCTGAACGTTCGGTGTGCGACCTCCTCGCCCATAGGGACAACCTCGCACAAACACGCGGCCACGCCCAGGGTCCATGGTCAACAGAAGCGTGATGCAAGTTGGATGCTAGGCATACATTCTGCATACAATGGCCGCGTGCCACTTGTCCAAGTCCGCGATGTACCAGAGTCAACGCTGAACGCCCTCAAGGCGCGGGCGGCTGAGCGCGGCCTGACGCTCACCAACTATCTGCGCATCGAACTCGATCGCCTTGCTTCGCGACCATCGAACGCGGAGGTGGTCGAACGACTTGCGAGACGCGGTAGGCGCGGCGGCCCAACCCTGCAGGACACCGTCAAGGAGGTCCGCAGAATCCGTGCGGCGTCGTGATCGTCATCGAGACGTCCGCGATGGTCAACGCACTCGTGGGCGACCCGCCGAACCCGCAGCTGCTGGCAACTCTCGCGGACGAGGAGCTGCATGCACCGGCTCTGCTCGACCTCGAAGTCGCCAGCGTGCTGCGCGGGCATGTGCTCGCCGGCAAGCTGGACTCAGCAAGGCTGGACGAAGCACTCGACGACTTCGCGTCTCTGCACATCGAGCGCTACCTGATGACGGATCTGCTGGGCTACATGCTCGACATAAGGGACAACTTCACGGTGTACGACGCGGCCTACCTTGTCCTCGCCGACGCTCTACAGGTGCCTGTGCTGACAGCCGATGACAAGCTCGCGGAGGCGCGGCGGCTTGGGATCGAGGTCCGGATGGTGGAGCCAGGTTGATCGCGGGTGGCACCGGCAGTGCGCGCGGCCCACGAGGAGGAGCCACGGCTGTGTGCGGCCCAGACAAGGGGCGGGGATCCAGCTGCGTGGCTCGCCGCAACCATGATCGGGAAGTCTCAGGGTACTCCCCGGAGTTGTCCCTGAATGTAGGGACGACAGGCCGAACGGCACTGCCGTTAACGCTGCACGATCTGGCAGACTCCCTATCTTGAGGGCGAGATATCGGCAGGACTGGGGAGTTTGGACACCGGCTGAGGAGAGGTCGGCGGGTCGGCACGATTGGGCGAGCCGAGTCGTCGCATTAACGGGGAACGGACAAACGGCGATGACGATCGAACACGCCGACACGCGTGTGGGTCCGCGGCAGGATGGCCGCGGCCGCGGTTTGGCGCGCCGTCGAGCGTGGGTCGCCAGGATCCCGTGGGGCCGCAGCCGCCGTCCCAACCTGGTCTTCGAGCTCGTTCTGATCGTGACCGGCTACTGGCTTTATTCGCTCGTCCGCAACGGCGTCCCGGTCAAGGTCGCCGAGGCGACCACCCGTGCCCGGCAGCTGTACGACTTTGAGCAGATGATCGGGATTGCGGTCGAGAAGCCGATCAACCACGCCGTCGACAAGGTCAGCTGGCTGGTGGTCGGCACCGATTACTACTACTCGACGCTGCATTTCATCATCACCATCGTTGTGCTGGCCTGGATGTGGTACAGCTTTCCCGGGCGCTACCGCCCGCTGCGCCGAGTCCTCGTCGCCACGAACATGGTCGCGCTGCTCGGGTTTTGGCTCCTCCCGTTGGCCCCACCGCGCTTCCTCTCCGGTGAGGGGTTCATCGACACCGTCGTGAAGCATGGAACCTGGGGCACCTGGGCCTCGGCCGATGTCGCTTCATACTCGAACCAGTACGCGGCCATACCCTCGATGCACTGTGCCTGGTCCCTTTGGTGCGGGCTGATCATCGCAACGCTCGCCAAGCGGCGCTGGGTCAAGGCGCTCGGCATCGCCTATCCGGTGGCCACCGGGTTCGTCGTCGTCGCGACGGGCAACCACTTCGTTCTCGACATCGTCGCCGGCTACGTCGCCCTCGGCCTAGCGTTCGGCATCCAGGCCTTGATCTTCAGGCGCCCCGCACTCCGCGTGCCTCACCGAGCTGAAGCTGGCTCGGGCGCCGACGCCGAGCGGGTCGAGAGTTCCGTGACCGTCTGAGGCCACCGCATCCCGAGCAGGCCGACGAAGAACAGCCCTGTAAGCCCAGCAATGCCGACCGCCGCCGCCGGTGACGTGACGTCCGCGAGCCGACCGGCAAGCGCGAACCCGGCGGCTGTGAACAGTGAGAGCCCTGCGGCAGCCACCCCGTTGACCCGTCCGCGTGCCTCGGGCGGCGTCACGAGGTTCACGCCGACGATCATGGGCACGATGAACGCCTGCAGCGCCCCGCTGACAAACCAGAGCGCCATCGCCACCGGTACATCTGGATCTGCAGTCGTGGCGACCAGAGGCAGCAGCGAAGCGGCCGCAAGAAGCGGGCTGAGGCGCACCCCGCGGAGCGGATCCAGCCGGGACACCAACGCCACGCCGACGACGGCGCCCGCCGGGACCGCCGCCATCAGGAACCCGCCGAGATCGGCCGCGCCGTGGTCTCTGCTGTAGGCGAGGGCGACCGCCTCCGGTGCGATCAAGAAGCCGATCGTCGCCCAGACGAGAAGGACGAACGAACGGCGCACCTTGTCGAAGAAGACCAGCTTGACACCCTCGGCCGTGTCGACCAGCAGACCTCGCAGCCCGCCGCGGCCTTCCATCAGTGCCGCCCGGGAGTGGATCATGAGCTGAATGACCAGGTAGGACCCCAGGAACGTCAAGGCGTCCACCGCGAGGGCGACACGCGGCGAAAAGGCGTGGACCACGACACCTGCTGCAGCGAGCCCGATCACTTGGTTGGCCTGGTTGAGGCCTCGGGTTAGGGAAGATCCGACCAAGTAGTCCTGAGGATCCACCAGGATGTCCGGCATCACCGCCGATCGTGCGGCGAAGAACGGCTGGCTGAACAGCTCGGCAAACAGGAGCAGAGCGAACAGAACCCACAGCGGCGTTGCGTCGATCGCGGCGAGCGCGAGGACTCCGACGATAGCGGCCCTCGCCAGATCGCAGACGATCAGGACGCGTTTACGTGGGAGCCGGTCCGCGAACGGTGAAAGCAGGAGCCCGCCGAACAGACCTGGGATATAGCCGACGACAAACGCGAACGCTGCATAGAAGACGCTGTCCGATCTGTCGAGGACGAGCGCGGCGAGAGCGAAGCGGGCGAAATGATCACCAACCTCGCTGGTGACCTGGGCGAGAACGATGCCGCGGAACTCTCGGTTGCGCCGCAGCAGCCGGGTGTAGCGGAAGGTCGCTCGTGCCGAGCGACTCTCCCCGTTCACGGTCGAGCCCTCGCTGGTCACGCGTAGAAGATCCTTTCTACCGTCGCCCGTGCTCGCCTCGTCATCCGACGGTAATCCTCCACTAGCGGACCGCCACCGGCATAGCCGAGGAGGCGAGCGACGCCGGCAAGCTCTCGCGCATCCGAGGGAAGGCTGTCCTGCGGCCTTCCACGAACCAACGTGGTCGCACTCCGCACCCGGGAGGCTAGCCGCCACGCCGCAGAGAGAACAGAGGCGTCGACAGGTTCTACCAAACCGGCACTTACCGCCGCATCTAGGGCGGCCATCGTCCGGGTTGTCCGCAGCGGCGGTGTCGTGTCCCCGTACCGCATCTGCAGCAGCTGGACCGTCCACTCAACATCGGCGAGCCCGCCCGGGCCTAGCTTGGTGTTCCGCCTCGGATCGGCGCCGCGCGGGAGGCGTTCACCCTCCACCCGAGCCTTGATTCGGCGAATCTCGCGGATCGCCCCGGCGTCCAGTCCACCGGACGGGTACCGGATCGGGTCGATGGCCTCGATGAAGCGAGCGCCGAGCGCCGGATCACCGGCCACCGGGTCGGCCCGTAGCAGCGCCTGTCGCTCCCAAACCTCACCCCATCGCTCGTAGTAGGCAAGGTACGAGGCGAGGGTACGGACCAGGGGTCCCTGCCGCCCCTCAGGACGCAGATCCGCATCGACGAGCAGCGGCGGATCCGGCGCGGGCAAAGCCAGCAACCGCCGCGCCTCGTTCGCGACGGCCTGCGCAGCGTCAGCCGCGGTGCGTTCGTCGGCGCCGGGTCGCGGATCGTGGATGAAGAGCACGTCGGCGTCACTGGCATAGCCCTGCTCGTGGCCACCAAGACGGCCCATCGCGACGATCGCGAGGGCGGTGGGCAGCTCATCGGAGCTACCCACCGATCGGATCGCCGCAGCTAGCCCGCCGTCGAGCGCCGCAGCTGTGACGGTGGTCAGCGCTTCGCCCACCTCGTCAACGGACAGATTGCCCAGAAGGTCCGCGACGCTGATCCGCAACAATTCGCGGCGGCGGGCAGCACGGCAGACCGCGGCCGCCTCCTCGGGTGTGCCCGCCCGGGCGACCGCGGCTCGGACCTGGACCCTCAAAACCACAGGGTCCACCGGTCGCAGCTGTGAATCGTCGGCCAGCATCGCCACGGCCTCGGGCGCACGCAGCAGCAGATCGGAGGCATACCTGCTAGACGCAAGGATCCGGGCCAATCGCTCGGCGGTGGCGCCTTCGTCCCGCAGCAATCGCAGGTACCAAGGCGTCGTGCCGAGAGCCTCGCTCACCTGCCGAAATGCGAGCAGCCCCCCGTCGGGGTCGGCGGCGTCAGCGAACCATCCGAGCATCACCGGCAGCAGCGTCCGCTGGATTGCGGCACGGCGGGTGACACCCGTCGTCAGTGCTTGGATGTGCCGCAAAGCCCCAGCAGGATCGGCGTAGCCGAGCGCCTCCAGCCGGTGCTGCGCGGCCTGCGGAGTGAGGCGGGCGTCCTCGGTGTGCAGTCGGGAGACAGCGATCAGCAACGGCCGGTAGAAGAGCTTTTCGTGCAGCAGGCGGGCGGTCCGCTGGTGCTCCCGCCAGGCGGCCGTCAGCTCGCCGATCGGATCTCCGCGGTAGCCCAAGGCCCGTCCCAGCCTGCGCAGGTCGGACTCGGCTTCGGGCAGGATATGGGTGCGCCGCAGGCGGTACAGCTGGAGCCGATGTTCCAGGCTGCGCAAGAACTGGTAGCTGTCGGCGAGCTGAGCTGCGTCCGCCCGCCCGACGTAGCCGCCGGCGGCGAGAGCCCGCAACGCATCCAGGGTGCTGCCGGTCCTGAGGGTCTCGTCACCCCTGCCGTGGACCAGCTGGAGCAGCTGCACAGCGAACTCCACGTCGCGCAGGCCTCCCCGGCCGAGCTTCAGCTGCCGGTCGGCCTCACTGGCTGGGATGTGCTCCTCCACCCGTCGGCGCATCGCCTGGACATCCTGGACGAAGCCGTCGCGGTCGCTCGCCGACCAGACCAGTGGCGCGACGGCGTCGATGTACGCCCGGCCGAGGGCCAGGTCACCGGCGACCGGGCGGGCCTTCACCAACGCCTGGAACTCCCAGGTCTTCGCCCACCGCTGGTAATACGCGTCGTGACTGGCCACGGTACGGACCAGGGCCCCCGCGTTGCCCTCGGGCCTGAGTGCCGCGTCGACGGGCCAGAGGGATCCCTCTGCAGTGGTGGCGGAGCAGGCGCGCATCAAACCCGCCGCGAGAGCGCTGCCGGTACGCAGCCCAGCCTCCGGTTCCGCGACGAACACGACATCGACATCGGAGACATAATTCAGCTCCCGGCCCCCGACCTTTCCCATCCCGATGACCGCCAACCGGCACCGCGGTACGTCGAGTGGAAGATCCGCCCGCGCGATCGCCAGCCCCGTATCAAGAGCCGCAGCGGCAAGATCGGAGAGATCCGCTGCAGTCTGCTCGAGGTCAATCTCAGCCGTGAGATCTCGGCCTGCGATGGCGATGAGGTCGCGGCGGTAAGCGACGCGCAGCGCGTCCAGCGCCACAAGACCGCCGTCGGCTGCGACGGGCTCGCCGGAGGCGGGATCTGCGCCAACCGCCGCGAGCAGCGCAGAGCGCCGATCGGAACCCGCCCCAGCCTTCGTGTCATCCTCGTCGGCGAGCGACCGGTGGTGCTCGGGATGGCGGACGAGGTGATCGCCGAGGGCGACGCTCGAGCCGAGGACCGCAAGCAGGCGCCGCCGCTCCGGCGGGCTGGCACCAATGTCGTGACGCAGCTCACCACTACCGGCCTGGAGGACTCGAGCCAGCGAGCGCAGCGCGAGATCGGGATCGGCCACATCGGCGAGTGAGTCGAGCAGGTCAGGCAGATGAACGGCATCGACGGCGGGATCGTCGAGGAGCGTCAGCGCTGCCTGTGGATCGTTGAAGCCCAATCGAGCTAGGCGCGTCAGCGGTGCCTCGCGGCGCCCACTGTCGCTGATCGTCACCCCGCCAACGCTATCCGCCGGCCCCTGATCAGGTACCGATCGAGCGGCGGTGCCGGCCTCCCTCGGCATTCAGACGTGTACGAAACCGCGCCGCAGCCAGCTCCGTCAGGGATTCGGGATCGACGATTGTGCTTGGCGTAGCCACCGTCGTGCCCCGATCCTTCCGGAAGCGCTCCGCCTCCAACCTGTGTGCGTGCCGATGCACGACCTGCGCGAAGCGACCCGCAAACCCGCTCCAGGTCGCGATGAGGCGCGGGGCTGCTGCTTCGCAAGCGGCCAGCATGTCGACCGGGCTCTTCCCGGCTGCAGGCAACAGCGGGCGGCGACGCCGCGCCCACCCCAGATAGTTCGGTGCCGTGACCTCAGGATGGAACTGGACTCCCCAGGCGCACCGGCCGATCCGGTAGGCCTGGTAGCGGCAACCAGGTGTCGACGCGAGCGCGACGGCACCTGGCGGAAGCTCCCACACCTCGTCCTCGTGTGATTCGACGACCGGGACAAGCTCAGGGAACGACTCGAAGAGTGGATCATCTGCAGTGGCGGAGCGATCGATCTGTACTTCGTGAAGGCCGACCTCCGCCTCCCCCCTGGCTGGGCCTGCATCGCCGCCACAGGCCATGGCTAGCAACTGGTGGCCGAGGCAGATGCCAAGTGTCGGAACTTGATCCGTCACCGCCGAGGCGAGCAGCGCACGCACCTGCGGAAACCATGGGGCAACCTCGTCATCGCGTGGTGACGGTGCTCCGCCCAGGACGAGCAGACCGTGGGCATTGACCCTGCTAGGCACCTCCTCACCCGCGAAAACCCTGACCACATCAAGATTAACTCCGGCATCGGACAGCCATTCGGCGAGCAGACCAGGGCCGCACTTGTCGGAGTTTTGGACGGCGAGCACTTCGACATTCATGCCCATGACGCTACCCACGCATTCGGAGGTGGAACGGCACGCGCCCGGTCGTGACGCGCAGGCGTACCGGAAATTGCACGACCGGAGCGCGCGACCTCAGCCGAATTGCTTCACAGAACTGGCAGGTAGCGGTCGAGTTCGTACGGCGTGACCTGGACTCGATAGTCCTGCCACTCTCGCCTCTTGTTCCGGAGGAAGAAGTCGAAGACGTGCTCAGCGAGTGTCTCGGCAACGAGTTCGCTCTGCTCCATCAAGGTGATCGCCTCGGAGAGGTTCTGCGGCAGCGGCTCGATGCCCATCGCCCGCCGCTCGGCATCGGTGAGCCGCCACACGTCGTCCTCAGCGCCCGGCGGCAGTTCGTAGCCCTCTTCGACGCCCTTCAGTCCGGCGGAAAGCAGCAGGGCGAAGGCGAGATAGGGATTGCAGGCCGAGTCCAGTGAGCGCACCTCGATCCGCGTCGACTGGCCTTTCTGCGGCTTGTACATCGGCACTCGGATGAGTGCTGATCGGTTGTTGTGCCCCCAGCAGACATATGCGGGTGCCTCGCCACCCGCGCCCGCTGTCCGCTGCGCGCCACCCCACAGCCGCTTGTAGGAGTTGACCCACTGGTTGGTGACAGCCGTGATCTCCCCGGCGTGCTTGAGCAGCCCGGCGATGAAGGCGCGACCGATCTTGGAGAGCTGGTATGGAGAGCCGGCTTCGTAGAACGCGTTGCGGTCACCGTCGAACAGTGAGAGATGGGTATGCATCCCGGAGCCCGGGTGGTCCGTGTAGGGCTTCGGCATGAACGAGGCGTATACCCCCTGCTCGAGCGCCACCTCCTTCATGACCAGTCGGAAGGTCATGATGTTGTCCGCGGTGGTGAGCGCGTCGGCGTACCGCAGGTCGATCTCCTGCTGCCCTGGTGCGCCCTCGTGGTGGCTGAACTCCACCGAGATGCCGAGGCTCTCGAGAATAGTGATCGCGGTTCGGCGGAAGTCGTGCGCCACCGCGTGTGGAGTGTGGTCGAAGTAGCCCCCGGCATCGATCGGTACGGGACGTTCGCCGGTCTCCGGCCGCCGCTCGAACAGGAAGAACTCGATCTCGGGATGCGTATAGAAGGTGAAGCCGAGCTCGGAAGCTCGGCCCAGAGCACGCCTGAGGACCCAGCGGGGATCGGCGTAGGACGGGGTGCCGTCCGGCAGCAGGATGTCGCAGAACATTCGCGCGGTCCCGGGCGCCTCCGCCCGCCACGGGAGGACCTGGAAGGTCGCCGGATCAGGCTTTGCCAGCATGTCCGACTCGTACACCCGGGCAAAACCCTCGATCGCCGAACCGTCAAACCCGAGACCCTCCGCGAACGCTCCCTCCAGCTCGGCGGGCGCGACCGCGACTGATTTCAGGAAACCCAGGACGTCGGTGAACCACAGCCTGACGAACCTGATGTCTCGCTCCTCGAGGGTTCGAAGCACAAACTCCTGCTGTTTGTCCACCTAGCCATTCCCTTGCTGGTCAGCGGCTTGATCGTCCTTGGCGGCGTACATATGGCGTACACCAGCATCTCCCCAGCTTGTTTCAAGCGCGTTTCGTACTCGTTCGGCAGCTCCCTTCATCACGTGGGTGTAGTTGGTCTGGCCGATGCTGCCGACAGGCCGGTGCCCGCAATAGGTGTCGATCACAATCTGTGGGATTCCTGCGTCGTGCAGCAGTGACCGATAGAGGTGGCGCAACAGGTGCGGCGTCACGTTCGGCAACCCCCCGCGCCGGGTTATGTACTTGATCCGGTTGGTCACCGTGTTGCGCAGCAACGGCTTGCCGCTGGTGTGGAAGATGAGCCGGACCGTCGTCGGTTCGCCGTCCAAATCGCCCCAGGGCAGGGCTAGCTCCGCGGCCGGATGCGCAGCCAGGCGCGCCGCGAGCGCCTCCGTGACGAACTCCGGCAGCGGAACGGTCCGCTTCGACTCGTCCGTCTTGGGGTCGTCGAGGTAGATACCTTCGCCGGCCAGGTACATCAACTGGCGGACCACCTTCGCGTGGCCCCGCAAAAAATCCACGTTCTCAACGTCGAGCCCGAGGATCTCGGACAGGCGCAGTCCCGACCCGATAGCGACCGTGCAGATTGTGTTCAGGTCGTCCGGAAGCTGGTCGAGTACCGGCATTAGGTCGTCGAGGCTCTCGGGCATCCAACGGTCTGGCCGCACCGAGACCTTCGGTAGCCGGATCTTCGCGAACGGCGACCGCGGGATGATCTCATCGTTGACGGCCATGTTGAAGACCGCCCGTGCCAACGCCTGGCACTGGCGGGACAGATTCCGGCCGAGGTCGCGATCCCAGGTCGCAACCGCCTTCTGTGCGGCTTAATGGCGCACGCTGCCCATCGGGAGGTCGCCGAAGACGGGGTAGATGTGCAGGCGCAGCAGGCGGGCGTACAGCCTCGCCGTGGTCGGGTCGATGCTGGCGTGCGGCAAATAGGGGTGCGCGTCAACGCCGACACCGCCCTCCGTCTCAGCGCAGTCTGGGGGTGCGTGCGGCTGCTCGCCGACGTCGTCTCAGAGCTGCCGGTGAAGGTGTTCGCCAAAGGAACGAGGGACGAGGTCGACCCGCCGAAGGTGCTCGTCACCCCCGCGTCCGGCGTTGACCTCGCCGAGTGGCTGTGGATGCACATGGTCAGCTACCTGACCCGCGGGAACGTGTTCGGGCTGATCGTCGACCGGGAAGGGCTCGGCCGCCCTCGCCAGATCGAGCTGGTCGACGCCGCCAGGGTGCAACCGCAGTGGAACACACTCGATCCGGTCGTGGTGTGGCGCCTCGACGGGCAGGAGATCGACCCGGACAACCTGTGGCACCGCCGCGCCTATCCGCTCCCAGGTCTGCCGCTCGGGTTGAGCCCGGTCGGCTACTTCGCGCAGTGCATCGGGCTCGGGCTCGCCGCCGAGCAGTACGGCGCGATGTTCTTCCGCGACGCCGCCGATCCGCGCGGGGTGCTCAGCACAGACCAGCACCTCAACCGAGCGCAGGCGATGGAGCTATACGAGGTGTGGAAGGTTTCGCGGAGAGGCCAGCGGGACACCGCGGTGCTCGGCAACGGGGCGAAGTTCCAGCCGATCAGCATTGCCCCGGAGGAATCGCAGTTCCTCGACATCATGAAGTTCAACGTCCAGCAGATCACCCGCATCTTCGGCGTACCCCCGGAGATGATCGGCGCTAATTCCGGCACCTCAATGACTTATGCCAATGTCGAGTCCCGCGACATCAGCCTCTTGAAGTACGCGCTCCAGCCGTGGCTAGGCCGTCTCGAGCGGGCCATGAACACGCTCGTCAGCCGGAACCAGTACGTGAAGTTCAACGCCTCTGCGCTGCTGCGCACCGACACCCTCACGCGCTACCAGGCGCATGAGATCGGGCTCCGGGCCGGGTTCCTCACCATCGAGGAAGTGCGCGAGCTGGAGGACCGCGAGCCTCTACCTTCAGGCACTTCTCGACCCGCATTGGCGGCCGTGTCATGACGGGCATCCTCACGCGCGCGATCGTCACCGCCGACCTGGAAGTGCGCTCAGACGGCCGCACCCTGGAAGGGACCGCGATCACCTACGGTGAGGAAGCGCACATCGTCGAGTACGGCCAGCGCTACGTCGAGGTGTTCGTCCGCGGTGCGTTCGCCGGCATCGAGCCGGGCTCGGTCGCTCTCACCGCCAAGCACCCACGCTCGGCGGCCGAACTGCCCATTGGCGTCGCCGTCGAGTTCAACGACGAACCCCTGCGACTCAGGGGTGCCTGGCATGTCAGCCGCATCGAGCTCGGAAACCAGGTGCTGCAGCTCGCCATCGACAAGGTGCCCCTCGGGCTCAGCGTCGGGTTCGTCGAGCTACCGGGCGGTTCCAGGTGGGACCGCGCCAAGACCCGCGTGGAACGCCACAGAGCCGCCCTCGACCATGTCGCCGTGGTCAGGCAAGGCGCCTATGCCGGCGCCATGGTGACGGGCGTACGCAGCACTGACGCTCTGTCCAGACCGCGCCTAGCGATCGCACACCTGAGGTGGTAACCGTGGCCAAGCTCCCCGATCACACCGTCGACCGCAGCGGCGGCAGCGTGCTCCTCACCTTCACCCGTACGCTGGACCCGGCTACCGAGCGGGCCGTGCACGCCGAGCTGGCCAAGTCCTACCCAGGTGCGGCCATCGCCACCATCGGCGACCGGCAGGTCACCGTCGTCCCCGCGAAAGCGAAAGCCGCGCGGTCGAGCAGCCGATGATTTCTGGATCGGCACCCCTGGCGACTTCCCCCCCACAGTCGCCGTACACACATACGGGATCACCGCTCCAGTGCCTGTCGTGTCCACCAATCAGTGATGGAGCCCTCGATGTGCGGCACCGATGGCAAAGAAGGTCGCAGTACCGACAGTGAATGACAAGATCGAGGTCAGTGGTGCATGGATGCCGACGAGGCGGAGTAACGCAAACGCTAGGACGCAGCCGACGACCCAGCCGAACGTCCGCCCACGCCAGTCGCCGAGAATCCGCCGCAACATGCCCGCAGCATATAGACCCGAACGACGACGACCTTACCCGTCGCGATCTTTTCGAGGCCGGCCAATACGAGAAAGACCACGATCAGGCTCGGCACGATCGTGACTGACTGTCCGCCGCGGTGGGCGACGCCACGGACCCGTCGGCGCACGCTCGGCCGGGAAGTCGCCGTAATCGCCCGCGACCTGGGGCTAAAGCTGCTGCCGTGGCAACGACAGGTGCTGTCGACGGCGCTGGAACGATCCGGTCGTCGCCCGGCTTACCGGGACGTTCTCGTGTCGGTGCCGCGGCAGTCTGGGAAGTCGAGTCTGGCGCTGTCGCTGATGGTGTGGCGGCTGCTGTCGGAGCCGGATCAGTTCGTGCTCTACAGCGCGCAGAGCCGGGTGGCGGCTCGCCGGAAGCTGCTGCACACCTGGTGGCCGCGGGTCAGCCGCAGCCCGCTGGCCGACCGGTTCACGCTGTTCCGTGGGTTCGGTGCGGAGATGCTGTCCTGCGACAACGGGTCACGGCTGGAGCTGCTGTCCGCCACCGAGTCGGCCGGGCATGGCGAGACGACGGATTTGCTAGTGGTCGATGAAGCGTGGGTGCATCAGGACGCTGCGATCGAGCAGGGCATCAGGCCGACGATGGCGACTCGCCGGGACGCGCAGCTGTGGGCGATGTCGACGGCGGGCACCGCAAAGTCCGTCTGGTGGCGCGGCAAGCTGGACGCCGGGCGGCTCGGCGCCGACATGGGCGTCACCGAGGGATCCTGCCTGTTCGAGTGGGCCGCCAGTCCCGACGATGACCCCACCGACGAGGCGGTCTGGTGGGCGACCATGCCGGCGCTTGGCCATCTGACCGACGTGGAGACCGTCCGCGCGGACCTGGTCAACATGGGCAGCGCCCAGTGGAAACGGGCGTTCCTGAACCTCTGGCCGGACGAAAGCGCCGAAGGGTGGGCGGTCATTCCCCGCGACGTGTGGCAGGCGAGCAGGCTGTGACCCTTTATGGCGGCCAACACAAAGCGACCCGGCGCGCTCTCCTGCCGTCCGCGGTCGGTTCACCGTGCGCCCGGTGTGGGCGACCGATCCAGGCCGGGCAGCTGGTCGACCTCGACCACTGCGACGACCGGTCCGGGTACCTGGGGTTCAGCCACCGCGCATGCAACAGAGCGGCCGGTGCCAGGAAGGGCAACGCGCTTCGCCGAGCGAGACGACGAGGAAGGACGAGACCGATGCTGACCGAGTGCGCGCTAGGGATCGAGATCAGCGAGGACCGCGCCCACGTGTCCATCGCTGCGGCTGGGAACCCATCGGAAAGCGATGAGTTCGCCGTGGTCGAGCTCGCCGCGTATCTCGACCGACCCGCCGACCCGGTGGCCACCGTGCTCGACCTTCAGGCCGCGCGGTCGCTGATCGGGGTGGCGATCGACCCGCACTCGCACGCCGCCACCCTCATCAAGCCGCTCCGCGAGGCCGGTGTCCCCGTGACCGAACTGTCGACGTCCGATGTCGTCGTGGCGCATGGTGACTTCCTCGACGAGTTGAACGCCGGGCGGCTCCGATACGTGTCCCACCCGCAGCTGGACGCCGCGGTACGGCATGGGATGCAACGGCGGCTCGGTGGTGCGTCCACGTGGGAGCGGCGCGGGACCGCTCACCGCCGCCACGTGGGCGCTGTGGGCGCTGCGCAACGCCCCCACCTTGCAGCTGTTCATCTTCGATGACGACCCAGGGCGGCTGACGGCTTGAGGACGTCGCGCGCCGCTGCGTCTCTCCGGAAGGATGCCTTCCGCTACCGTTGATGTTCGACGCGGGAGCGAGCCACGTGTGGTATGCGGCGCGA
>JBKPTD010000064.1:0-14289 GCA_046735375.1 Actinomycetota bacterium | reverse complement strand
TCAAGGCGGTAGCACGGGTTCGAATCCCGTTGGGGGCACGACCGCACGTGAGCGATCACGTCGAGGTCCCGTGGAGCAGCTTGGAGTGCTCGCCACCCTGTCAAGGTGGAGGCCGCGGGTTCAAATCCCGTCGGGACCGCTCGTGGCGATGAGCGATGCCCGGGCAGGTAGCTCAGTCGGTACGAGCGTCCGCCTGAAAAGCGGAAGGTCGGCGGTTCGATCCCGCCCCTGCCCACACCCGATGACCAGCCAAAACACCGGCTGGTCATGTCCATTCTGCTGGCATTGACGGCGCCGGTGACAGCAAGCCCTCGCGCGGACGGCGCTCGGCAGGTGTCGGCCACGCGCCTTGTGGTCCGGTTAGCAGAACGTGCCGTGGATGTGGTTGAAGTCGAACGCCACCCGCACCATGACGCCGTTCGTGACGGTGATGTGTTCGACGGAGTAGAGGGTCCCCTGCGACTCGAGAACGCCGTCAGCACTGTAGTTGTCCGCCAGGTCAGTGTGGGCCTCGGTATAGACCCCGTTCGATGGCCCCGATAACTTCGCCGCGACGCTCGCGGCGGTGCCGACGGCGCTCGGTGCGGTGCCTCGGAGCCGGCGCGGTGCGGTTCTGATGGGACGACTGCTCCGCTCGCGAATGTTAAACAGCTCCCGTCAACCGGTGAGTACGTCGCAGATGGCCGCTTGGACCTCTGGAGACTCGAGCTGCGCCCAATCGCCGAGTCCGCTGTGGCTGCCATCGGGCCGCTCGAGCCCGGAGAACTGGAAGATCACCTGGCCGTCCGGGCCGGTGACCCGCTGGGCAACGCCGTGCAGCGTCGTGGGCCAGGTCTCCTCGGGGGCATCCGCATCGATGTTGACGTTTTGCCAGTTGGCGTGCGCGACCCAGGTCACCGAGGGGCCTTCGCCGGTCGGGGACAGCGACCAGCTCCCGGACGCGTCTTGGAACACAAAGCGGCGAGTCAACCGCCCGTCGACGTACCACCGTATGCCCCGCCGTACATCGTCGGCGGTCTCGTACACCAGCCCGCAGGGCAGCGGGAAAGCCGGTTCGTTCTGGACGCTGGAGTTGAAGGTGGTCTGGCAGATCACACTCGCGCCGTTGGCCCGACAGGTGGCGCCAGGGGGTGGCTCGGGTACCAAGGTCGTGGGGTCGACCAAGTCACCTGCCGACGCGGGGGCACCTCCCAGTAGTAGGCCCGCGCACGACATTGCCAGCGCGATGACCGCCGTTCGAATCCGCATCGCCGCCTCCTTGTTCCGTTCTCGCGAGTGTCAGCTGCGACCTGAGCAGCCGCTATGCCTATTTCCTGGGGGTTGCCGTAGTGCCACGATGCAGGAATGATGCGCGCGCCCGCCGACACACGGTCGCAGCTCACCAGGCTGGTTGGGCGACCGGTTGAGGCGGCGCAGTTCAGCAGCGACGTGTGCTCGGCGCTGCAGCGGACCCTGACGTTCGACGGGTGGTGCCTGCTCGGACTCGATCCGCACACGGGCCTGCGGACATCGCAGTTCGGTGGCCGCGGCACCGAGCACACCGCCGAGATGGCGCGCAATGAGGCGCTGATGTCGGACGTGAACAAGTACACCGACCTCGCGGTTGCTGCGTGCCCGGCCGGCTACCTGTCAGCCAAGCATCCGCAGGCGCGGCACAGCTTTCGGCTGAACGAGATCCTGCTGCCGCAGGGATTCCATTCCGAGATCCGACTCGCACTGCGCGACCAGCGCGGGCTGTGGGGCGCGCTGGTTCTGTTCCGCGAAGACCCGAACCACCTATTCGACGATCACGACACCGCGGCGCTGTGCGCGCTGGCCGGCCCGTTGACCAGCGCCGTACGCGCCTACCCGGTGCGACCACTTCCCAGACGCGGATCGGCACCCGGGGCGGGCGTGGTCGCCCTCGCCCCCGACAACCGGATAGTCGCCGTGTCTGCCGAGGCTCAGGCATGGCTCGACGACCTCGTGCCCGGTGGCGATGACGAAACCCATGCCGACAACGTGACCCGGGTGCTGTTCGACGCGGCCCACGCCATACGCCACCGCGACACTGCCCGGGCCTCGACGTGCGTCCGGACGGGCAGCGGCCACTGGTTGCGGGTGGAGGGCACCGCCGTGTCGGTCGGCGACGCCGACGTGGCCGTCATCATGCAGCCCGCGACCGTCGATCAGTTGCTCAAGACGGTCGCCACCTGCCACCGGCTAACCGCGCGCGAATCCCAGATCCTCAGCCTGCTCACTCACGGCCTAGCCAGCAAACAGATCGCCCGGCACGTCGGCATCTCCGTCTACACCGTGAACGAACACCTGGGATCGCTCTACCGCAAGTGCGACGTAACGGGGCGCGAGCAACTCATCGGGCGTCTCACCTGAACGGATACGGAGACCGCGCGCCTCGGGATGGTGCGGAGGATCTACAGATCGGGTCGCGGCAGGCAGACTGAATCGCGTGACGACGCTCGGTACCACGGTGACCGCACGCGAGGCCGAGGTCTTGGCGCTCCTCGGCCGGCAGTTGACGAACGCGCAGATCGCCGAGGAGCTGTTCATCTCGGTCGCACCGTAGAGAGCCATGTCGCCGCGTTGTTGCGCAAGTACCAGGTACCCGACCGGCGTAGCCTCGCGCGGCGGGCCGAGATGGAGAAAGCGCCGGGCCGCGGGGCACTGCAGGTGACGGTGAGCCCGTTCCTCGGCCGGGTGGCCGAGCGTGCAGAGCTTTCCGCGGCGCTCGCAGGCCATCGCCTGGTAACCGCCGTCGGACCGGGTGGGATCGGCAAGACCCGGCTTGCGATCAGCGTGGCCGCGGACGTTGCTACGCAGCGCCGCGACGGTGCCTGGTTCGTCGACCTGGTACGGGTGACGGATCCCACCGCGGTAATCGCTGCCGTCGCCGAGGCTCTGCACGTGCCCGAGCCACTCGCTCGCCGCCATGATCCCTGGCCGGTGAAGGGGAAATATGGTGCCTGCAGTGCCCGGTGGGTCGCTCAGCCGGCTCGCCAGGGCCTGGGGTCGGACCGCAGGAGCGAGTAGATCAGGAGGTCCTGGTTACCGCCGCCGTTGAACATCGCGCCGCGGGCCGTGCCTTCGAGCGTGAAGCCGCATTTCTCCGCGATCCGCCGCGAGGCGGCGTTCTCCGGGACAATATCGAATTGGATCCGGCCCTGCTTCTTCGCCGCGAACAGGTAGTCGACCATGAGCTGGACAGCCTCGGTCGCGTAGCCGCGGCCGGCGAACCGTTCGTCGTAGAGCTGGTACGACAGCTCGAACGCGTCCCAGTAGACGACCGGCATGAAGAACTCGACGTGGCCGGCGATCTCCTGACCGGGCGTGATCATCAGGAGGTATCCCTCCTCCCGCTGCCAGAAGCCGTGCTCGGCGAACTCCCGCTTGAACGCGGACTCGGACAGCACGCCGAGCGGGAAGAACTCACCACGATTGCGGATGTCGACATGGGCCGTGTAGACGGTGTCCACGTCGCTTCCGAGGATCGGGCGAAGTGTAAGGAGCTTGCCACGGAGCATTGACGCGACCTCCCTGCTCGGCGAGCGCCTCAACCCTGGTCAAGGCGGGTGCGCCGCTGGCTCACAGTCGAGCTTCGCCGTCCGGCACCCGGTGGCACATCCGTGCCCGGCACGGATGTGCCCAGCACGGACGGCGTGGTGCGCTTTTGCTGGCGTATCAGGATCGGAGCGGCGAAGGCGACAATGAAAGACGTGACGACGGTGGGTCCGGCCGAGAGCGCCGAGGTGACGGCGCGGGAGGCCGAGGTCCTTGCCCTGATCGCCGAGCATCTGACGAACGCGCAGATCGCGGAGTCCCTTGTCATCTCGGAGCGCACGGTCGAGAGCCACGTGTCGGCGATGCTGCGCAAGCTGCACCTCCCCGATCGCCGTAGCCTGGCCCGGCACGCTGGGACCACGCCCAGGCTTCTGATTAAGTCCGGCCCCCGGGGGCTGCCGTCACCGGTCACGTCGTTCATCGGTCGCACCCGCGAGCGGGCGGCGCTGGCTGCGGCGCTCGCCAAGCACCGCATGGTCACTGCGACCGGCCCGGGTGGCATCGGTAAGACCCGACTGGCGCTGAGCGTCGCCAGCGAACTCGCTGCGACCCGTCGGGACGGCGCATGGTTCGTCGACCTGGTCCACGTGACGGACTCGACGATGGTCACCGCGGCGGTTGCCGAGACGGTCGGCGTTCCCGAGCAGCGGACCACAGCGGTCGACCGCGCGCTGGTCGCCTCGCTGGCCGACCGCGACGCAATGCTCGTCCTCGACAACTGCGAGCACGTGCTCGACGGGGTCCGGGCCTGCGTCGAGCGGATCATTGCCGGTGCTCCCGAGATCACCGTCCTCGCAACCAGCCGGATCCGGCTGCTGCTGCCGTCCGAGTCGGTATACGTCGTACCCGGGCTGTCCGTTGTCGACGGCGGCGGCGATGCTGTCGACCTGTTCACCGCACGGGTGGCCGCCGCGACGCGTGAGTCCGCCACGCCGGACACCGGGCGCGTGGCCGAGCTATGCCGGGGGTTGGAGGGGATCGCGCTGGCCATCGAGCTGGCCGCCGCCCGGTGCGCGACGCTCGGGCTCGACGGGCTGGAATCCGGCCTGGACCAGCGGCTGCGGTTCCTCACCGCTAGCGCGCGGGTGGCCGACCGGCACGGCTCGCTCCGCGCAGCGATCGGCTGGAGCTACGAGCTGCTCTCGTCCGCCGATCAGGCGCTGCTGCGCGGCCTCGCGGTGTTCGCCTCCTGGTTCGGCCTCGACGCGGCCCGCGCCGTCGCAGGAGCCGGCCGCGAGCGTGCCGAGATCGCCGACGGGCTCGCCCGCCTGGCCGAACACAGCCTCCTCGTCGTCGAGCGGGGCGAGCCAACTCTTTACCGGGTGCTGGAGACGATCCGCCAGTACGGCATCGAGCGGCTGGAGCAGGCCGGTGAGCTGGACCAGACCCGGGCCAGCCACGAGCGGTGGTGCCGGTTGGCCGTCGCCGCGCTCCGCTCGACCGAAACAGCCGACATGGATGAGGCCTGGTGCGACAGGTTCGACCGGGTCGCCGACGACATCGGCGCTGCCCTTGCCTGGGTCGCTGGCGACAAGGCGCAACGCGCGCACGCGGCGGACCTGGCCGCCGAACTCGCTGGGCTACTATTCGCCCGCGGCCGACCAGCGCAGGCACAGCGAAGCTACGAGCAGGCCGCTGACCTGACGCCCTCGCCCGCTGATCGGGTCCGCTTCTTGCGCCTCGCCGGCGGCGCGGCGGCGAGTCGCTATGCGGGCAACGACACACTGCGACTTCTGCGCGCCGCTGCCGACACCGCCCTCGAGATCGACGACCGCGCAGGTGCGACGGTCGCCCTGGCTTGGATGTCGATCTACCTGGATCGGCAACCGGGAATCATGGCCGACGCCCGCCCCGGAGATGCTGCTGCGCTGCGTGATGAAGCCGATCTGGTCGCCGACGAATCGCTGCAGTCGACGGCGGCGATCGCCACGGCGCGAGCGTGGGGCGCCGACTACCGCGATCCCGACGCCTTCCACCTGGCGCACCGCGCGATCCAACTGGCGAACGACGCAGGCGATGGTGAGCTGGAGTGCGCTGCACTCGACTACGTCTGCTGCGTCTGTCAGGACAGGGATCGGCCGCGGGAGGCGGGATCGGCCGTCACACGCCGTCTGCAGCTGATCCGCAACTTGCCCATCGGGGCTGGTAACGGGTTCGAGGTCGTCGACACGCTGCAGGTGGCCTCCGACATCCGCATCACCCTCGGTGACCTCGCCGCCGCTGGCGAGTACGCCAACCGGCTCGCCCGCCTTCCCTTCTTCCGCGATGAGCACCTCGGCATCGTCCGGCGCATAATCGTCGATGCCCTGTCGGGCCGCTTCGGCGACGCGATCCGCAACGCCGAGCGATTCCGCATTGGCTGGGAACGTGGCGGGCGCCAGGCCGCCCCTGGTCTGGCCAAGGGGGCGTACTCGGCGGCCATGGTCCACGGCATGCTCAGTGACGACGAACAGCGCGCCCTGTGGCGGCAGATCACGCTCGATCTCGGCGTGACGGCCGAGCATCTCGACGGCGTTGCGACCGGTTGGGCACCCACCTTCGATGCGCTACTCGCCCTCCATTGCGGAGCTCCAGGCAGTGCACTCAACCGGCTCAAGGCAGACCCCGACGACTCGCCAATGCGGACGTGTCCAGCCATTGACTGGCGACCCTGGTATGCCGCGGCCTGGGTGGAAGCCGCCGTACTCGCCCACCACAACGACGCGCTTGCCCGAATCGATCGAGCTCGCCACGCCGCGCGGGACAACCCGATCGCGTCCGCCATGGTCCAGCGCGCCGCAGCGATCGCAGCCAACGACTCAACCGCCGTGAGGACCTTGGCGGCGACGTTTGAGGCGCTCGGCTGCCCGTACCAGCAGGCACGCAGCCACTCGCTCGCCGCCATGATCCCTGGCCGGTGAAGGGGAACATCCATCCGCGGCCAAACCCGACACGGAATCACGACCGCTCGGATCGCCGGCACTGTATTCCGCTACGCGAGCCGAGAACCGCTCGCACCTTGCGTAAGGACCTCGGCGCCGCGCGCAGTACCGCTCAGGTGAACCGCTTGACGAAGTCGAGCGCCGTCTGGGCGACCTCGTGCCAGCCGTGGTCGATCGTGAGGGAGTGGCCTCGGTTCGGGATCTTCACGATCTCCGTCGCGCCGGGGTTGCGCCTCTGTCGCTTGTAGGCGGCGTTCGCGATCGCCCATGGCACCGTGTGGTCCTTCTCGCCATCGATGATCAGCAGGGGACCGCGGTCGGGGTTCTTCGTGTCCACCTTCGACTCGGTCCATGGGTTGAGGTTCGCGTTGCCCATCTGCACGAGCGCGATCCCGGAGCCTGCGACATGGAACGCGTCGTAGAGCTCCTTCGCCTCTTTCTCGTCCAACGCGTTCACCCAGCCGTACTTGAACTGGTCGAACGTGAGCGTGATCGCGCGGCCGCGGGTGCGCGGGTCGATCAGGAACGGGCCCACCCCCTTGAGCACGGAGGCGGGCAGCGGCAGAACGCCGCGGAAGACCCCGGGGTCGATCGCCACCGTGACCGCCGAGAGGCCCCGGCCGGCGAGCATCTGCGCCAGCAAGCCACCGGTCGAGTGCCCCATGACCGCTGGTTTCTTGTCTAGGGCATTGATGACCTCGGTGGTGTGATCGGCGACCTGCTTGAGGGTCTTCTTGGCCAGGACGTCCGGGTTGGCCCGGGCCTCCTCAACCGTTGCCGGATCGTCTGGCCAGTCCGGCGTCAGGGGCGCGTAGCCAGCCTGCTTGAAGAAATCCACCCATGCGTCCCAGCTGCTCGGCAGCAGCCAGAGCCCGTGGATGAAGACCACCGGGGTGTTGCCAGAGGCGTTAGCCGCCTCGATCTCCCGGTTCTCCCGCTCGGAAATGGACGCCATGCCGAACCCCCTTCGGTCGAATGAACGTCAACCAGACCCTATCGAAGTGATGAGTCGGCAAGGAGAGTCCGGACGAGTGGAGCCGGCTACGCGGCACGCGCCAAGGTCGCCAGAGGATCACCGCGTAAGGATGACGAGTCGCTCGGTCGCTCGGGTCATGGCGACATAGCGGTCAACCGCTCCTTCGATGCCGTTGCCGAACGCCTCGGGTTCGATGAGGACGACCAAGTCGAACTCGAGCCCCTTCGACAGCTGCGGGGTCAGTGATCGGACGCGGGATGTCGCCCGGAGCGTGGGATCGCCGATGACGCAGGCGATCCCGTCGGCATGCGAAGCGAGCCAGGTATCGAGGATCGAGTCCCGATCCGCAACAGATCCGTGGACGACGGGGACGCCGCTGCTACGGATGGAAGTCGGCACGTTGGCGTCCGGGAGCGCAGCTCGGATGACAGCCTCGGCCTCAGCCATGACCTCCTCCGGGGTCCGGTAGTTGATGCTCAGGGAGGCCAGGCTGGTCCGGTCGAGACCGATCCGCCCCAACCGCTCCTGCCACGACTCGGTGAATCCGTGCTTGGCCTGGGTCCGGTCCCCGACGATGGTGAAGCTCCGGGATGGGCAGCGGAGCAGCAGCATCTGCCACTCCGCGTCGGTGAGCTCCTGGGCCTCGTCCACGACGATGTGCGCGAATGGGCCGGCCAGCGGATCGGTGTCGGTATCCGGCAGGGCGGACTCGTCGACCAGCGCATCGCGCAGGTCCTGCCCTCGCAGCATCGTCACCGCGCCTTCACCGTCGTCATCGGCCCGGAGCAGGTCGTCGACGACCCTGGCCATGTGCTCCCGTTCGGCGGCGACAGCGGCGGCGCGCCGCCGCTTGCGTCGTGCCGCCTCCGGGTCGCCGAGTCGCTGCCGCGCCGCGTCCAGGAGCGGCAGGTCCGACACCGTCCACGCCTCGGCGTCGGGGCGCTGCAACCGGTACACGTCGTCAAGGTCGAGCCAGGGCGCGCACTTACGCAGATAGGCGGGTACCGACCACAGGCCCCCGACGATGTCAGCTGCCTTGACCAGCGGCCACGCCCGGTCGAAGGCCGTGACCAGATCCCTGTTCCGCAGAAGCAACCGGCGGACCTGGTCGGCCGCGACATCGTCGTGGTGCTTGGCCACGATGATCGCGACCAGCTCCTCCCAGACCTGGTCGCGCGCTTCGTTGTGCGGAGTACCGGGCTCCGCCACGTCGAACGCGTCGGCCCAATCGTCGGCGCTGAGCCGGACATCGGCCCAGTAGGTCTCGACCGTCATCGCCCTGGTCGGCGGTTCCTCGTAGATCCGGACGGCCGCCTCGATCGTCTTCACCAGCTCCGCGGACGCCTTCAAGTGAGCCACTTCCGGGTCGGTTTCGATCGTCGCCGCTGCTCCCTCCGGGACGAGGTCCCGCAGGGTGCAGGTCCGTACGCCCTCTTCGCCAAGGCTGGGCAGGACGTCTGCGACGTAGGCCAGGTACGGCCGGCTCGGACCGACGAACAGCACGCCGCCCTCGTGGTGACCGAGGCGAGGGTCGGAGTAGAGCAGGTACGCAGAGCGGTGCAGGGCGACCACGGTCTTTCCGGTGCCCGGACCGCCGTCGACAACAAGAGCGCCGCGGGATCCCGCGCGGATGATGGCGTCCTGGTCGGCCTGTATGGTGCCGAGCACATCCCGCATCCGGGCGGACCGGTTGGCGCCCAGGCTCGCGATGAAGGAGGACTGGTCGTCGAGCGCGGCGTGCCCTTCAAGCCCGTCCGCGGTGAACACTTCGTCCCAGTAGTCGCTGATCCGGCCGCGGGTCCAGCGGTAGCGGCGGCGGCTTGCCAGACCCATCGGGTTGGCATGGGTCGCGCCAAAGAACGGCTCGGCCGCGGGGGAGCGCCAGTCCAGCAGCAGCCGGCGACCCGCGCTGTCTGTGAGGCCAAGCCGACCTACGTAGGCGGGCTCGTGGTTGTCTGCGCCGACCATGCGCCCGAGGCACAGGTCCAATCCGAAGCGCCGCAGGGTCCGCAGGCGAGCGGTCATCCGGTGGATCTCCATGTCCCGGTCCATCGCCGCTTGGCCCTTGCCGCCGGCCGCCTTTCGCAGCGCATCGAGGCGGTCGGACAGCTCGGCGATCGACTGCTCGAGGCTCTCCGCGATGGCCGTGAAGTGCTGCTCGTCGCCGGCGATCAGCGTCGGATCAGCCTTCGCGGTGAGGTGGTCGGGCAGATCGAACGCGCTGGTAGTCAAGGTCAAGGGATTCACGCCGTCGCTCCGATCCGAGGCCGGGTGCAACCATCGGGCGCGGCCTGGTCGCGACTCCCATTTCCGCAGGTCCTGGCCTCGGTGGGTGATTGTCCGGCACGACCGGGGTCTTGCCGCAAGCCCCCGGGTGGGCTGTACCTTAGAAGTGGCGAGGAGTGCACAATCTCCTCGCCCGTTTGCTGCATGACAGCAGCGTGGGAACGCAACCGTCAGCGCACGCGCTCGTCGAGCCGGCTCGGAGCGCACCGCTTTGTCGAGCGACGCAGTGCGCGTAGATCCTCATCGTCAGCCCGACGTCCACATGGCCGCAAGCTGCAGGACAAGCCAGACTTTGTTTGCGATTTCGCTGCAAACCCGGCCTCGTTACCTGCCGCGGTGACGCCGCTTGTTCAGCGGTGATGCGCAACACCGAACTAGGCGTCACGCCGGTTGATCAGGACGAACGCCCCTGCCAGTGCCGCCATGGACCATCCGGCCAGCACGCCGAGCCCCGCCCAGACTCCAATCGGGACACTGTCGACACGGTCCACCGTGCGCTGGATGGCCAGTCCGGCCGTCATCGGCGAATATCTCTGCACCAGTTCGCGCTGATGCTCGGGCAGCAGCAGCGCAGCGATGAACTGCACCAGAGCAGCCCGAAGACAATAGTGATCGCGGCCGCGGTATGCCGGACGATCATTCCGACGCCGAGGCTGAGCAGCGCGACCAGCGCAAGATAGAGACCACTGCCAACGACCGCGCGCAGCGCCGGTTCATTGGCCAGCGACACAATCGGGTAGCCCTGCTCCGGTACGAACCCGTTGCCTCGCCGAAGGGCTGTCGAACGGCGAGATCGCCGAGCGGCTGGTGGTCGCCGAGGAGACGGTCAAGACCCATGTGAGCCGCGTCCTCACCAAGCTTGGCCTGCGCGACCGTACCCAGGCCGTGGTCACCGCATACGAGTCGGGGCTGGTCGTCCCCCGCAGCCGGCAATGACGCGAAGGCGATCGTGATCGAATACGCCCCGCGCAGCCCGAGGACACGGCACGACACCTGAGCGCCGTACACCAGTGCCGGTCCTGGGGTTATCCCGACCGGAAGAGGCTAGGAGACTCCACTGGCAACCTGGCCGCGACTAATTAGCGTGGATCACGTGACAGCATCGCCACCGAAACGCTACGGTCCGCTGCGGCCGCTCGCAGACGTGCAGACCTATCGCACCCTGCTGTTTCTCGTCACCGGGATACCGCTGGGCACGCTCTGGCTGGGCGTGCTGATCGCCGGTTGGACCCTCACGGTAGTGCTCGCCATTACTCCGCTGGTGATCGTTGTCCTCCTCGGCTTCAGCGCCGCCACGGCGCTGGCCGGACAGGCCGAGCGCGCCATCGCCAGAGACTTGCTTGGCGCCCCCGGGGGTCGATTGCAAACGCCTGCACGGGCGACCGGGTACTGGCGGCGCGGAGCCGTCGTGCTCAAGGCTTCGGTCTTCTGGAAGACGCAGGTGTACCTGCTGGCGCGATTCCTGCTCGGGCTGCCGATGGCACTGGTCGAGTTGGCCCTCATCGCGCAGGGGTTGTTCATCGCAACCGCGCCGATCAACTATCGCTGGTTGCCCCAGGGCGACGGACACCACGGGCTCGACTTCGGCTTCTGGCTCGTCGACACGCTTCCGGAGGCGCTTCTGGTGGCACCGGTCGGCGTGCTCCTTGTTATTGCGGCGGCAAATCTGGCGGCGCCGTTCGCCGCGCTCTGGCGCGGACTCTCCTACGCTCTTCTCGGAGGAACCATGACCGACGTCGACTCCGCCGGCCCATCGGCTGCGGACCTGCGCCGCGCGCTGGCCATTCACGCGACGGTCTTCGGCGTCCTGAACGGCTTCCTCATTCTCATCTGGGCGCTGACCACCCCGGGGGGCTACTTCTGGCCCGTCTGGACGCTGCTGCCGCTCGGGCTGATCCTCGGAGTCCATGCCTGGGTCACCCTGCTGCTGGTACGGCCCTCGGTCTGGCCGGCGCGGCTGGGTCGCGCGCTCGGCATTCACGCCGGAGTCTCCGCGCTGATCATCATCTTCCTCACGCTCATCTGGGCGGTGACGACCCGGGGCTACTTCTGGCCGGTATGGCCGGCACTCGGGCTCGGCATCGCGGTCGTGTTGCACCTGCTCATCGTGCTTCTCACCCCACCCGACCGCACCGCGATGGAGAACCGCATCGAGGAGCTAACAAGCACTCGCGCCGGGGCGGTCGACGCTCAAGACGCGGAGCTGCGCCGGATCGAGCGTGACCTGCATGACGGGGCGCAGGCCAGGCTGGTCGCGCTCGGAATGAGCTTGGGGCTGGCCGAGCAGCGGCTCGAGGCCGACCCCGATGAAGCCCGGCAGTTGCTCGTCGAGGCCAAGCTCGGAGCTCGGGAAGCCCTGGAAGAGTTGCGCGATCTGGCCCGCGGCATTCACCCGCCGGTTCTGGCCGATCGGGGACTCGGTGCCGCGGTTGCCGCGCTCGCGGCCCGGTCGCCGATCGAGGTGAGCGTGTCGGTCGTCGGCGAACGTCCGCCGGCCGCCGTCGAGAGTGCTGCCTACTTCGTCACCGCCGAGGCGCTGGCCAACGCGATCAAGCACGCCGCCGCCCACCACGTGGAAATCCGGATCGCGCGCGGGGGCGAGAAGCTTTCGGTCGAGGTTAAGGACGACGGCCCAGGCGGCGCTGATCCATCCGGGGGCGGCCTGACCGGGCTGCGCCGGCGGGTCGAGGCGCTGGACGGGCGGCTGATCGTGGACAGTCCCGCAGGCGGACCGACCGTAATCCGGGCGGAGCTGCCGTGCGCGTCGTGATCGCTGAAGATCTCGCGCTGCTTCGCGACGGGCTAACCCGGCTGCTCCGCGACAACGGGTTCACGGTGGTCGCCGCCGTGGAAACCGGCCCGGACCTCGTGGACAGCGTCCTTCGCGAGACGCCCGACGTCGCGATCGTGGACATCCGACTCCCGCCAACCTTCTCCGACGAAGGCCTGCGCGCAGCCATCGAGATCAGGAAGCAGGCGCCGGATACCGCGATCCTCGTGTTCTCCCAGTACGTCGAGCAGACCTACGCCGCCGAGCTACTCGCCGACGGTCGCGGCGGCGTCGGTTATCTGCTCAAGGACCGGGTCTTCGATGTGGCCGAGTTCGTCGAGGCGGTTCGCCGGGTGGGCGGGGGCGGCACGGCCCTCGATCCGCAGGTGGTCGCCCAGCTGTTCGCCCGCCGGCGCCAAGGTAGCCAGCTCGACCAACTCACTGCGCGCGAGCTGCAGGTGCTCGGGCTCATGGCTGAAGGCAGGTCGAACGCCGGCATCGCCGAGTCCCTGGTGCTGACCATCGGAGCGATCGAGAAGCACATCGCGAGCATCTTTACCAAGCTGGACCTGGCAGTGTCCGAAAGCGATCATCGGCGGGTGCTCGCGGTGCTCACCTACCTGCAACGCGACGACGCTTCGTCGTGATGGGGAGCCCATAGGATTCGCTCCTATGAAGATCAGTGCACGCAACCAGATCCCGGCCCGCGTCACAGGCATCAACCGCGGGGAGGCGATCGCGAACGTCGAGCTTGATGCAAACGGGATCCGGCTCGTCGCATCGATCACCGTCGAGGCGGTCGAGGAACTCGGCCTCGTCGAGGGCAGCAACGTTACTGCCCTCGTGAAGGCATCCGACGTGCTCCTCGCTGCTGAAAGCTGACATTTTGCGGCAGGCCATGCAGCGCGCACGGCCATGCCGGTCTTGAGTCGTCGCCGGGGCTGCCGCCCTCATCACGGCGGCTCGCCTTCCTCAACGTGACGACCTAGGGTCGCCGGAGTCGCCCCACCCGGCATCGTGACCGTGTCGAACCAGCCGCAGCGTGGATTGCCTGCCGGTCGGTCGAACCTGGTCACATACGGTTTGAGGTCAATTACCGGGGTCTCGTCGACCATATCGACCCCGGCGAACCGAATATGCCGACCTGACACTTCGAGCAGCCGCACCAGGCTCAGACCAATCGGATTGACCCGGCGTGGGCCGCGCATCGCGAAGATGCCCACCGAGCGCCGCTGAGGTCGCAACAAGAATGGAATCTGCCTCAGCGGCGGTCGCTCACCGGAAGCCTCCAGCTGACCCAACCAGGTGAGCAGCCAGATGTAGTCGAAGTCCTCCAAGCCAGGGAGGCCTTCGATGAACGGCTCGAATAGCTCGATCGTGCCAAGTTCTCGCGGGTTCAAAGCCGCCTGGACTGGCGTCGACTCGATATCGGTGTGCGATGTCCGAGTCAGACCAATGACCTCCAATGGGCACCAGGCGAAGCGGCCACGCGGCGCACCGTTCAACGTGGCCTCCTTTCCTTGGGCTCGGCCACCCAGCAACTCGCGCTGGTTCTCAGCATGCCTGTACCGACGAACCAGGATTGGTGCCTGCGGAGGGTGTGTTGGACTTGCCCGTGCCGAGCGGGCGATGACGGCTCGCGCGTCCTGTCGGATCCGTATGGCTGTACACCACGGGGTCGGTTGCTTTGGTTGTCAGCGCCCGGTGAGCTCAACGGCGGACCGGGAGTGCGTTGACGGCCCGGCCGATGCACTTGCCCTGGAGCAGGCCGAGCTCAA
>JBKPTD010000063.1:0-5972 GCA_046735375.1 Actinomycetota bacterium | reverse complement strand
TTTCGCGGTGCGTCGTCGAGGTCAACACCGGCACCCTTCGGCATGAGGAGCGACTCATGAACACCGCGCTGACTACGCCGCTTGTGCCGTTCGTTGACGCCCTCCCGATGCCGCGGCGCTTGGTCGCGACCGAGCACCAGGGTCGGCTGACCGTGTCCATGCGCGTCGGGACCCACCGTTTCCACCGTGATCTGCCCGAGTCGCGGATCTGGGGCTACGAGGGGACGATTCCGGGTCCGACGATCGAGGCCGAACGTGGGCAGCCGGTCACTGTGGAGTGGCGCAACGAGCTCGATGGCCCGCTGCCGGTTATCGCGACGGTCGCCCCCGAGGCCACCGACGCCGACGGCGTACCGGTGCAGTGCGTCCCGGGCCTTAGTGGGGGCGCGCCGAACCCGCACGCCGCAGCGCTGGCCGGGCACACGGTCGCGCACCTGCACGGCGGCCTCACCCCTGCGAGCTTTGACGGCTGGGCCGAGAACTTGTTCGCGCCCGGCCAGCACGCCGCCTTCCACTACCCGATGGATCAGCGCGCGGCGCTGCTGTGGTACCACGACCACGTCATGGGAGTCACGAAGTTCCATGTGTACGCAGGATTGGCCGGGCTGTGGATCGTCCGCGACAACGGCGAGCGCGAACTCGGCCTACCCGAAGGGCCGCCGTTCGAGATTCCACTGCTGCTCCAGGACCGAAACTTCGACCTGGACGAGCAGGGACGGCTGACCGGCCAGCTCGTCCACAAGACCGACCCAGTGGTGATGGAGGCGTTCCCGCCCTTCACGGTCGTCAACGGCAAGATCTGGCCTGTCCTCGACGTGCAGCCCGCCTCGTATCGGTTCCGAATGATCAACGGCTCCAATGCTCGCACCTACCGGCTCGTCCTCCTCTGCGACGGACAGCCCGAGCTTGACCGGATCACCCAGATCGGTACCGACCACGGGCTGCTCCGCGCCCCAGTGCGAGTGCCGCCGGATGGGCTCGTGCTCGCGTCCGCCGAGCGCGCGGACCTGCTCATCGACTTCTCTGACCTGGCACCGGGCACGCAGCTCACGCTGCTCAACACCGCGATTGCCCCCTTCGACGGCACGTCCATTCCCGCCGCCGACGCACCGCAAGCCGCGGACCTCGAAGGGATGCTGCCTTATCCGCAGGTCATGGCCTTCCGCGTCGTCCCGGGCCAGGGCACCCGCCGGACGATCCCCGTCGAGCTCGGGACCGACTATCGCCGGCCGGCGCCCGAGGCCCTGGTCGGCGCACCGCGCCGGGCGATCGCACTTGTCGAGCGTGAACTCGAGGGCGAGCCGAACATGCTCACCATGCGGGAGCTTGCTATCGCCAACGACGACGACACCGGTCCGCTCGTCACCGTCGTCGACGGACACCGGACCATTCGCTACCGGACTGTCGCGGCCCACTTCGAGCACACAACGACGTTCTTCCCGATGCTCGATAAGGACGAGGTCTGGCAACTGATCAACCTCACGGACGACACGCACCCGATCCACGTCCACCTCGATCCGTTCCAGATCCTCTCGCGACGCCCGATCCGCCATGAGATGCCCGACGGCGGCATCGAGGACCTCCACCTCACGGCCGTCGTCACGTTTGAACGCGATCCCGACGACGAGTTAGCCCACACCATTGACGACAACGAGCGTGGTCTTAAAGACACGATCCGGGTGAACCCCAACGAGATCGTCGAGATCGCCGTCCGTTTCACCGCCTACAGCGGCCGCTACATGTACCACTGCCACATCCTTGAACACGAAGACCGCGACATGATGCGCCCGTTCGTGACCATGCCCGCCGAGCTCATGCCGTTCATGAGCTAGGACACGACGTGACAAGCGCTGACCGCGGTTTGTCGGGCCGCCAGTGAGCCAGAAATCCGCTCGCGATCTCAGAAAGCGGTAGCAATACTGCGGCGATGGAGCCCGTGACCATCGAGACCGAGCGCCTCGTGCTTCGGCCCTTTGCCGCCGGCGACGTGGAGGCGGTGTACGCCGCCGTGCGCTCGCCGAGAGGCTCGGCTTCGAGCTTGAGGGCACGCTCCGCAAGCGCAGCATCGTCAACGGGCAACCCCATGACTGGTGGGTAGGCGGCCTTCTCCGCCCGGAGCGGCTCGGTGACGCTGGTGGCGAGGCGGACGGCCCGCACTAGGCGTCGGCCGGGCGTGTAGCCAGCCAGGCGAACCGCGGTCGCACGCGTCTGCTTCCGCGGGTGCCAGTCAGAGCAGTACAGAGGGGCGGTCCCCCGGCGCAGATACAGCCGCGTTCTGCCAAGCGCGACAGTTGCTCTCGACGGTGTCGGTCAAGGACCTCACGGGCTGACCAGCGCCGGGGACTTTGGTGGCTACCGGTCAGGCTGGGGCCACGGCGGTGCTGTACCAGGACAAGCCCTGGCTCATGGTCCCTGGCGTGAGAGACACCACCCCGAATCCGTCTGCATTGGGCGTCAATGGGATCTGGAACACCACCCGGGCGCTGGTAGCGCCCGACGACACGGTCAGGCCTGCGCTGTTCGTCGCCGTGATGTTGGCCGTGCTGTTGACCCACACCTCCATGTCGATCGCCGCGACGTGCGGCCGGACCGCCAAGCCGCTGAAGTACAGGATCAGGTAGGCGAGATTGTGCCGGTGCCCCAGATGAGCAGTTCCGGTGGGTTGAACGCGGGTGGAGTCCGGACGGGAAGCTTGCGTACATGCTCGCCTTGGCGGAGTGGGGATGCTGTGGATCGAGCTTCGCCAAAACACCAGCCGGGGCTGGGTGGAGCTGTTCTGCAGGTCGGCAGTCCTCGTCCACGACGCGCGGCAGAAGCCCGTGGTACTCAAGGACTTCGTGGATGGTCGCCGGATCGCCGCGGAACAATTCGTCCAGTTCGGACTGCTGCATATCGTTCTCCCCTCCGTACGCAGGACGCGCGCTGGTCGGCTGGGTCGTCACCAGCGGGTAGTCCGCATCTGCAAAGATCCCGAGCTGCTGCCGGCGCACGCGGCAGGCCGCGGTGCGCCTACAGTCACGGGTTATGAGTTCTGGCGGGAGCCCCTCCTCCCGCTTCGCCGCCGAACCCCCCAAGGTGCCGTCCATATACGGCTCCCTGTGAGCGGGCAATAAGTGCAACCACAGCCAGCTGAATTGCATGTGCCATAGCAACGCTTGTCGTGTCGTATACCGCCTAGCGATTCACTGGATCGCGCTCCGGAGCGTGCCTTCCACTCGATCGACGAACGCGTTGACCGCTCGGTCGTCCGGGGGATCAGGCACATCACCCCGCTGGAACGCGAGGGCCGCATCCAGAAGTCTGTGGAGGTCAGGATCCGGATCCATGCGCTCGAGCCACATCGCGCCCTCGACCTTCGAGCCGAGTTCGCCGGTCTCGAGGTAGCGCCAGGAGCGAGCCGCGTTCAGCACCCGATACGCCATCGAGGCGAGGTTGGGCATGTGATGGCCCTCCCACCCGGCAGCTCCGGCTCCACGAGCCCAGTCAATGTCGCTGAGCAACGCACGGATCAATGACGCTCGCTCCGGTGCGGCGAACAACTCGCCAGGTTCCGGTCCGAAGAGCACCTGCCCGCGCGCTCGCGCCATAGCGAAGTGGACCACGAGGTCTTCGTCGCCCGAACGATCGGCCCCGTCGACGACGGGCGGCTCGTCGTGGGTATGCACATGGATCTCAAACGACGGTGCGGCAGAGGGGGTCCGTACTGCCGACGTGGTGACGACGCTGAGCTCCAGGTCGCCGCCGGTGGCGGGTCTGGCGATTGCCGCCAGCGCCTCCCCGAGCCGGCTCCTGCGCCTCGGCGAGAGCGCACCGGTACAAACGGCGAGGATGTCGACGTCGCTCCGCCCAGGGTTGAACGCACCCATCGCCAGCGACCCGTGCAGGTACACGCCGACGAGCTCGGCCCCAAGGTGCTCACGCAGGGTCGAGACGACCCGATCGAGGTACAGCTGCACCTCTGGATCTCTGCCGTGCATGGTGAGGGATCCTACGGTCCGCTGCGGATCGCAGCTCTCACCTGCCGCACGTGCGGCGCCACTGGCCGTTATGCGGACGGCCCAAAGAACACGACGCGTTCCGCCTCGATCTTGCCGGTGTCGTCGATTTCGAATGTGCGGGCCGAGGCGAACGGCTGACCAGCGACTGTGTGCTCAGTCATGACGATCGCCTTCTGCTTGTCACCGCGGGCGGCCAGTACGCGCAGGCTGCCGGGTTCGAGCATGGCCGCGAACCGGGCCAGACCCTCCATGTACTGGGCGATGCCGTCCAAGTGGATCTCGTTGGTGTAGCACTGGATGTTGTCCGCGACATTGCCGCGCGCTTTGTCGAGGTCGCCGTTGGTGTACGCCTCCATGTGGGCGCGGACGAACGCGACTGCGGGGGCCTCGGTGATTTCTGACATGACCGTTCTCCTGCCGGGATGTCTGGCGCGACTGCGCGACCGTGGTTGCTGTCAGTGGTGCAGATACCGGCGCGCGCGGAAAATGGGCGGTCAACGGCGGCGAATGGCCCTGAGCGCCACCTCTTTTCGTCGGCATACCGACGGCCAATACTGAGGAACTGCAGATCCTGAAGGGATGCGGCATGACGGTGGATCTGCTCGCGCGGGCCCAGTCAGGCGATGACGAGGCATTCGCCCGCCTCATCGATCCGTACCGGCGTGAGCTGCAGGTGCACTGCTACCGGATCCTCGGCTCGCTGGCCGACGCCGAGGACGCGTTGCAGGAGACTCTGCTCGCGGCCTGGCAGGGGATTGCTGGATTCGGAGGGCGGGCCACAGTTCGGACCTGGCTGTACAAGGTCGCCACGAGCCGGTGTCTGCTCGCGCTGCGCTCGGCCCGCCGCCGGCCACAAACCGACTGGCCGCCGCCTGGGCTCGCGGTGCCTGAGCCGACCCGGATGGGCGAGGTCAGCTGGCTGCAGCCGTACCCCGATGCGCTCGCCGAAGGGCTCGCCGACGCCACTCCCGGCCCGGAGGCCCGCTACGAGGCTAAGGAAGCGATCTCGCTCGCGTTTATCTCTGCGGTGCAACGGCTGCCGCCGCGCCAGCGAGCGGTGCTCATCTTGCGCGACGTCCTCGGCTTTCGCGCCCGGGAGATCGCTGCGATGCTCGATACCACGGATGAGTCGGTGACCAGCGCACTCAAGGGCGCCCGCGCTTCGATCCAGGAGCAGCTCCCGTCTACCCCGGATCGACAACCTCCGCCGGCGCAAGGATCAGCCACCGAACAGCATCTCGTAGATCAGCTCACCATCGCGTACGAGACCGGGGACATCGACAAACTCGTCGCGTTGCTGACGGATGACGTCCTGCTGACGATGCCGCCGATCCCGCTGGAATACGTAGGCCGCGAGCTGGTCGCCCGGTTCCTTGCCGCTGTCATCTTCCGGCCTGGCTTTACCTTCCGGGTGGTCCCGACCCGGGCCAACGGTCAGCCGGCATTCGGCATGTATCTCCGCGAGCCGGCAGACGCCATCGCCCACGCCAATGGTGTGATGGTGTTCACCCTTGCGGGAGGCGGGATCTCCGGCATGACGCGGTTCGATACCACGGTGCTGCCCTGGTTCGGACTTGCGCCAACGCTGCCCGGGTGAATGCTCGCCGGGACAGGACTGACCGGTCGGTCGTCCCGGCGCAGAAAGGCATGTCTCGGCCGCGGAGGCTTCCACCCGTGACGCATCGGTCTGTGCCTGACCGACCACATGTGTTGCCAGGGGCGGACGACGATCAGGTGAACGTCAATTTGGACCGCGACATCGGCCAGACCTCGCTTCTGCCGACCCGCGAACCTGCGATTATCCGTGCTCGGCGGCGCTTGCGCGGCGCTTGCTTCGCTGACCTGCTCCTACCTGCGTGGCGCCACGCCTAATTCGGGTCTCGTCCCGTAAGATTTCCGCCCAAGATCGCGAAAGATCGATCAGCGCCGCATGGGGTCACCAGCTCGACCAGCAACCGCTCGAGCTGCACGAAG
>JBKPTD010000062.1:0-15464 GCA_046735375.1 Actinomycetota bacterium | reverse complement strand
GCGGCGTCGCTGCATCAGGCTTGCGCCCATTGTGCAATATTCCCCACTGCTGCCTCCCGTAGGAGTCTGGGCCGTGTCTCAGTCCCAGTGTGGCCGGTCACCCTCTCAGGCCGGCTACCCGTCGTCGCCTTGGTGGGCCATTACCCCACCAACGAGCTGATAGGCCGCGGGCCCATCCCTAGCCGCCGGAACTTTCCACCACCAGAGGATGCCCTCGGAGGTCATATCCGGTATTAGCCCCGGTTTCCCGGGGTTATCCCAGTGCTAGGGGCAGGTTGCCCACGTGTTACTCACCCGTTCGCCGCTGATCCACCCCCGAAGGGGTTTCACCGCTCGACTTGCATGTGTGAAGCACGCCGCCAGCGTTCGTCCTGAGCCAGGATCAAACTCTCCGTAAAGGTCTATTTGGGACCGCGTCTCATCGAAACGAGACCCGGACTACCAGCAAGATCGAATCGGAGTGATCCGAAACAAAGGAAATCCGTGCGCAGAGGCCGAAGCCCCCGCGGACGGGGTTATTGGCATTGACTTTTAGCACGCTGTTGAGTTCTCAAGGAGCGGGCGCACACCGAATCAAAGGCCTTTCGGCCGGTCATCGGGGCAACTCTCTAACCTTACCGGTCGACCTACCCCCCGTCAAACGACCATGGGGTTTCGCATCTCCCGGTCCCACAGACCGACACATACCGCAGCGATAGCAATCGTGCGGACAGTGGTGGAGGTGGGGATCGCCGCGGGACCGGCCACCTCGATCGGTGTCCGTTCCTCCCAGTCCGGCGAACGTCGAGAACCCTATGGAGATCGACCGAGGCAAGTCAAATCGATATCCGTGCCCGCCTGTTGAGGCGTTCCTCCGAGTTCCGGCCGTCCGGCGACAGCAACCTGCAAAGTGGGTTGACGGGCCTTCCGGCGGCGCTGCGGCACCGCGACGTGGGCGAACGTGCGTTCCGACCTTGGGTAGAACGCGCAGGTCACCCAAGACATTCCCGGGCCAGCTCAGCGGACGACCCGCACCGCGCCAATGTGGCGCTTGCCGCGTCGGAGGACGGCCCATCGCCCGAACAACAGGTCCGGCTCGCCGATCGTCTCCTCGGGGTCAGTGACCTTGCGGTTGTTGATGTACGCACCGCCCTCGGCCACCGTTCGCCGCCCCGCTGACTTGCTCGGCACCAGGCCAGCCAGGGCCAGCAGGTCGGAGATGGGCGGGAGCACGCCGTTAACCAGGGGAACTTCAGCCGACGGCACTTCGGCAAGCGCGGCCGCTAGCGTCCGATCGTCCAGGTCGCGAAGATCGCCCTGCCCGAACAGCGCCCGGCTCGCCGCCTCGACCCGAGCAAGCTCGCCGTCGCCGTGCAGGTGCGCAGTCAGCTCGCTGGCCAACGCCCGCTGGGCGACTCGTGCCGCGGGCCGTTCCGCGGTCTGCTTCTCGAGTTCCTCGATCTCCTCCTGGCTGCGGAAGCTGTAGACCTTGACCAACCGGATCACGTCGGCGTCCGCCTGGTTGAACCAGAACTGGTAGAAGGCATACGGAGAGGTCATCTCCGGGTCGAGCCACACCGCATCGCCCTCAGTCTTGCCGTACTTGGTCCCGTCCGCCTTCGTGATCAGCGGCGTCGCCAGGGCGTGTACGCGCTCACCGGTGACGCGGCGGATCAGGTCGACCCCCGCGGTGAGGTTGCCCCACTGATCGCTGCCACCAGCTTGAAGCCGGCATCCGAAGTGACGGTGCAGCTCGAGAAAGTCCATCGCCTGCAGGATCTGGTAGCTGAACTCGGTGTAACTGATGCCGGCATCAAGCCGCGCGGCGACCGATTCGCGGCTGACCATCCGGTTCACCGGGAAGTGCTTGCCGATGTCACGCAGGAAGTCGATCGCGGACAGCTGAGCGGTCCAGTCCAGGTTGTTCACCATCCGCGCCGCGTTTGGCCCGGCGAAGTCAAGGAACGGCTCGATCTGGGCCCGCGACCTGTCGACCCAAGCGGCAACGACATCACGATCGTTCAGCACACGCTCGGCGGACTTTCCGCTCGGGTCGCCGATCAGCCCGGTCGCGCCTCCGACCAAGCCGAGCGGGCGATGACCGGCCAGCTGAAACCGGCGCAGGGTCAGGATGAGGACCAGATTCCCGATGTGCAGGCTCGGTGCGGTCGGATCGAAGCCGCCGTAGAGGGTCAGCGGCCCGGCCGCGAGCGCCTTACGAAGCGCCTGCTCGTCGGTGGTCAGCGCGATCAGGCCACGCCAGTGCAGGTCGTCGAGGATGTCCGTCACCCGCAAGATTCTTCCCCATGGATGAAGGTCACTGCGACACAGTTCCTGCGGTGCAAGCCACGACACATGCACAGGGAAACGGTCAGCCTGCTCCGGCCGCCGCGGCCCCCGATGCTCGCTGCTTGGGCATATGAGCGCGGTACGGGCTGACAGTTCGTTCGCCGTCGAGCCAGAATCGCCATGGCCTGGCCGCGCCATCACCGCCGACGCCGGTCCGCGGCCCGGTCCGGACGAGTGACTGATCCACGGCCTCACCGGCGTACAGAAAAAGCGGCCCTCGACCGTCACAGAGATCCAGACCATTTGCGGCCCCGGTGAGCCCAAGGGCCTGTGCCAGTCGTGCCGGTCCACGCGCCAGCTCTGCGGATGACCGTGCGGCGGCTCGCCTGGCCCGCGCGAGCTGCTCCCCCTCGCTCACCTCGCCCCCGCGCAGGAGGATGGCCGACGCGCGGCCGCGAGGAAGGCAGACGACGTTCGCGCACCAGTGCATGCCGTAGGTGAAGTAGACGTACAGATGGCCAGGCGGCCCGAACATCACCGTGTTGCGTGCGGTCTCGCCGCGATGGGCATGCGAGCCCGGATCCTCGCCTTCGCCTGCGTACGCCTCCACCTCGGTGAGCCTGACGGCCACCCGACCCTCGGGCGAGTCGTGGACGACCACGCAGCCAAGCACGAGCGGCGCGACCTCGACGGCCGGGTGCTCGAGGAGGTCGCGAGGGAGGACTGACAGCTCGTCGCTCACGCGCATATCCCATCCCGGTCGGTCATCATTCGGCCATCCTCCGGTGAGCTCGTGCCGCACTAGGTCACGATCAGCACGCTCGCGGCGACAAGGCCGACGAGCACGATCGTGGTCCGGTAGATCGGCGGTGGGAGCCTACGGCCGACCGTCGCCCCGAGCTGACCACCGATGATGGCGCCAACGGCCAGCGAGGCGGCGGCTCCCCAAGCGACCTCCGAGATCAAGATGAACACCACCGCGGCAACGCCATTGGCGACGCCGGCGAGCACATTCTTGAGGGCATTCAGCCGCTGCAAATCGTCGTCGATGAAGATCGCTAGCAGCGAGATGAGGAGGACGCCCTGCGCCGCTCCGAAATAGCCCCCGTACGCCCCGGTAAAGAGGATCCCCAGCCAGAGCAGCGGGCCCCCGTGCTGACCTCGCCGCTGTCGTGCGGTCAACCACGCACTGAGGCGAGGCTGGATGGCCACGAGTACGCAGGCGATGAGGATCAAGGCCGGGACGATCGCGTCGAACGCCGACTCGGGAAGTTGGAGGAGTAGCAAAGCCCCAGCAATGCTGCCAAAGGTGGACAGCACGCCGAACCGCACGGCCCGACCTACCCCGCCCCGAAGCTCACGTCGATAGCCGACGACGCCGCTCACCGAGCCGGGGAAGATCCCGACGGTGTTGGTGACGTTCGCGAGCACCGGTGCATAGCCGAGCGCGAGCAAGGTCGGGAAGGTAATGAGCGACCCGGACCCGACCACGGTGTTGATCGCCCCGGCAGCGGCACCAGCAGCGCCAAGAGCGAGGACGTCAAGGGGAGTCACCGCGGCCTGCCGTGGTGCCGGTAGCCGCCAGCGTCGGCGACCTCAGTGCGTGCGGCCGCGGCGGCCAGGGCGGTTTCAGCAGGAGCAGCCGTGCGGGCCTCAGCAGGAGCAGCGCTGGCCGCCTCAGTGGGAACGGCCACCACGGCCTCAGCCGCGGCGACACCGGGGGACGGCACGGTGGCGGCGGGGTCCTGGACGGGCCGCCGGCGACGCTGCCGCCGGGAGAGACGGCCCGATCCACGGATCATGAGCCCGCGAACTCACCGCGATAGATGCCTCCGAATCCCTCGAGCATGGCCTGCCACACCTGTTCGGCAACCTTTGGATTGAGCCCGTGGACGAGGGCGAGATTCCGTGCCCGAGCTGCGAGCTCATCGGGGTCCTGAGGCAGCGGACCGGACGGGTCGGCCGCAGATGCCCTCAGCAGCCGCTCACGCCGTGCCAAGAGCTTCACGAGCTCTTCGTCATTCTCCGCAAGCCCACGCATGATTTCGACGGGTGAACTTTCTGCAGTCACCCCTCCATCCTCCCCCGTGACTGAATCGGCTCGATCGGAGTGCCAGAACATCGGCTGCTCCATGCGCCCGTGGGCAGCGTGACCGGCGAGCGGCGGCCGCTGCCGTAACGCCGCCTGGCCGGTGAGTGGCGGCTCGCGCCGTGATCAGACATTCGTACGCCCGCCCAGCGCATTCCGCGAATTCTGCTGGCAAGCGCGCGCCCGCATGATCCGTTGTCCCTCGCCGTGCGCTATCCGGACGGCTCCACGCAATGCGGGTCGTGCGGGCGAGCGCTCGCCCAATCGCGCTGCGCCACGACGTCCCGCTCGAGGACAGCGAGCTGAGCTGCTACCTGTGCCGGGGCCGTTCCACCGCGTGTATTGCGTGCCGCGATGGACCCTTCGACCGTTAGCACCTCACGGACAGCCGGGGTGAGATGGGGCGACAGCGCCGCGAGCTCCTCGTCAGTCAGCCCGGCAAGATCAGCGATCCCCAGCTCTTCACATCGGCGGACGGCGGCACCGGCGATCTCGTGGGCATCGCGAAATGCGACGCCACGGCGTACCAGCCACTCCGCCACGTCGGTCGCGAGCGAGAAGCCCGCGGATGCCAGCGCTGCCAGGCGTTCGGCGTCGAACCGTAGGGTCGCCAGCAGGCCGGCCAAGGCCGGCAACACGAGGTCGAGGGTGTCCAGCGAGTCGAACAACGCCTCCTTGTCCTCCTGCAGATCCCGGTTGTAGGCCAGTGGGAGTCCCTTGAGCATGGTCAGCATCGCGGTCAGATTTCCGACGAGCCGACCCGCCTTTCCTCTAGCGAGCTCGGCGACGTCCGGGTTCTTCTTCTGCGGCATGATCGAGGAGCCCGTGGCGTACGCATCGTCGAGCGTTACATAGCCGAACTCCAGGCTCGCCCAGATCACGATCTCCTCGGCCACCCGCGACATGTCGAGGCCGACCATCGCCAGGACGAAGGCCAGCTCGGCGGCGAAGTCACGGGAGGCTGTCGCGTCGATCGAGTTGTCGGCGGCCGAGTCGAAGCCGAGGTCGGCCGCAACCTGGTCGGGATCAAGCCCAACTGAGGAGCCCGCCAGCGCGCCAGAGCCATAAGGCGACACCGCGCAGCGCCCGTCCCAGTCCTGCAGCCGCTGCACATCACGGCTCAGTGCGTGGACGTGCGCGAGCAGGTGGTGCGCCAGGAGGACCGGCTGAGCATGCTGAAAATGGGTCCGCCCCGGCATGACTGTCCGCTGATGGGCCCGCGCTTGCGCGATCAGAGCATCTTGTACGTCGATGATCGCGGCGGCGGTGTCCCGAGCGTGATCGCGAAGGTACATCCTGAAGAGCGTCGCTACTTGGTCGTTCCTTGATCGTCCCGCCCGCAGTCGGCCGCCGAGATCCGGCCCTAGCCGCTCGATCAGCCCCCGTTCGAGCGCAGTGTGACAGTCCTCATCGGTCGCAATCGGCGCGAACTCTCCAGACTCCACATCCGCGCACAGCCGGGCCAGCCCGTCGAGCAGCGCCGCTAGCTCCGGATCGGTGAGCAGGCCTGCCTTGTTCAGCACGCGCGCGTGCGCGCGCGAGGCCGCGAGGTCGTAGGGCGCCAGTCGCCAGTCGAAGTGAACCGAGCGCGAGAGCCGCGCGACTGCCTTCGACGGCGCGTGCTCGAACCGCCCGCCCCACAGTCGCATCCACGCCTCCTCGCCTTACCGGCCGAACCCGGTTCGCCGTCCAGTAGGCCACAGCCTGACGGCGGCAGGCTCATCTCGCTGAGCTGCGTGCCGCCCGGCGTGCCGCGATCTTGGTCGGAAGGCCCCAGAGCTCGACGAAACCTCTGGCCAGGGACTGGTCGAAGGTGTCGCCCGAGTCGTATGTCGCAAGGCCATAGTCGTAGAGGGACTGGTCGCTGCGTCGACCCGTTACCACCGCGCGGCCGCCGTGGAGGACCACCCTGACCTCGCCTGTGACGTACGCGTTGGTCTCGACGATGAAGGCGTCGAGCGCCTCGCGCAGTGGAGAGAACCAGAGTCCGTCATAGACCAGTTCAGCCCACCGCTGACTCACGGTCCGTGCGAACCGGGCGAGATCGCGGTCGACAGTCAGTGCGGCCAGCTCTTCCCGGGCGGTAAGGAGTGTCACGGCAGCCGGCGCCTCGTACACCTCTCTGCTCTTGATGCCGACCAGCCGGTCTTCGACCATGTCGATGCGTCCGACACCCTGCACGCCGGCGCGCTCGTTTAGCGCCGCAACGACCTCGCGCATGGTTAGCTGCTCCCCGTCGAGTGCGACCGGCCGGCCCGCCTCGAAGGCGATGACGACCTCGTCGGGATCGCGCGAAACGTCCGGGTCGGCCGTGTACGCGAAAAGGTCCTCGACCGGCGGATTCCACGGATCCTCCAGGAAGCCGGTCTCGATCGCCCGACCCCACAGATTCTGGTCAATCGAGTAGGGGGAACGCTTGGACTGGTCGATCGGCAGGCCCTTTTCCTCGGCGAACGCGATCGCCTTGTCCCTGGACATGCCGGTGTCCCTGACCGGCGCGAGCACGCGGAGACCCGGCGCGAGGGCACCGACACCGACTTCGAAGCGCACCTGGTCGTTGCCCTTTCCCGTGCACCCGTGCGCGACGGCATCGGCGCCAAACACCTGAGCTGCGCCGACGAGGTGCCTGACGATGAGCGGGCGCGACAGTGAGGACAGCAGCGGGTAGCGGTCCATGTAGAGGGCACCGGCGCGCAAGGCCGGCAGGCAATAGTCGTCGGCGAACTCGTCGCGCGCGTCGACGACAGCGGCCTCCACCGCGCCGCAAGCGAGTGCGCGCTGCCGGACGACCTCGAGGTCCTCACCTCCCTGCCCGACATCGACTGCGACGGCGACGACCTCACCGCCGGTCGCCTCGGCGATCCAGCCGATGGCTACCGACGTGTCGAGGCCGCCGGAATAGGCGAGAACGACGCGCTTGGTCACTCTGGTGCTCCTTCTTTATCAACTGGGGTGGTGCTGGCTGCGTCGTGCGGCCTCAATCGGGGGCCTGCCGTCGCCACGAACCCGTGCATCGTTTCGTCCGCGGGATCGTTTCCGTCAGCGTGTATGCCGGTCATCGGCTGGACTGAGCGAGGGAGAGCAGGTGCGCGGCAAGTGCCGGCCCGCCATCCGGATCCCGGGCGATCACGAGAACGGTGTCGTCGCCGGCGATGGTGCCGATGACGGTCGCCAACGCCGATTGATCGAGGACGGACGCGAGGAACTGCGCCGCGCCCGGCGGAGTCCGCAGCACGACCAGGTTCGCCGACGATTCGGCTGCCACGAGCAGTTCGCCGGCGGCCCTGGCCAACCGGGTCTCGCCGGTGCCGGGCTCTGGTGCCAGCTGCGGCGTGCGATCCCCGCCCTCGGCCGGGACGGCGTACACCAGCTGGCCCCAGGAATCACGGATCTTCACCGCGCCAAGCTCTTCGAGATCCCTGGAGAGGGTCGCCTGAGTGACCTCGATGCCATCTGAGGCCAGCAGGCGAACCAGCTCGGCCTGCGACCGCACCGTCGTCCTGGTGAGCAGCTCGACGATCCGGCGCTGCCGAGCCGCCTTCGTCTGTGGGATCACGCTGGGCGCGACGGTGGCTTCGAATGGACGTTTGCGGTCGTTCACCCGTGCTCCAGAGTCGAACCGAGGGGGTGCGTTGCCGTGCCGTCCGAGACTGCGGGAATCGCGGCGGCGTCGAGGATCGCGGGCAGCGCCGCAGCGAACTCGTCGGCCTGTGCCGCCGTCAGGATGAGCGGCGGGGCCAGCCGGACCACGTCTGGTGCGACATCGTTCACGATGTAGCCGGCGTCGAGCGCGACCGCGGTGACCCGCGCCGCGACCGGCTGGGCAAGCGTGATCCCGATGAGCAGGCCGCTGCCGCGGACGCCGGTGATGAGCGGGTGGCCCAATGCCTCGATGGCCGCGGCGAGATGCTCACCCACCTTTGCAGCCGAGTCGACCAGTCCATCCCGTTCGATGGTGTCGAGGACAGCCAGCGCGGCGGCACAGGCGAGCGGGTTTCCGCCGAATGTGCTGCCGTGCTCGCCTTTGGCCAGAAGGGTCGCCGCGGTGCCGATGCCTATGCACGCGCCGATCGGGATTCCGCCCGCTAGGCCTTTGGCGACAGTGACGACGTCGGGAGTGATGCCTTCTCTCTGGTACGCGAACCAGCTGCCGGTTCGGCCGATCCCGGTCTGGATCTCGTCCACGACAAGCAGCGCATCGCGAGGTGCTGTCATCTCCCGGGCGGCCGCGAGGTATCCGGTCGGCGGCGGGACCACACCTCCCTCGCCCTGCACGGGCTCGAGAAAAACGGCTGCGGTGTCCTCGTCGATCGCGGCGGACAGCGCTGCCTCATCGCCGTACTCGATGAAGACGACCTCAGGCGGGAGAGGTGCGAACGGCACCTGCTTGGCAGGCTGGCCGGTGAGTGCGAGGGCCCCCATGGTGCGGCCGTGGAAACTGCCGCGGGCGGCGAGGAGCTTTTGTCTGCCCGTCTTCCGGGAGATCTTGAACGCCGTTTCGATGGCCTCCGCCCCTGAGTTGCAGAAGAAGACCCGGCCGTTGGCGCCGACGCCCGTGAGCGTGAGCAGCCGGTCGGCGAGTGCGATCTGCGGTGCCGTCGCGAAGAAGTTCGACGTGTGGCCCAGCACACCGATCTGCTCGGTGACGGCTGCTACCAAGCTGGGATGAGCGTGGCCGAGCGAGTTGACCGCGATGCCGGCCAGCAAATCGAGATAGCGGCTGCCGTGGTCGTCCCAGACGTAGCAGCCTTCGCCCCGAACGAGCAGCCGCTTCGGCAGTCCGTAGGTCGCCATGACCGACGCCTCGTACTGTTCCGGCCAGCCGGGCAGCCAGCCGCCGCTCTCGCTCATGGCGCGACTCCGCTCGTGGTGAGGCCGGCGGTCTCGTCCAGGCCGAGCATGAGATTCGCGCACTGGATGGCTTGCCCGGCCGTTCCCTTGCCGAGGTTGTCGATCGCCGCGCACACGGTGACGCGGCCCGAGCCAGCATCGACAGTGGCCTGTATGTGGCAGGCGTTGGTGCCCAGGGTCGATTTCGTGTGCGGCCAGCGCCCCTCACGGAGGATGTGCACAAAAGGCTCGCCGGCGTAAGCCCGAGCAAGTACCTCTCGTACCGTGTCCGCGGTCAGCCCCGACCGCGCCGGCTTCAGACTCGCGGTCAGCAGGATTCCCCGAGGCAACGGCGCGAGGACGGGGGTGAGGCTCAGCGAGCGGATGCCAGTGGCCTGGAGGATCTCAGGGACGTGCCGGTGGGCGCCGACGCTGTAGGCGCTGAGGTCACCCATCACCTCTGCGCCGAGCAAGTGCGGGACGGCCTTCCTGCCTGCACCCGACGTCCCGGTCACCGAGGTGATCACCACGTCATCGCGGTCGACGAGGTCGGCAGCCACCAGGGGCGCGAGTGCGAGATTCGCCGCGACCGCGTGACATCCGGTCCCAGCCACTCGGGTGGCGGCCGCCACCTCCACCCGCTGCCCCGGCAGCTCAGGCAAGCCGTATGTCCACGCACCCGGATGATCGCCGCCGTAGTAGGTGGCGTAGGCGGACGGATTGGCGAGCCGGTGATCGGAACCGAGGTCGACGATGGGTAGTTCGGCGGGAAGCCGGGCGGCCAGTGGCGCTGACGCGCCGTGTGGCAGGGCGAGGAAGACGATGTCGGCGCCGGCGAGCGTCTCCGGGCTTGTGGGTTCCACCACTCGGTCTGCGAGATCCGGCAGGTGCGCCTGCAGGGCACCGAGTCGGTCACCCGCGCTGCTCTGTGCGGTTACCGGGCCTATCTCGAACTCCGGATGACTGGCGAGCAGGCGCAGCACCTCACCACCCGCGTACCCCGTCGCTCCTGCGACGGCCGCTCGCATGCCCATGGGCGCACCTCCAGGTGTATGAGTATGCAGATAACCTGAATCTCATGCAACAGTTAAGAGAGCTAACCGCCTCGAGTACTGCGGGAGATAGAGGCTCAGCCGACTGAAGAAACCACGGCCGGGGCAGCATTGGCGCTGTGAGTCGCCGTTCGGCTGGAGGGCTCGGCCGCCTCGCCGGGTTGAGCCCGCGCCGTCGCCTGCTCGTCCTCGGCTGCGTTCTCGGGACTGCGGCACTCGCCGCATTCGGGATCGTCACGCTCACCGGCGGCGACGGCGACGTGGCGCGGGCCGATCGTCCGGTCCCTAGGCAGGCGGAGGCGGGACCGGTTGTCCTGGTGCCCGGGTACGGCGGGGAGGCTCGGACTCTGGACGTGCTGGCCGCGCAGATCAGAGCGACGGGAAGGCCAGTGAGCGTCGTACGACTGCCGGCAGCCGGAACTGGAGATCTTCACGAGCAGGCAGCGGTCGTCGACGAGTACGTGTCCGATGCGCTGCGCGACGGAGCACCGTCGGTCGACCTGATCGGTTATTCGGCCGGCGGTATCGTCGCCCGCCTCTGGTCGCAGGAACACGACGGCGCGCACAAGGCACGCAGGATCATCACCATTGGCTCGCCGCATCACGGCACCACGCTCGCGGCAGCGGGCGCGGCGGCACTCCCCGGCGCCTGCCCGACTGCATGCCAGCAGCTCGTGCCTGGGAGCCATCTGCTTGCCGGTCTGGTGACGCCGGTCGTCCACCCGCCGGCGTGGCTGTCACTGTGGACTGTGCAGGACCAGACCGTCACACCGCCTGATTCGGCCCGCCTCGAAGGAGCGATCAGCCTCTCGGTTCAGTCCGTCTGCCCTGCCCTCAAGGTGGAACACTCCCAGCTGCCCGCGAACCCAGCCGTGGTCCGGATGGTCGTCGCCGCGATCGCGCCCGGGCCGCTGACACCCCCCACCTCTGCGGCCTGCTGACGCCGATCGCTCGGGTCACCGCCCACCTCTCGCCCGAGCGCCCCTTGCGACCCTGGCGCGCTAGCCGGCGGGCCGGCCCCTGGTTCGACGCGGCTACGCACCGTCACGCATGCGCGGTCAGCTCGTGACGTCCTTGGTACTGAAGTTCGCCCACGCGGCCGCAAGCAGCACGACCACGTACACCGCTTGCAGCGCGACGCCGCGCTCGATGTCGCGCCACAGGATCGGATCTCTAAAGAAGTCAATCCAAGCCAGCCAGTATCGAGTTGGAAGGTACGGGCGGACCGCTGCGGCAGCATCGAGCGTGACAAGGGCGGTGCTCGTGACGAGCGCGGCGAGCGCACCCAGAGCAGCGCCGAGCGAGGAGTCGGTCACGGTTGACAGGAAGAGGGCGATGGCTGCGACGCCGAGCATTGATATCGCAACGTAGACGAGCGCGCCAGCGGTGCGCACGAGCACCTCGGTTGGTGTCAGTGACGCGCCGGACACGGTCGTGACCGTCGCTCCCGGCTGTGCCTCGAACAGCGAGATACCGATGATGTAGGAGGTCACCGCGACCGTGACAACCGCCAGGAGGACGAAGGCGACGATCGCGATCAGCTTCGCGACGAGGAGCCTCGTCCGGCCCACGGGCCGGATGAGGAGATAGCGGAGCATGCCAGTCGACGCCTCACCGGCGACCGAGTCGCCGGCGATCACAGCGACCGCGACCGGCAGGAAGATCGGCAGCACGATCGCGAGAGCGGCCGCCGGGAAGAGAGCGCCGTTGGCGAGTACGGCAGCCAGGAACACTGGCTCCTCCCCCGGTGCCGGGCCGACCTTTGTCACCGCCAGGAAGATCGCGATCGTGGCCGGCAAGGCGCAGAGGAGGAACAGGCTGACCCAGGTCCGCGGTCTGCGGCACAGCTTGACCAGCTCGACAGTGATCATCACGATGCCTGCGACGGACGCGAGTCGTCTTGGCTCGACTCGTCCACCCGATCCGACCCGGCACTTGTCACCTGCAGGACGACGTCCTCGAGCGACCTGCGCTCGGCGCCGATCTCGGCAACCCGCAGGCCGGCCTTGACAAGCAGGCCGTTGAGTTCGGCCGGATCGGAGTGTCTGACGACCAGGCGGTCTCCCGAGCGGGCTTCGATGCGCCCGTCGAGCAGCGCCGCAGCCCGGTCGACGTCCGGCGTCCTGACGACGGCTCGGCCGGTTGGCGCCCGGAGCGTCTCCACCGACTCCTCGAGGACGAGACGTCCGCGGTCGATCACGCCGACCCGTGTACAGAGCTGTTCGACCTCGGCCAGCAGGTGGCTGGAGAGGAAGAGGGTCGTCCCGGCGGCGTTCAGCTCGGACAGGAGGTTTCTGATCTCCCTGATCCCTTGCGGGTCGAGCCCGTTGGTCGGCTCGTCGAGCACGAGCAGTCGCGGCGCATTGAGCAGCGCCGCCGCCAATCCGAGCCGTTGCCGCATGCCGAGCGAGTACGCCTTAACCGGTCGGTTGTCCACTCCGGCCAGGCCGACGCGCTCAAGTGCCTCATGGACTCTGCCGCGCCTGGTGCGCCGCCCGCCGCCCCTTGCCGGGCCGGCGCGGTCGAACAACACGAGATTCGCCCGCCCTGACAGGTGGCCGTAGGCCGCCGGGCCTTCAACGAGCGCGCCAACGTCGGGGAGTACGTCACGCACCCGGCGGGGCACGGAGGCACCCATCACCTCGATCTCGCCGCTCGTCGCGTAGACCAGGCCGAGGATGAGCCGCAACAGGGTCGTCTTGCCCGAGCCGTTCGGGCCGAGCAGACCGTACCGGTCCCCGCCGCGAACCGAGAGGTCCACGCTGTCGACGGCGAGGATCGACCCGTACCGCTTCGTGAGTGCGCGAGTGGTGATCATCCGAAGCCCTGCACATAGTCGAGCAGGTCGGATCCGGCTCGTTCCATGACCCGCGGCGTGACGAAACCGGCGAGGAGGAAGGCCTGCTGGTTCAACTGATCGCCCGACCACACGAGGAGCGTGGTGAGCAGCGAGGTGCGCATCTCCAGCCCATGACCAGCGTCGAAGTCGACCGGGAGGGCGCCCGCCTTCTCCGCGGAGCCGATCGCGCGGCCACCAAGGCGGCCGGGCAACGGCACGGCAACAAGTGTCGACAAGCCGTATCCGTAGGTTCCGACCCCGGCGACCACCTCAGGCGTCGGCATTCGTGGCCGGCCGCCCAGACTGCCTGGCAGTGGGAAGTAGGCGACGGAATTAAGAGACGAGGCGACATCGGGCGCGTTCGTCGCTGTGAGGATTGCCGAGGTCGGCCGAACCGGGGCGATCACCTTCGGAGCGGGAGCCTGCCGGCTGACATCGAGGAAGCGAGAGGTGAGCACCGCCCGACTGGCGCCTTTCGCGCCGATCTCCACCCGCACCGGCAGACCGGTCTCAGTGTCCGCCCACACATCGATCCGGCCGATCGTCGACGCCGCGTCCTGCGGCGTGACCCTGAATCCTCCGGCCGCCATCCCGGCGATTCTGCGTGACGGCAGCCGGCTTACCGGGTCACCTTTCGCCGCAGCGAGCACGCGATGCGCCAGTGCCGGAGGCGTGAGGTCGGCCGCCCACGGAAGCCGGATGGGCAGCTCGCCAACGATCCCGGTGACGAGGTTGCGCTCGTAGTTCCAGATGAAGGTCCCGTCCGCAGTCCGGTACGTGTCCTGCTCCCCCGTGGGGGTCAAGACGGCGACTCGCCATGCCGATGGTGTGGCGAACCAGGTGCGGATACGGGTCGTGCCCGCGAAGAGCTTTGCGACCTCACCGATCTGCGGCAGGTCCGGCAGCGCGATGTGGCTCGTCGTCTCGACGTAGCCCTGGTAGGGCTGAGCCGCCGATGAGACGACTCGATTCCTGAGCACCGTTGGGTCGATGCCTTGATCGGCAACCGGCCATGCGCCGATCACGACGGGCGACGAGCACAGAACTGCCACACCACCGGCCACCATCGACCACCGGCGTATCGCGTCCCGTCGGACGACGCTCACCGCATAACGGTATGGCGGGGAATCTCGACTTCCGTCACCAGTTGGCATCTTCTCGGCCGATTCGTAAGCTTCACCACCCAGGCCCGGGCTACCCGACCTGTCCTCTCAGGGCCGCTCCGGCGAGGCACGGCGTTCGCCGGCGGGCTGACCGTTCGAGGTCAGCGTGCGCTAGCGTCCGTCTGCGTGGCGGATCCGGCACGTGATCTTCTCGACGCGGTGCGTGCCGGCTTGCGGGCCGCGGCCGATCCGACGCGGGCGCCGATCATGCAGGCGTACATGAAATCGACGATGCCCTTCTACGGCGTGCCCGCGCCAGGCCAGAAGGCGCTGTTCAAGATCACATTCACCAACTTCCCATTGCCAGATCGAGCGAGCTGGCTGCGCGCCGTCGAACTGCTCTGGCGCACCGCAACCCACCGCGAGGAGCGCTATGCCGCCATCGCGCTGAGCGGCTATCCGGCATATGTGCCCTACCAGCGGGTCGATCTTGTCACGGGGCTTTACACCGAGCTTGTGTCGACCGGCGCGTGGTGGGATTACGTCGATGAGATCGCCATCCGGCGGATTGGTCCGATCCTGCGCGCCGAGCCCGGGGCAGTGACGCCGATCATGCGGGCCTGGGCGACCGACAGCCACCTGTGGAAGCGGCGTACCGCGATCATCTGCCAGATCGGCCACAAGGAAGCCACCGACCGCAACCTGCTCACCTTCGCCATCGACTCCAACCTCGACGGCCGGGACTTCTTCATCCGCAAGGCGATCGGATGGGCCTTGCGCGAGGTGGCCAAGCGCGACCCGGACTGGGTGCGGTCATTCGTCGCCGATCGCCGCACTGCTCTCTCCGGCCTGTCGCAACGCGAAGCCCTCAAGAACATCGGTCCCGGGACGGAGTAGGTCCCGGCTAGTGTGCCGACCAGAAATTCGGTGCATAGATTCGTGGCCGGGTGGATGCATCGCCAAGGCCGAGGCGGAGGCCGCTAACGGCGCTAACGGTGACGACGAGAACGTAGCGAGGCGCCGCCCCGGGCGCGGAGATATGCGACGAATTTCTGGCAAGGGACACTAGTGCCGCAACTCGGCTCCGGTACGGCGGGCCGCCTCGGCCACCGCGGCATCGCGAGCGGCGGTCGTCTCCTCGACCGTGAGCGTACGGTCCGGTGCGCGGAATCGCAGCGCGAATGCGAGTGAGCGGCGACCGGCCCCGATCTGGCTGCCGGTGTAAACGTCGAAGAGCCTGATGGACTCGAGGAGCTCACCCGCGCCGTCTCGCAAAGCCTCCG
>JBKPTD010000061.1:0-5114 GCA_046735375.1 Actinomycetota bacterium | reverse complement strand
TGGGGACACATCGGCTGGCGTTCGAGCCGCCTCGCCGGCCAGGGTCGCCGCTTGGCCCGGCTGTCCCCACCGCAGGAATGCGCTGCCGGCGAAGGCCACGGCGATGGCAAGCATGGCCACGATCCGCCACGCCGTTCGCTGTGTGAGCCCGCCGATCACCAACGCCTCCCTGCCATCTTCGCGTTTGGGGAACTGAGCCAAGGCTATGGGTCGTACGCATAGTGATCCGGCAGCGTCACATCCGTGACCAGCAGAAGTCCACTGAGAGGTTGACGAGCTACCTCCTGCGTCAGCATCCGTACTACCGACGGGAGACAATGCCCTACGTGTTCCGCTCGTACCTGACCGTGATTCGCCGAGAACCCTTGGCATGCCTGCTCGGGCTCGCGGCGTTCCTCGCGATCGGCGGGCGCGTGGCCTGGGATCATCTGCATCGCGAGCCAGGCCTGTGGATGATCGACCTCCAGGTCTATCGGGAGGCCGGGGTTTCGCTGCTGCGGGGCCGCGAGCTGTATGACTGGCTAACGCCGACCCCCCAGCTGCTCCCCTTCACATATCCGCCATTCGCCGCATTGGTGGCCATCCCGCTGGCGTGGATGCCGTTCGAGGCCGTTGGCTGGCTGTGGACGGCGATGCAGATGATCGTGCTGATCTGGATCGTGGCCGTGGCCTACCGCCCGTTCCTGACCCGTTTCGGTCCGCACGCTCCGATCGTTCTCGGCGGTATCGCCGGTCTGCTGCTGTGGATGTCCCCGCTCAGCGACGGGATCAGGTTCGGGCAGGTCGGCATCATGATCGTCGGCCTATGTGCGGCGGACTACCTCACCAAACGCCCGCGTTGGCCCCGGGGGCTGCTTATCGGGGTGGCCACGGCGATCAAGTTGACGCCGGGCGTGTTCATCATCCATTTCTGGCTTTCCGGCCGCCGGCGCGAAGCAGTGACCGCAGCGGTGACCGCGCTCGCTGTATCGCTCGGCACATTCCTTGTCCTGCCGGCCGCGTCCGCGACCTACTGGTTCAGCGCGATATTCGATAGCGACCGGGTCGGGAACAACGCGGGAACCTCCAACCAGTCCATTCGCGGCATCCTGCTTCGGTTCCACATTCACAGCGGACTCGTGTGGCTGCCGCTGGTTGCACTGGTCGCGTGGTTCGGCTTTCGTGCCGCGGTACGGGCGAGCAAGGCCGGCGACGATCTCGCCGCCTGCGCGATAGTGGGTCTGCTTTCCGTGGTACTCGCGCCGGTGGCGTGGATTCACCACCTCGCGTGGATGGTTCTCGTCCTCGCGGTCGTGCTGCGCGACGGGCGAAGCCCCGGCCGGGTGGCCCTCGCCGCAGGCATTTGGTACTTCTTCTTCGTCGATCTGCCGTGGCGGGGCTGGGCGATGACGGTCCGCAGCTACGAGCCGCATATTCCGATCTTCATTGCCCGCTTGGTTCAGGGCTCCTTCGGGCTGGCGGCCATCGTGCTCATCGCGCTGCTGGCCCGCTATGCCGAGCGTGATCGTAAGCCAGTAGGCCCTGAGCCTGAACCGCCGTCGCCGACCCCTATTCCACGCCAGGCCGAGCCGGGACCTGTCACTGAGCCCGCCCGTTCCGCGGTCGAGCCCGACCGAGCCTCGGTCCTATCCGAGCGTCCCAGCCGCCGCTGAGTATCCGGGCGAGCCCATCCAAGAGGGCGTTTCGGGCCCTGACTGCGTACACAGGCGTGCCAAACTGTCGCCATGGTCGGCCAAACTGACGCCATGGCCAGTGTGCTCGATAGGGAGATATTCACGGAGGCGGAGGCGGCTCGCCTGCTCCGCGTCCCGCCATCGACGCTCCACTACTGGCTTGAAGGCGGGGAACGTCGAGGCAGAACCTACAGTCCGGTGATCCGCCCCGAGCCCCGAGGGGGGCGCATAGTCACTTGGGCCGAGTTCGTTGAGGCCGCATTGCTTCGGCAGTACCGACGCAAACACCAGATTCCAATGAGGGAGCTGCGCAACTTTATCGATGATCTCCGTGATCGCCTTGGAGTCCTATATCCACTGGCCCACAAGCGCCCATTCGTGTCTGGCCGGCAGCTGGTCGTCGAGGCGCAAGAGGCGTCGGGCCTTGACGCGGACTTCTGGCTAGTCGCGTGGGCTAGCGGCCAGTTGATATTGACCACGCCATCCGAAGAATTCTTCGAGCGCGTTGAGTGGGAGGGCGACTTGGCCGCAGGGTGGCGCCCCCATGATGATCCGAAATCACCCGTGCGGATCGAGCCAGACGTGCGCTTTGGTCGCCCGAATGTCAAAGGCATTAGTACCGAGGTGCTCTGGGAGCAGGTCGAAGCCGGGGCAGATGAGGATGAGGTGGCTCAGGCGTTCGGGCTGGCAGTTGATGATGTCAGGTGGGCGATGGCATTTGAGCTATCGCTGCGCGCCGCGTGAGCAAGGTCAAGCCAGCCCAGGTCCATCATTTACCTAGCTACGCGTACGCAGCTTAAGCAGGTTGAACTGAACTGAACTGAAGAGTTCGCAGAGGTAAAGGCGGTTTAGAGGGGGCCCGGGAGCTGGAGGCCGGTGGCCTCGAGGGCAGTGATTGCGGCGAGGAAGGCAAAAAGGATCCCGGCCACTCGCTGGACCAAGTCCAGCGGTACCCACTTGAGCAGAGCCCGCCCGGCGACGACGGCGAGGCCGGCGATGGTGGCCAGCGCAAGCCAGGCGCCAAAGAAGACCGACAGCGGCTCCCCATGCCGGACCACGAGCCCGGCGGTCAGCAGCTGCGAGAGGTCTCCCCATTCCGCAGCGAAGAGGACGAAGAAGCTCGTCACCGCCGCCTGTACGCCGTCTGCGTGGGCGCGACGGGCGACCTCCTTCTCGTACTCCTCTTCCTCCTCGGCCTCCTCCTCCGCGGCGCGGCTCGCACCACGAAGCAGGATGTACGAGCCGATGGCGAACAGCAGCGCTGTCACGCCCAGCAGGGGACGTCGCGGAAGCAGTGTCAACACGCCGCCGGCGGCCACCGCCACGAGGCACTGGACGAAGAAGGCGGCGACCACGCCGACCCACACGGGCAGGGGGCGGAAGCGGGTTGCCAGCACGAGCGTCGCCACCATCGTCTTGTCGGGCAGTTCGGCCGGCAAGATCACGATGAACGTGCTGAGCAGGACGACTACATCCATCGCCGTCCAGCCCTGCGCTGTTCATGAAGTGACGGCCGGGCGCACGGCATCCGGCGTGGCGTCGTGTCTCTCCCGGCGGTCGCTCCGTGTGGGGCCCGCATGCCCCAGTGATCGGAGAGAGAGCGCGTGAGCGAGGTCACGGGGTCAGGCCTGCCTCATGTGCGGCAGCATTGGCGGCGGCGAGGACGGCCTTGACCGGTCGCCCGAGGGCTGCAGCCGCGTCCGCAACATCGTCATATTCCGGCTGTGCGTTGACGACCCGGCCGTCGAGCGTAGCGATCTTGATTCGGATCTGCTGCCCGTCGATCTCGACGGTTCGTGCTTCGCGTACGAGAGCCCGCTTTGCGACCGCATGCTCGCGCAGCCCGATGGTCGACGTCTCGGTAAAGACCACGGTGCGAACGTCGTCGGCTGCCGGTTCGTCGACGAGGACCGACAAAGTATGCGCCGGGCGGCCCTTCTTCATCACGATCGGTGTGAGCCACGCGTCTGACGCACCGGCGTCGAGGAGCCTGGCGAGCACGGGGGGCCACAGCCTGGGGTCGAGGTCGTCGATGTTCGCCTCGAGAAGCACGGCACCGGTCGGGTCCGGGGGGCGTGACGCGGCAGCGGGGAGTGGTTCACCGACGACGATTCGCAGCAGGTTGGGGAGCTCGTCGAGGTCACGGCTGCCTGCGCCATGTCCCGACGCGCTGATGCGCATCATGGGCAGCGTCCCCCAGCTCGTCACCGTGGCCGCGAGCAGCGCAGCCCCGGTCGGCGTGCACATTTCGTAAGGGAGATCACCCGAGTAGGTCGGGGCACCGGCGTTACGGAGCAGGGCGACCACGGCGGGACTAGGCACCGGGATCAGTCCATGGTCCGTACGAGTCATCCCATGGCCGACAGCAACTGGCGAGCCGACAGCATCGGTGATGCCGAGCTGATGGAGTGCGGCGCACGAGCCAACGACATCGGCGATCGCATCCAATGCCCCCACTTCATGGAAGTGCACCTGGTCCGCCGTCGTTCGGTGGGCATCGGCCTCCGCGGCGGCAAGGCGACCGAAGACATCGAGGACACGCGCCTTGACGGCGTCGTCGAGCCCAGCGGCCTCGAGCTGGTTCCGAAGGTTTGCCCAGGTCCTGACCACCGTGGTCCGCGGGGCCTTGACGTCCGCTTTGGTGGCGGCCAGTCCGTGCCTGGTGACCTGTTCGGTGGCGACCAATGTGGGTTCGACGCCGACTGCGTCGATCGCTTGCTGTACCGCATCGAGCGGCGCTCCCGCATCGAGCAACGCGCCGAGGATCATGTCGCCGCTCGCACCGGCGAAACAGTGGAACCACGCGATGCTCACGGGGTCATGCTCCCAGGCCGGTGGAGGCGGCGGCGGTGCGGTCGGCCAGCGCGGCCGACATCTCGACTCTTCTCGCGACGCGCGCGGCGAAGACACCGGCACCGAAGCCGTTGTCGATATTCGTCACGACCACTCCCGGCGCACACGAGTTAAGCATCGCGAGCAGGGCGGCCAGTCCGCCGTATGAGGTGCCGTACCCGACGCTGGTGGGTACCCCGACGAGCGGTACGCCAGTCAATCCACCGACCACGCTGGGCAGTGCGCCTTCCATTCCGGCGACCACGATAAGGCAGTCCGCGGCATCGATTGTCTCCGCGACGGCGAGCAACCGGTGGATCCCCGCAACGCCCACATCATCGATCCGGGTGACTCCCGCGCCGAAGGCCCGGGCCACGAAGGCGGCCTCGGCGGCGACCGGGGCGTCACTCGTACCCGCGGCAATTACACAAACCATGCCGGCCGGATCAGGCAGCGGGCCAATTGCTGCGGCGCGCGCGATGGGGTCAATCGCCGCGTCGGCGAATGCCTCGCGCACCGCGTCCGCCGCCTCATCCGCAAGGCGGGTGGCGATCGCTGGTCGGCCGGGATGCGCCTCGCGGAGGGTGGCGAGGAGCTCGACGATCTGAT
>JBKPTD010000060.1:0-12259 GCA_046735375.1 Actinomycetota bacterium | reverse complement strand
GCCACGCAGTCCGTAAGCATTCGGCTCCGGCGGCTGTGCGACGACCTTGTCGACATCGAGATCGGTGAGCTGCGATGCCTTGCCCTCCACCGTCACCGTGACCGAGCTGATCTGCAGCTGTGCCAACGTCCTGACGAGCTGCGCCCCGAAGAGGTTCTGCTGATCCCCGGTCGCCTGCCCGGCGAGCTTGGAGAGATCGACGACTGCCTGGCCGCCAACAACGCGAACCCCTCGCGAAGTCAGCTCGACACCCCGGGGCAAGGCAGATCCCACTGCGGATGACAGCCAGTTGCTTGGTCCATCCAGCAGCCCGCGCACGAGCAGGGTCGCCCGGTCCGCGCGCTTCGCCAGGTAGATGGGGTCGGGCACGAGGAACTTCTTTGACGGGTCGAAGAAGTAGAGATTCAGGGACTCGTACTCACGGTCGAAGTTACTCTTCGAGATAAGCAATCCCGACGGCGGACGCTGGATGCGGCGCTGACCCTTCACCTCTGGAACATCGAATCGCAAGCGGTCCGTTGCGTCTGCGACGGCGGGCCGGTACGTGCCGCGCTTGTCGATGGTACCTGTCAGCGTGGCTTCGAACTCGACCGTCTCGGTGCCATGCAAGCCTTCGCTGCCCAGCGACTTCACCTGAGGAGGCCCGTCGTAGATCTTGATCTCATTTCCCGGCTGCCAGCCCCTGGGATCAACCAAGTACTTTCTTGCGGTCGCGAAGTCGGGCTGGCCGGCGACTGCGGGCTCGACCGCCCCGGACGCGTCGAGGAATCCTCGGACGATCTGTACTGCGCTGGCACCATTTACCGGCGGCTGCGGATAGAACTGAATGTCCTGCTGTGGCTGGGTGCCGCTCTCCGATCCGGCGGCCTGCTCGGCACTGTGGACGCTCCCCGACGTCGGAATGCTCGCGCATCCGGTCAGCAACAGCGTCGCGGCGAAGGCACCAGTGGCCACAGCGCGCACGGTGTAAGACGTCCTAGGCCGGGGCATGTGGCCCCCCGACTCCGGCACGGCGAGCGGACAGCTCGGCGAGCGATGGCATCCGACGGGCGTCGGCTGGCTCGAGCGGTATTGGCGAACGGTCGATGGCCTGACCGACGGCGCGCGGGACGGTCAGCCTGAACTGCGAGCCAGCACCCGGCTGACCCCATGCCTGGAGCCAGCCACCGTGCAGGTGCGCGTCCTCCAAAGCGATGGACAACCCCAGTCCGGTGCCGCCGGTGGTCCGAGCCCGCGCGGGATCGGCTCGCCAGAACCGGTTGAATACCAGCGAGGCCTCGCCCGGCTTGAGGCCGACGCCATAGTCGCGCACGGCAACAGCTACTGCCTCGTCGTTCGCCGCCACCCGGACCACGACGTCGCGACCGTCGCAGTGCTCAATGGCGTTGACGACGAGGTTGCGCAGAACGCGTTCGATCCGTCGCGGATCCACCTCGGCGACGCAGGGTACCTGCGGTCCGACGAGCCGCAGTGCAGCGCCGCGGTGCTCGGCCAGCGGCTCGGCGCCCTCGATCACCTTGACTGCGATGTCACGAAGGTCCACCGGCTCGGCCTCGAGGATCGCGGCACCTGCGTCGAAACGACTGATCTCCAACAGGTCGGAGAGCAGTGCCTCGAATCGGTCGAGCTGGGTCTGGAGAAGTTCCGCCGAACGGGCCACCTGCGGGTGGAACGTGTCGCGTGCCTCGTGCAGAACGTCTGCTGCCATCCGTACCGTCGTCAGCGGTGTCCGCAGTTCGTGCGAGACGTCGGCCACGAACCGCCGCTGCACTCTGGAGAGATCCTCGAGCTGACGGATCTGTTGCTGGAGGTGAGTCGCCATCCGGTTGAAGGAGGAGGCGAGTCTGGCCAGATCGTCCTCCCCTGAGACCTGCATCCGCTCGTCCAGTTGGCCGGCCGCGATTCGCGCGGAGATCCGAGCCGCCATCCGGACCGGGCTCACCACCTGTCTCGTCAAGACGTATGCGATAAGGCCAAGCAGCAGCACGAGCAGGAATCCGGTGGTGGCCAGCCGCTGCCTGACGAGGTTCAGCGTCGCCTGCTCCTGATCAAGCGGGAAAAGGTAGAAGAGCTGGTAGCCCCGGATACGTGATCCGACGATCAACCCCTTCGTCGTGCCACTGTCATAGAGAATCGGCGCGTACCGGTAGGCATAAGCCGGCTGCGGGCTCTGCCCGACCTTCCTGACAAGCTCTGGCAGGCTCGTCACCGTCTCGAGCTTGACCCCGCCGGACGCGAGAGCCGCGCGAGTCGTGGCGCCAGGTGACGCATCACTGAGAAGGACTACGTTATAGAGGCCGCCCCCGCTGTTCGCCGCGTCCTGGACGATGTCGTTGACGAGGTCGCCCGTCGACTCCGACTCAGCGCTCGTCTCGGCCAGGATGAGGCGCTGATTCGCTGCGGTGAAGCCCGAGCTTGCTTCGGCGACTGCCGACTTGACCTTTGCGCGGAGCAGGCCGTCCCGCACCTGGCCCAGGACCAGCTGGCCGAGCAGAAAGACGATCAGAACGCTCAGCGCCAACGTTGAGCCGACGACCCGCAGCATGATGGACCGCCGCCAGGCCGTGCCCGACCGCTTCACCCAGTGGCCGACAGTCCGGATGACAGCCTGCCGCCACCCGGCCGCACTCGCCTGCAACGGTATGGCCGCTGCGGTGCGCTCAACGGTCATCTCACGCTCGCCCGATCACGTGCCCAACTCAGGCGGGTCCCGCCTTGTAGCCGACTCCGCGCACGGTCACCACGATCTCGGGCCGCTCCGGGTCACGCTCAATTTTCGACCGCAGCCGCTGCACGTGCACGTTGACCAACCGGGTGTCGGCTGCGTGCCGGTAGCCCCAGACCTGCTCGAGCAGCACCTCGCGGGTGAACACCTGCCAGGGCTTGCGGGCGAGAGCGACCAGGAGGTCGAACTCCAGCGGCGTGAGCGAGATAGCCCGGCCGTCGCGCTTCACCGAATGTCCCGCCACGTCGATGGCGAGATCGCCGATCTGGAGGGTTTCCGGTGCCGGCTCTTCGGTACGCCGAAGCCGGGCCCGGATCCGCGCCACGAGCTCCTTGGGCTTGAACGGCTTAACCACATAGTCGTCGGCGCCCGACTCCAGGCCGACGACGACATCGACCGTGTCGGTCTTCGCCGTCAGCATCACGATGGGCACGCCGGACTCGTTACGGATCTGGCGGCAGACATCGATGCCGTCCTTGCCGGGCAGCATGAGATCGAGCAGCACGAGATCGGGCTTCGACTCGCGGAATGCCGACAGTGCACGATCGCCATCGGCACAGAAAACCGGCTCGAAGCCTTCGTTGCGCAGGACGATGCCAAGCATCTCCGCAAGCGCCGTGTCGTCGTCGACGACGAGTACGCGTCCCTTCATGACCCTCATCGTTGCATCAACTCGTACAAATTCACGAACTCAACATCCACCCGAAATTCGGTCGGTCACCTGGAACGGGACCGGTGCGGGTCCACCCGCCGTGCGGGGGCCTCTAGAGTACGTCAACCTGCAGGGATGTCCCCCGTGGCACGATGGGGCCGGGAACGTCCCCTGTAGGACGATCAGCCAAGCCCGGCGACGGAACCGAAGAGGATCTTGCATGGGTGATAGTACGGACCCGACGCCGGCCGAGCCCGACAGCGAATCCGCACCCGAAAATCCCCCGCCAGGCCCGCCGCCGGTACGCGAGCCGGGCTGGGCGCAGCACCAGCCGCCGCCGTGGTCCAGCCCGGCGGGCTGGACGACGCCGACCGGTGGCTCCACTACCGGCGGTGATCAGGTCGAATCCCGGGGCGCGCGAGAATCCGGACAGCTGCCCCCGCCCGGACCGGCTGGGCCAACGGGCTGGACCGGCCAGCAGGGCTGGGGTGCGCCGACCTGGCGCCCCGAGGTTAAGCCTGGTGTGATCCCCCTCCGCCCGCTCGGCGTTGGGGAGATCCTCGACGGCGCCATCTCGGCCATTCGCCGTCACCCCAAAGTCATGCTGGGTATTTCGGCGATGGTCGGTGTCCTTGCGGCCCTGCTGTCCGGTCTGTCGAACTGGGCCACGCTTCGCAGCAGCGCGGATGTCTCCGGCCAGGACGAGCTTGACGCCGCAGGCATTGCGGCGCTCGGCCTGACTGGAGCCGGCGTGCTGATCACGTCACTCGCGACGCTCCTGGCGACCGGCATGTTGACCGTGGTGCTCGGGCGTGCGGTGCTCGGCCAGGACATCTCGGTCCGGGAGGCGTGGCGGCAGGCCAGGCAGTTCATCTGGAGACTGATCGGGCTGTGGCTGCTGACCGGCCTGATCGTCGCCGCGCTGGCCGCGGGCGGCATACTCGTGGCGGTTCTGCTCGGCCTACTCCTCGGCGGAGCGGGCATCTTCGTTGGGGTCCTGGTCGCCATCGCGGGCGTCGTGTTCGCGGCCTACTTCTACGTGAAGTTCTGGCTCGCCGCGCCCGCGCTCGTCCTGGAGAAGCAACCGATCGTCCAGTCGCTCCGCCGTTCGTCGAGGCTGGTCAAAGGCAGCTGGTGGCGGGTGTTTGGCATCCTCCTCCTCTCCGCGATCCTCGTCGTGGTCATCGGCCAGGTATTGCAGACCCCGTTCAGCCTCCTCAGCTACGGGAGCTCAGTCCTCGACCCGAATGCCGTCATCGAGCCGAGCTTCCTTGAGGTCGCGGGCGGCAGTGTCGGCGTCCTTCTCGCCCAGGCGGTGACACTGCCGTTCCAGGCCGGCGTCACTGTGCTCCTGTACATCGACCAGCGCATGCGCAAGGAGGGCCTGGACATCGAGCTGACACGCGCGACGAGTTCGGCGGGTGCGCGGCCGCCCACGCCATGAGGCTGCTCGGTCAGCTCGACGTCCCTGTCGACATCGACCGTGATGCGGCTCGGGGGGCAGCCCACACAGAACTCTCGAGGCAGGTCTACGCCGATGCGCAGCCCCCGCTAGCCATCCGGATCATTCGATGGATCGTGGGGTGGTTCAGCGATCTTCTCGACCGCGTCGCCGCGGCCACCCCTGGCGGCTGGTACGGCGTCGTCCTCTTGCTCGGCATCGTGGCTGTCGCCGTTTATGCGGTCATGCGGCGGACCGGCATGGTGCGAGGCAGCGCCGCAGGACGCGACGAGCACCCGCTCTTCGGTCTCGCGCCCCGCAGCGCGGCGGAGCACCGACGGGTCGCCGATGCGGCCGCGGCTACGGGCGACTGGGAGACCGCCGTACAGGAGAGGTTCCGCGCGGTGATCCGCACCCTCGAGGAACGGGGTCTGATCGAGGACCGGCCGGGGCGTACCGCTGACGAGGCGGCAATGGCCGGCGGCGCCGTCGTCCCCGGGTCCGCCGACGCTTTGGCTCGCTCGGCCCAGACCTTCGACTCCATCGCCTACGGCGACAAGCCCGCAACCTCCGTGCAGGACGAGCAGCTTCGCAGCCTGGACGCGGCCGTCAGGTCCGCCCGGCCGTTCGCCGGCGGAAGCGTCCTGTCGGCCAGCGGCGGAGCCGGGGCGCGGGCATGACCTGGCATCCGCTCCACGGTCCGCCCGTTGCGCTCAGCGAGGGCAGCGCAGTGCTCGCATGGTGGCAGCGCACCAGAGCATGGGTCGCCATCGGCCTCGTCATCGCCGCCGCCGCACTGCTGCTGGCGGCTCTCGCTGCCCGCCCCCGCGCTGGCTTGCTTGATCCACAGGCTGCGAGTCCAGAAGGCAGCATGGCTCTCGCCGACCTCCTGCGTGCCCAAGGAGTCACGGTGATCCCTGCCGAATCGATAGAGGCGGCACAGCGGTCGATCGGCTTCGATACGACGCTGTTCATCACGGTGCCGGACCTCGTTCCGCCAGACGGCCTGCGGCGCCTTCTCTCGGGCTCTGCCGCGTCGGTGCTCGTCGCGCCGACCGACACGGCACTCGCAGATGCACTGCCGCAGCTGCATGAAGCCGACCACGTGCGGGTAGAGAACCGCGAGCCGGCCTGTTCGCTACCAGCAGCGGTCGCCGCCGGGTCCGCCGACGCCGGCGGCGTGACCTACGTAGCTGGCCTGGATGCCCCGTCCGCCAAGGCGCTCGTGTTGTGCTATCCAGCGAGTGGCGATGCGACCCTGGTCAGAACCACCGCAAGGGGCAGCGCGGTCACGGTGATCGGCACCCCGGACCCGTTCACCAACGATCGGCTCGGCCACGCGGGCAACGCGGCACTGACCATGCGGTTGCTCGGTGAGCACCCACGTCTGGTGTGGTACACGCCCTCGCCCGCCGACGCCCGAGGCGGCGACTCATCTGTGCTCGCCCTCCTCCCGGACGGATGGAAGTGGGCGACGCTCCAACTGGTCATCGCGGCCGCGCTCCTTGCCCTCTGGCGCGCTCGCAGGCTCGGCCCGATAATCGCCGAGCCGCTGCCAGTGATCGTCAGGGCCGCGGAAGCGGTCGAGGGGCGCGGCCGGCTCTACCACCGAATCCAGGCGAGAGACAGCGCGGCCGATGCGTTGCGGTCGGCCATGCGCTTCCAGCTGCAACCGCAACTCGGCCTTGGCCGCGCCGCCGACCGTGCCGCTCTCGTCGAGGCGGTGTCTCGACGAACCGGACGGCCGGCCCCCGACGTGGACCGCCTGCTGTACGGTGCAGCACCTGCAGACGATCCGGCGCTGGTCCGCCTCGCCGACGAGCTTGACGCACTGCAGAGAGAGGTCCGCCGCCAGTGACCCAGAACGAGACAGAAGCCGCGCCACCGGGCGAGCTCACGCGAACGGATAGTGAGCGGGCTCACGAAGCGCTCGTCAAACTCCGGACCGAGGTCGGCAAGGCGGTCGTCGGCCAGGACGCCGCCGTCACCGGGCTCGTCATCGCACTGCTCTGTCGTGGTCACGTGCTGCTCGAAGGCGTGCCCGGCGTGGCCAAGACGCTGCTCATGCGTGCGTTCGCTCGCGCTCTCGCACTAGAAGGCAAGCGGGTCCAGTTCACGCCGGACCTCATGCCGGGCGACATCACCGGCTCGCTGGTCTACGACAGCAACAGTGCACGTTTCGTCTTCCGCGAGGGGCCGGTGTTCACCAATCTGCTGCTCGCCGACGAGATCAACCGCACCCCGCCGAAGACGCAGGCGGCGTTGCTTGAGGCGATGGAGGAGCGCCAGGTCACCATCGACGGACGACCGCACCGGCTGCCGGACCCGTTCCTCGTCATCGCAACACAAAATCCGGTCGAGTACGAAGGCACGTACCCACTGCCTGAGGCGCAGCTCGACCGCTTCTTGCTGAAGCTGACGATGCCGCTGCCGGAGCGTGAGCAGGAGGTCGAGGTCGTGCACAGGCACGCGGCCGGCTTCGACCCACGCGATTTGGCCGCGGCAGGTGTGCGCCCGGTGGCGAGCTTGGTCGATCTCGAGGCCTCGCGTACTGCGCTCAAAGGAGTGACCGTCAGCCAGGACGTCCTCGGGTACGTGGTGGACCTCTGCAGGGCGACAAGGGAGTCGCCGTCCGTACTGCTCGGGGTCTCGCCGCGGGGTGCGACTGCGCTGCTGGCCGCCAGCCGAGGGTGGGCGTGGCTGTCCGGCCGCGACTACGTGACGCCGGACGATGTGAAGGCCCTGGCCAGGCCAGCCTTGCGGCACCGGGTCGAACTGCGGCCAGAGGCCGAACTCGAGGGCAATACCCCTGACGGACTGATCGACACAGTCCTCGCGAACGTCGCCGTCCCGCGATGAGAGGTCGCACTGGGACGCGGAGGCGCTGATGGCAATCACCGGCCGGCTCGGGTTCGCTGCCGCCGTGGCCTCGGTCTTCGTCGGTGCGCTCGCACCGTCGTGGTGGGGGATTCTCGGCGTCATCGCACTGCTCGCCCTCGGGGCCGGTATTGACCTGGTGCTGGCGGGGCGACTCGACCGGCTGCGGATCGAGCGTGGCGGCGACCGAGCGGTCCGGCTGGGCGAGACCGCCGACAGCCGGATCACCTTGACGAACACGGGGGGCCGTCGCGTGCGCGGGTGGCTGCGGGACGCGTGGCCACCAAGCGCCGGCGCTGCAGCGGATCGCCACCGCGTGGACATTCCGCCCGGTGATCGCCGCGTCGTGACCACGGTGCTGCGGCCGACGCGTCGTGGTGACCGGCACGCCGCCAGCGTGACCGTCAGATCCATCGGACCGCTCGGGCTGGCCGCGAGGCAGCGCTCGCGCGCCCTTCCCTGGACCGTGCGGGTGCTGCCCCCCTTCGGCAGCCGCAAGCACCTCCCCTCGAGGCTGGCCCGGCTGCGTGAGCTCGACGGCCGCAGGCTGGCTCTGATCCGGGGGCAAGGTACAGAGTTCGACTCGCTGCGCGACTACGTGCCAGGCGACGACGTCCGAGCGATCGACTGGCGAGCCACCGCGCGACGGCAGGCCATGGTTGTCCGTACCTGGCGGCCGGAGCGCGACCGTCACCTCCTTGTCGTCCTCGACACCGCTCGGACCGCAGCCGGCCGGGTCGGTGACGCCCCTCGACTCGACGCCGCGATGGATGGGGCGTTGCTACTTGCCGCGCTCGCGGCACGTGCAGGTGATCGTGTCGATCTGCTCGCCTACGACCGGCAGGTCCGCGCAAGCGTCCAAGCTGTCGGAGCGCCCGCGCTGCTGCCCGCGTTCGTCGATGCGATGGCCACGCTCGAGCCAGAGCTGGTCGAACTCGACGCGCGCGGCCTGCTGAGCGCAATCTTCGCCCGAGCCCGGCATCGAGCCCTGGTCGTGCTGTTGACCAGTCTCGATGCAGCTGCCGCGGAACAAGGATTGCTGACGATGCTCGAGCCGCTCGTCCGCCGCCACCAGCTTCTGGTCGCCTCCGTCGCCGATCCCCGCGTGGAGGAAATGGCGACCGGCCGAGGTGACGCCGAAGCGGTGTACGACGCCGCCGCGGCCGAGCGCACCCGAGCCGAGCGGCAGCGCGTCGCCGAGCAGCTCACCAGGCATGGCGCGGAAGTGGTCGACGCACCACCCGAGGACCTGCCGCCACGGCTCGCCGACAAATACCTCGCCCTGAAAGCCAGCGGCCGCCTTTAGTGTCCCGTCAAGGAAGTCACTTCGCGTCTGCCCCGCCCGCCGGCACCTGGCTGCGTTCTCGCCGGCCGACGTAACTTCACGAGGAGATGCTCGCTGCTGCCCTGCATCCAGGGTCGTCTTCGTCGCGCGGGTCCACGCCGTCAGGTGGTGGTTCCGCATCGTCGCCCAGGCCGCGCGCGCCCGCCACCCTCACCAAGGATGTTCGGTTAGAAGGGCGGTTCGTCTGGCGGGTCCGCATCGTCGGGCGGGACCCCATCATTTGGCGCGTTCATACGGTCGGGCGGGTCCGCGTCGTTCGGTGGGTCCATCTGGTCGGGCGGGTCTTGATGGTCGGGCGGGTCGGGTTTGTCTGGCGGCTCGGTGTCTTGGGGGATCAGCTGCGGGGTGATGATCGGGCCGATCTGTTGGGGTTCCTGCTCGTATCGCCTGCCGACCGGGCTGGTCCAGATGAACCGTCCCTCCTCGGGTTGGTCGACCTGCCATCCCCACCGGGTTTTCAGGTCGTGGTGGGGGTCGCAGGGCGGGCCGAGATTGGTCTGCGCGGTCGGCCCGTGCGGGTAGGAAATCGTGTGGTCGATCTGCCCGCGGTGCGCCGGCATGCTGCAGGTGGGGAACATGCACTCCCGGTCCCGCGCGATGATCAGGTCACGCAGGTCCTGCGGCGGGGTGTAGCGGGTGGTGCCGTAGTCGATCAGCCGGCCGGTGGCCGGATCGGTCAGCAGCCGCCGCCAGGTGCCCTCGGCGGCGATCCGCCGCGCCACACCCGACGGGATCGGGCCGTAGCCGACCAGCTCCCCCGGATGCTCGTCGATGCCGATCAGCGTCGACAGCGGCACCGTGACCTGGATGTGCGGGCGGTGTCCGTGCGCGGTGGCCAGCGCCACACCGTCGGGGTGGCCACCGAGCCGACCCGAGGCCAGCGACAGGGCAGCGAGGTCGACCAGCGCGTCCGCGCGCAGCTGATCCATCGACCGACCCCGGTCGGTGCGGGAGGTCTTCATGCCCGCGGCGGCGGCGTCGAGCATGGCCCGCACCAGCGCCATCCCGTCCGCGGTCAGATCGGCGACAACCTGGCCCATCCCGTCCGGCATCGGCTCACACCACACTCGACGGTCTGCAGCCGCGGCCTGGTGGCGGCGCCGCGCCCCGTCGGGGTCGGCGATCAGGATCTCCCGCTCGATCGCCCGCCGATGCTGACCGATGGTGCGGCCTCCCGCCCTCGGCAGCACCCGTGACTCGACGACCTCGGCGATCCGCAGCTCGTGGTGGTCGGCCACCGCGGCGATCAGCTCCGCCCGCCGCAAGTCGATCTCACCATTCCGCAGCGCGCGGTACGTCGCCGGGAACTGCTCCACCAGCCGGCGCGCCACCCACACCCGCCGCTCACCGGTGACCTGCGCGACCCGCAACTCCGCAGCGACCTGCGCCCCCGCACTACGCAGCTCCGCCTCGGCGTCCCGGCCCCGGTCCGGGCCGAACGCCGGCCGTCGGGACAGCTCCGCGATCGCCCGCACCTGAACGGCCGCGGACCAACGAGCCAGCCGCTCCGCCGCGGCGATCAGCGCCACCAGTTCCGCGTCCCCCACATCGCACGGCGAAACCGCCGCCAATCTCACCGCCAGGTCCGGGCCAGGCCGCACAGCGTCGAGATCCCCGACCTCCATCGGCTGATCCGGCTGGGCGGAGAACGGCTCCACCACCTGCCGGTCGACCCAACCGCCCAGCAGCCACGCGTTGCCCCACCAATCCGACCCCGTGCCATCGCCATCCAGCTCACCCGGCGCAACCAGCCCGCCATCAACCAAATCCCCGGCCGGCACCGGCATCGGACCCACCCCCTAATCGAACACATGCTCGATCGTAGCGGGTGGCACCGACACTTTCTCGGAGCCGCACCGGTCGCCAACCCCGAGGACGAGATCGGCTGTTGATGCAAGGCGAGGCCCTCGGTCACCCCTTGCACGCATGCCGACAATGGCCCTGTGCGAATGCATGAGGCACGGTTGAGATGACCCCGAATCAGCTTGTGATGACCGAGGCCGTCGCTAGCCATCGCGGTGGCGTTTGGCCCCGACCGAGAAGAAGAGGACTTGGTGGCGTGCCCTCTCCACAAGCGCGGGTATCTCGATCAGCGCGCGGCGCGGAGAGCACGAGAAGGACGTCCGGCATCAGGTATGCATCTCCCTGACAGGACACTGATGTCCGCCAATGAGAACTAGGCGGAGACCGGAGTGGTGTCGGCGAGGGTGGCTTCGCCGACGTCGCCGGTCTCTCCGGCGAGCGCAGCGCGGCGGCCGAGGCCGAAGATATAAGCGAGGAAGAGCGCCTCGGCGGCTACGCCGATGCCGATACGCCCGGCGGTCGGGAGCCCGGACGGCGTCACAAAGGCCTCGATTGCGCCGGAAACGAGCAGGACGCATGCCAGGCCAAGGGCGAGACCGGCGGCCACCCTGCCCTCTTGGGCGAGCGCATCAGCCCGCCGTCGACGCCCGGGATCGATGAGAGTCCAGCCGAGCCGGAGCCCCGCGCCGGCTGCGACGAAGACCGCGGTGAGCTCGAGCAGGCCGTGCGGGGTGATGAGGCCGAAGAAGATGTCAAGCCGACCGGCGGCCGCCATGAGTCCGCCGCCGATCGCGACGTTGACCGCGTTCTGCACGAGCATGTAGAGCACCGGGACGATGAGGATGCCGAGCACCAGGGATCCCGCGGCGACCCACGCGTTGTTGGTCCAGACCTGGGCGGCGAAGGACCCCGCCGGCTCGTTCGAGTAGTAACTTTCGAACTGTCCGCCCGGACGCGTCAGCTCCCGGATCTCGTCCGGCGCGGCGATCGTCGCCTGCACCGACGGCGTCCTGGCGATCCATGCGCCGAGTGCGGTCGACACCGCCACGAAGACGGCGGCCGTCGACAGCCACCAATACCTCGTGCGATAGAGCGCAGCGGGAAACCGCCGGGTGAAGAACAGGGCCGCTTCGCGCCACGCGGGTGCCCGGGTCCCGGTCACCGCGGCCCGTGCTCTTGCGACAAGTGAGGACAGTCTGCCGACCAGGGCTGGGTCGGGTGTCGCGGAGCGGACGGTCGAGAGGTGGGTCGCCACCCGTTGGTAGAGCTGGACGAGCTCGTCCGCCTCGGCTCCGGTGAGGGACCGCCCGCGGCGCAGCAAGGTATCGAGCCGGTCCCACTCCTCCCGGTGGGCTGCGACGAAGGCGTCGACGTCCACTCATCCTCCATCGCCGGCGCAGCTGCCTGTGTCTCGTG
>JBKPTD010000059.1:0-10028 GCA_046735375.1 Actinomycetota bacterium | reverse complement strand
GCTGCGGCAGGTGCCGATCGACCCGATTCCGGCTGCGAAGAACGCCATAGAACTCCTCGCCGCGATCGTGACCCAAGCTGCGGGGCCGCAGGTGGTCAACCTGCGGATCGCAACGATCTGGGGCCCCGGGAACACCTCCCGGGCGCCGGTGGTGCCGAACCTTGTGCACGCCGCGGTTCGCGGCGAGCCGGTGCGGCAGCCGGTCTACGCCGACGACGGATCCGACCTGTGCTACGTGGCCGACTGCGCCCGCGCGGTCGCCCTCGTCCAATGCACCGAATCCCTGCGCCACTCGACCTACAACGTCGGCTCCGGGCGCCCTACCAATCCCGCGCAGGTCCGCGACGCGCTGAGCCGCATCGTCCCGGGCGCGGTCCTGGAGATGACATCCGGCCACGATCCCGGCGGTCCCGGCCACGACACGTGGCTGGACATCACCCGGCTGGATCACGACACCGGCTATCAGCCCGCCTACGACCTCGACCGCGGCCTGCGCGAGTACGTCGGCTGGCTGCGCGCCGGACACCCGTACTGACGACCACGACCAGCACATCCACGAAGGACACCGCCCAATGACCGCCGCCGAAGATAAAGCAATACGGCGTGGCGCTATAGCGGCCGCGGAAGACATGGGGAAGCGTTCCGATCCCACCAATTGCCCTGATCAGGAGGGACCGCATGCAGCGTGAGCCCGGATCATCGGGCGTCAAGGTGCGCCGCGCGACCGCCGACGACGCACAAGCAATCGGCGTCGTGTTCGACGCCGCGGTGCGGGCGAGCTGGACCTACCTCGGCGAGCTTGCCCAAAAGCCGATGTTCGCACCGGCCGACTGGGACCAGCTCGTGGCCGACCACGCCGCGCCGAAGGTGCTGCTGGTGGCGACCGGCCGAGCTGGACAAGTTGTCGGCTATACGGCCGCGCACCCCGACGACGGCGAGATGTTCCTCCTCTTCGTCCACCCCACCCACGCGGGCCAGGGCATCGGGCGCACACTGCTGAGTGCGGCCCACGACGCGCTGCGCGCGGCCGGCTGCCAGCAGGCATACCTGTACACCCACGAGCAGAACAAACGAGCGCTGGCGGTCTACGAAAGCGCCGGGTACCGCCACGACGGATCAGTTCGCGAATCCGACTTCGGCGGCACCACAATCCGGGAACTGCGACTCGTCAAACAGCTCTGACGCGTGGGGCCGCGGACCCTACCCCCCAGCGCCCCAGACGAGAAGTAATCGCTGAACTGCGGCATCTCGACGCTCATTCTGGAGCGGCCCCACGTCAGATACGGGATTATGTAGTGAGCCCGAAACGCGCGCCAGAGCTGGACAATCTGCGCGCGGTGGACTGCGCTGTCCACGCAACTCTCAGCCACTCAGAGTCGGCGTTCGGCTTGCCCTGATGATGAAATATCGCAGTCCAGTCGGCGATCAGCGCGGCCATCGAGCTTCGCTTCGAGTATGCCAAGCAACGCATGAGTATGCGCTTGGCCAACGCCCGCTATTCGGCATGAGAGTTTGATTCGAGCCAATCCAGTGCGGGGTCCTTTGTCGCCAGCGGCACCGGACGCGGATCGGTAGGTCGTCAGGCCGGGATGAGCTGCAGGGGTTGGTCGGCGTGGTCGGGCAGGGGTTCGATCAGTTCGGGTCCTTTGGAGGCGCCGCGGCCGGTCTTGTTGACCGCGGTGGAGACGGCCCGGACCTGCAGCTGCTCGTACTCGATGCCGCGGATCAGTTTCTGGACGTGGTCCTTGTTGGTCAGGTCCGGGTCGAGCCAGGCGTCGATGCGGTCCGGGGGCAGGATGACCGGGGTGCGGTCGTTCATCACCCCGGCCAGCCAGGTGGCGTGGTGGGTGATGATCGCCGCCGACCACAGCCACCGGTCCGGGTCGTCGGGGTCCTTGGCCGGATCCGCCCACAGGTCGTAGAGCCCGGCAAAGGACAGCAGCCCGTCGGCGGGGTGGATTCTCTGCACCAGTCAAGGCCCTCGATGATATAGGATCAGAGCACCCCGATCACCACCGAAGGTACCTCTGACCTGGGAGTTCTCTGGGTGGAGCTAAGGGGACTCGAACCCCTGACCCCTTGCCTGCCGAGCAAGTGCTCTACCAACTGAGCTATAGCCCCGAGAACGTCCGGACAGTGTATCCGAAGCGCAGGCTTGCCCTGAACTTGATCGATCGGCGCTGATGGTCGTCTTGCCGCGATAATCTGGCCGGACTCGCGGCAGTGGCACCCTGGCAGGGTTGCTGCGCGCGGCGGGCTTGGCCAGTCGATTTCTAGGCTGCTCGATGGTGCTTGCCGGTCAGCTGGGAGATTCGCTGGCCGGACAGGCCGAGGAGGGCACCCGCATCGCGCACTGTCAAGCCCTGCTCGCGAAGTTCCAGCGCGGCCTTGCGCAGCGTCTCCTGTTCGGCAGCGGCGCTGAGTTCACGTTTTGTGCGTGCATCTTCGACGTTGCGAAGCATGGCATTGATCGTGTCGGGGAAGACCAGGCGGATCTCGACGGAGTCCAGGGGAACGTCGAGCACGGTTGCAACCAAGTCCTGTGCCATGTCCCTCGCCTCCGTCAGGTTCCGTCCTTGTGTGTAAGCGATCACGTTTGAAGGCAAGCCTGTGACCTGGACGCTCCACCATCCTTCGTCGCGGGTCAGATGTGCCTCAAACGGCGGAGTCATCGCGCGGCCTCCTTCAATATCGAGCGTGCGGTATTCGCTTTAATCTCACGATGCCGGGGGATCGGTACGATCTTGTCCCCAATTCTGAAAACCTCGTGGTTGGCGCCGTGGCGGATCAACTCGAGGCTCAGCCCCTTCTGCTCGGCGATAGCCGATAACTCGTTGATCAGATCGCGACGCTTCACACCAACCCGTGTCTAGCTCTGGTTTACAGGTCTGTCAAACCAAATTGGACAGTGCCAAGCAGGATCGGTTAGGCGCGGACCGGTGCATCGGCTCTTCTGCGTACGGCGGTTGCCGTCACCGCGGCGGAGACCGCTGCGGTGGCCGCGAGCAGGATGAATCCCCAGGTGTAGTCGTTGGAGGCGCTGTAGATCGCGCCCATCACGAGCGGCGGGAAGAAGCCGCCCGACCCCGGTGACCGAGCCGAGTCGTTCGGGAGCGACCAGCCGGGCCACGAGCGCGAAGACCGCACCGGCTCCCGCACCGAGCGCAGAGCAGAATTACCGGGAGACTCGTGTCGCCGTGGTTCCGCTCGATCTTCATCCTGCAGCCGGATGTGGACTCGATGAGGGAGGCGTCAGCAGCCTTCAAGGTCCACACTCTGATCGGCATGCTGCTCTTCGCAGTCTGGCCGTTCACCAGGCTCGTGCACGCGTTCACCGCACCGCTGGGCTACCTGTTCCGTCCGTACATCGTTTATCACTCACGGACCCCGGGCCCGGGGCGGCCCAGGCGTCGTGGCTGGAGCGCCTGAGGCCGCGGTGCCGTGAGCAAGATCGTGCCTACGCTCGGCGGAGCATCACGCAGCAGTCGCCAGGTGAGGACTCCCGCTCGGCCTGGATCGTGTGGTTGCCGATGCCCCGAAGAAGCCCCTCGACGAAGGCCTGGTTCATGCGGCACATGACCTCCGGTGCCACCTGGGCAAGCTCGCGGAAAGGACAGTTGCGGAGCGCGACACGGTCCGCTCCCGGCCGGTAGGGCTCGAACCCGTGCTCATCGAGCACATGGGCTGCCGTTGTCAGCGCTCGCTCCGCGCCTGGGTGCCGCAGCCGTTTCTCTTGCCGTATCCGACCCCCGACTTCCGCGCCTGCCTCCCTGGCCACCCGGGCCGCTGCTGCGCTTGCAGGCTCGTGGGGTGACGCCGATGTGATTGCACGGATGAGCAGGCGACCTGCGAGGTCGTAACGCCGCTGCGGGATCGACACGTCGACCTCAAGGTCTGATGGTTCGTAGTACTTAGCACTCCTGCCGGCGCCCGGCCCGCTCCTGCCGGGCGGCCGGGCGTAATGGGCCCGCAGGAGCCCACGCTCGGTGAGCTTGTCGAGGTGGAAGGCCGCAAGCCGCCGGGAGATTCCCGCCTGACCGGCCACATCGTCCCGGCTGAGGGCTTGGCCCGCCCGTCGCACGATGCGATAGAGCTGCCGCCTGAGCTCATCCTCGAGCACGCCCACGGCCTCCGCACCCTGGTCGACGCCTCGCAACATAAGGCGAGTGTAACGCCTGAATATGCGGACGAAATTTGGCAACTGTTCCTGTGACCACTCATCGCGGCAGGCGAACTTGAGAAGACCCGGAGGGTCGACAGCTGATAGAAGAGGTGTAGCGTCAGGGCTCTAAAGGTCACAATAGCTGGCGTTAGAGAGGAGCCCGGACTAGCGAGCGTGGCGGCAATGATCCACCCTTCCTGATGAAGACATGCCGACACCGACGCTCCTTGAAGAGGCGCTGTCTGATGAAGAGGTGAGACACGAGTGACGGGCGAGCCGGAGATACGGATAGCACCGCGCCCTGAGGACAGGGTGGGCCTGATGCAGGCCGTGGGCGACCCAGAGGAGGTCACCTTCTGGGAGCACATTCACCCGAGGAAGATCGACGACCAGGACTGGAGAAGGTACGAGGGGTACCTCGCCGAGATCTTCCAGGCGCTCGGCATGAATCTCGGCACGCCGGGGACGAAGGACACCCCTCGGCGGTTCCTCCTTGCGCTGTTCGACTCCACCTCGGGGTACGAGGGTGATCACAAGCTGCTCACGGCTTTCCCGACCGAGTGCCGCGGCGGCCCCGATTGCAGGATCAGCCAGATCATCGAGGGCCCCATCTCCTTCTTCGCGCTGTGCGAGCACCACGCGCTCCCGTTCTACGGAGTGGCCCACGTCGGCTACATCGCCCACGAGCAGATCATCGGGATCTCCAAGCTGACTCGCCTTGTGCGACTGTTCGCCCGGCGGTTCACCGTTCAGGAGCGCATCGGCCAGGAGGTGGCCGACCACCTCGACGAGATCATGCAACCCCACGGCGTCGCGGTGTTCCTCGAGGCCACCCACCTGTGTACGCAGATGCGCGGGGTGCGCGAGGAACGGTCCAGCACCTGGACCTCCTTCTGGCGAGGGGTCTATGAGGACGATCCCAGTCTTCGTGACGAATTCCTCCGAGCCGTCGACCGGCGGTGAGCGGCGTGAACGGAGTGGTGACGGGCGCCGGCGGGGTCCTGGGTCGGGCGGTCGTCGCGGAGCTGGTGAGCCAGGGACACCGGGTCGTTGCGGTCGCCCGCGCCAAGGAGGACGTCAAGGCCCTCGAGGATGCTTATCCGGGCGCAGTGGTCGGCGAGGCGGCAGACCTTACCGACCCGAATGCTGTCGACGAGCTCTGGCAGCGACTGGACAGCCGTGACGAGCAGATCGACTTTCTTGTCAACGCCGCGGGAGGCTACGGCGGCGGCCGTCTGGTCGACTCAAACCCAGGGGACTATCGCCACCTGCTCGGCTTGAACCTGGACACCGCGTGGTGGTCCTGTCGTGCGGCGGCCCGCCGGATGCGAGAGTCGGGCGGCGGCGCCATCGTGAACGTCGCAGCTCGCTCCGGGCTGGAAGGAGGAGCGGGGTCGATCGCCTACGCCGTTGCCAAGGGTGCCGTGGTCAAGCTCACCCAGGTCCTCGCCGGAGAGCTAAAGCAGACCGGGGTTCGAGTGAACGCGGTGCTCCCCTCGCTCATCGACACACCGGCCAATCGGGCGGCGTTCCCGGCCGAGCGCATGACCAAGGCCGTCCCACCTGAGGCCATCGCTCGCGTCATCGCGTTCCTATGCAGCGAGGACGCCTGGCCGATCAGCGGTGCCGCGATCCCGGTTTACGGTCGCAGTTAGTCGAAGCGATGTCCGCCACCACTGCGCCGAGGTTCGAGACATTTCTCGAGGCACCGGGATTGCCCCGCTTCGATCTCCCCGAGGCGCTTGAAGCGAGCTACGGGCGGTTCGGGCTCCCAGAGCAGGTGGTGTACGCGAACTTCGTCGCGTCGGTTGACGGCATCGTGGCGGTGCCGGAGAGGCCGAGGTCGTCGGCGCTCATCAGCGGCGGCGACCCAGGGGATCGGTTCCTCGTCGCACTGCTGCGAGCATGTGCCGACGCGGTGGTCATAGGCGCAGGCACCTTCCGTGCTCACGGCGGTCCCTGGACCGCGGAGAACGCGTACCCGGACGCCGCGGAGCACTTCGCCGAGCTCCGGCGAAAAGCGGGCATGGTTCCGGCGCCGACCCTCGTCGTTGTGAGCGGCTCCGGGCGCCTCGAGGGACCGGACTCGAAGCTTCGCGGCGCGATAGTCGCCACCACCGCGAGCGCAGCCGAGAACAAGAGAGAACTGACCGGCGGTGCAGCCGAGATCTGGCCCGTTGGGGAAACCGACACCCTGGACCCGGCCGATGTCGTCGCGGCCCTGTCGGAGCGCGGCTACCGCCGGATACTCACCGAGGGTGGACCGACGCTCATGGGGCAGCTGCTGCGAGCGGGAGCGGTCGACGAGCTGTTTCTCACGATTTCGCCGGTCATGGCTGGCGGCGGCGAGAATCCTCGGCCGACGCTGGCCACCGGGGTCGACCTGCTTGCCAGCGGCTCGGCACGCGCGCATCTGCTGAGCGGTCGACGTCACGGGTCCTATTTGTTCCTCCGCTATGCCTGCAATCCGGAGGACCACGAGGGCACCGCCCGGTCTGGGTCTACTAATTGAGATGCTGGCTTGTCAGTCGCGTTGACGAGGTGCGATCGATCGTGCCGCGATGGCGCGCAGCCACCTGCGGCGGATGAGCGCTGAGAACGGGCCGATCACCAGCCAGTAGATCCTGAAAACGAGGCGTGACCTCCCGTCCAGGGCAAGCACTCGCGTCTCGGTGGAGAGGCGGGAGTAGCCGTTGGCCGCGGGCGCGGCTTCGAAATCCGCAGCGATTTGGATCCCCGGTGGTCCCCAGGCACGCCAACTCGCGACATCGGTTGCCCTTCTCGGCTGCCCGCGACGCGGTCCCAGGGCCATCCCGAAGACGAAAACCGTGGGGGTCTCCTGGAGCACAACAAACCCATGGTGCGCGAAGTACTCGCCGATCGACTCGGTCGGCGAGCCAAAGGTGCGAAGGCGGAAGAGCACCCGGACAAGGCGGTCGGGGCAAACGGGCGTATCCAGCGCGTTTGCCAGTGCTCGCCTCGGCGGGAGCGGGACGACGCACTGATGCCGCTCCCTCACGTCATAGTGACGAAGCCACTTAGCGACGCCGGGCACAGTCCCTTTTATCAGGCCCGACCGCGAGGTTGGCGGACGGGGGAGAGGTGCGCGTTCCACGTCACCCACGCGCAGCGGACGCCACGATCACAATTTCGTGTTCAACGCTGCAACGAAATCGGTCGCCGAGGCATCCAAGTGAATGTGGTGAGCCGCGGACGGGCACTATCGTTGCGGTCCACCCGATACCGAGCGTGTCGGTAGGCCGACATGCTGTCACCGACATCCAGGTGTGGACCGGGAGGCCCATCAGAAGGGGGAGTCATGACCACAAATCGTCTGCTCGCAGGACGGGTACCGAGGGCGGCTTTAGCGGCGTTGATCAGCGTTGCGCTGGCCGCCGCCTGGCTATCCACGTCCACTGCACATGCTGCCCCGGCCGACCCCTGTCCCGCGGCATTTCCGGTTGTCGATCTGGTCCCTGGCATGGTCGCCAATGGGCTGACGGTCGAGAAGGGGAACACCGCCGACCCGTTTACCGCCACGGTTATCGGTGTGGTGGACGACGGCATCGCCTCCGGCCTCGACATGATCATCGTTGAGACCGCCTCACCGGCGATCACCCGTGCCGGTGGCATCTGGGCCGGCATGTCCGGCTCCCCCGTCTACGCCGCCGATGGCCGTCTGATCGGCGCGGTCGCGTACTCATTGTCTTTCGGCCCGTCGCCCATCGCCGGGGTGACGCCGGCCGCCGACATGTATCAGATTCTTAGCCGCCCCGGCGCCGCGGCGGCCTTGAAACCAGCCACGAAGGTCGCCTTGCCGGCCACGATCAAGCAGCGAGTGGTCGCCACCGGAGCGGCGACTACGGCCGAGGCGTCAGCAGGTATGCAGGTCCTGCCGATCCCCTTGGGCGTCTCCGGGGTGAACCAAGCCCATTTGGACAAGGTGAGCCAGCGGCTGCAGGAAAAGATCCCCGGCGTGAAGGTATACGCATCCGGCGCGGCGTCGGCCGCTGCTGCATCGCCGGCCGACATCTTCCCTGGCAGCAACTTCACCGCCGCAATTTCGTACGGAGACTTCACGGCGGCCGGCATCGGGACGACCACCGCAGTCTGCCCGGATGGAGTGCTGGCCTTCGGTCACCCGTTCACCTTCACCGGTGCCACGTCGATGAGCGTGCACAGCGCTCAGGCCGTCTATGTGCAACCCGACCCCGTCTTCAGCGGCTTCAAGGTGGCTAATCCAGGCGGCGTGGTCGGAACGCTCGACCAGGACAGGCTGGCGGGGATCCGTGGCCAGCTCGGCCCGACTCCGCCAACCATCCCGATCTCGTCGGATATCACCTCACTCGACAACGGATCGATGCGGTCGGCTACCACTCAGCTCAATGTTCCGTCGTTTGTGCCTGACATAGCCGCCTTTCATCTGCTGAACAACCTCGACCGGGTCGCCGATCGGATCGGAGGCGGAACGGCCGAGGTCCACTGGACCATCCAGGGCAAGAGGGCCTCGGGCGCGCCCTTCTCGGTGAGCGTCCGCAACAAGTACGCCAACTTGTTCGACGCCTCGTTCGAGTCGATCTTCGATCAGTTCGACCAGTTGTCCGCCCTCGACACCAATCCCTTCGAGGACTCGAAGATCACTTCTGTCAGCTACGTCGGCTCGATTGGCAGCGTGTTCACGCAGTACTCGATCGAGTCCGTTCGTCTCCGCAAGCCCAGCGGCGCCCTGGTCCCGGTCCCTGGACCGAACGACGCGCCGCTGGAGGTAACCGCAGGAAGCAGGCTCAACCTGCGGGTGACTCTGCAGCCCTACAAGAACATCGGCTCACCGCGCGATGTCGACCTGTCGGTCGTCGTCCCAGCCGACACGGTCGGCGCTTTCGGGACGGTCAATGTCTTCGGCGGATCCGAGCGCGGCGAGTTCGGCGACGGCGGCCAGACGAGCCCAAGCAGCTTCGACGAGTTGCTGAGCCAGCTTCGCGGGCTGGTAACAAACGACTCGGTGAACGCCACGCTGCGGGTCGGGCTCGACACGCCGACCGGCTTCCGGGAGAAGACGACGGCGACCCACGCGGTGGTCGACAAGGTTGTCGCCGGTCAGACCTTCATCCCGATCACGGTCGTCGAACCGCGTCGCGCCAGGCCCGGTGTCGTCGACGGCGCCGTGTGGAAGCTTCGGTCAACGCTGACCAGCGGTCCGGCCACGACGACGTTCACGTTCGGGCTGCTGAGCACCGACCGCAAACTGATGGGTGACTGGGACGGCAACGGGACCTTGACTCCGGCGGTCTTCAGGAACGGCACCTGGTTCGTCAGAAACAGCGTGACGTCGACCACCCAAGTCTCGTTCACCTTCGGACAGGCAGGTGACCTGCCGGTCGCCGGCGACTGGGACGGTGACGGGCGCGACACCATCGGCGTCTTCAGAGCCGGGCGATGGCTCCTCCGCAACTCGCTCAGCAGCGGACCGGCCGACCTCGACTTCACCTTCGGATCCGCCACCGCACGTCCGGTGAGCGGAGACTGGAACGGCGACGGAGTCGACTCGGTTGGCACCTTCGCGAGCGGCAGTTGGCGGCTGCGCAACAGCAACTCCGCGGGACCCGCGAGCTACGCGTTCACCTTCGGCACGACCGGCGATAAGCCAGTGGCCGGCGAGTGGGACATCGATGGCCGGGACGAGGTCGGCGTCTACCGCAACGGTTCCTGGCGGCTGCGTAACTCCCTCAGCAGCGGCACGCCGTCGCGCACCTTTACCTTCGGTGGCACGACAAGCAATCCAGTGGTCTGGGGGTGAGCCGACCCTCCTATTCGCTGCCGCGTGACGTCGGCCGGCACCCCCATTAGCGGGTGCCGGCCCACCCCG
>JBKPTD010000058.1:0-9488 GCA_046735375.1 Actinomycetota bacterium | reverse complement strand
GCGGGGTTGCGGCCGATCCCAAGCTCGCCGTCCGCGCCATACCTGATCGGCTCGCCGTGCTCGAGCCGGATCAGATATGCGTCGCGGCTCGAGTGGTCCTTGAGCACCTCGAAGGCATCGTCGTTGTAGATATTGCAGTTCTGGTAGATCTCGACGAACGCCGATCCACGGTGCGCGGCGGCAGCCCGCAGCACCGAGGTGAGGTGCTTCCGGTCGGAGTCGATCGTCCGCGCGACGAAGGTCGCCTCCGCACCAAGCGCCAGCGAGATGGGGTTGAACGGGTGGTCGAGCGAGCCCATCGGGGTCGACTTTGTGATCTTGCCAAGCTCAGACGTCGGGGAATACTGGCCCTTGGTCAGGCCGTAGATCCGGTTGTTGAACAGCAGGATCTTGAGGTTGACGTTGCGGCGAAGCGAGTGAATGAGGTGGTTGCCGCCGATCGACAGCGCGTCGCCGTCGCCCGTCACGACCCACACCGACAGGTCAGGCCGCGAGGCCGCGAGCCCGGTTGCGATTGCCGGTGCCCGACCGTGGATCGAGTGCAGGCCATAGGTGTCCAGGTAGTAGGGGAACCGCGACGAGCAACCGATACCGGAGACGAAGACGATGTTCTCCCGGCGCAGCCCGAGTTCGGGCAGGAAGCCTTGGACGGCGGCAAGAATCGCATAGTCACCGCAGCCTGGGCACCAACGGACCTCTTGGTCGCTCTTGAAATCCTTGGCCGACTGTTTGGCGTCCGTCTTCGGTACGAGGTCGAGGCCCCTGGTCACCTGCTCGAGCCCGGTCGTGTCGCGGGGCGCCGGGATGGGTGACGCGGTGTCAGGCACTGTGGATCACGTCCTCGATCACTCCGGCCAGCTCTTCGGCCTTGAACGGCAAGCCGGTCACTCGGTTGTAGCTGATCGCGTCGACGAGGAACCGTCCGCGGATCAGCAGGGCGAGCTGGCCGAGATTCATTTCCGGGATGACCACCTTGTCGTACTTACGTACGACATCGCCGGTATTCGCCGGGAACGGGTTGAGGTGGCGGAGGTGGGCGTGGGCGACCGGCAGTCCCTCGGCGCGGACGCGGCGGCACGCGGCTCCGATGGGCCCGTAGGTCGAACCCCAGCCGAGGACCAGGACGCGCGCCTCGCCAGAAGGATCGTCGACCTCCAGCGGAGGAATGCTCGCCGCGATCCCGTCGACCTTCGCCTGGCGCGTGCGGACCATGAAGTCGTGGTTGGTCGGGTCATAGGAGATGTTGCCGCGACCGTCTGCCTTTTCGATGCCGCCGATGCGGTGCTCGAGACCCGGTGTCCCCGGGATCGCCCACGGCCGAGCAAGAGTCTGGGGATCACGCAGGTAGGGCCAGAACTCGGCGGTGCCGTCGTCACGCTGGTGATTGGGTTCGGTCGCGAACTCCACGCCCAGGTTGGGTAGGTCGTCAATGTCGGGTATGCGCCATGGTTCGGAACCGTTGGCGAGGTAACCGTCGGAGAGCAGCACGACCGGGGTCCGATAGGTGGTGGCGATCCGGACCGCCTCCATCGCGATGTTGAAACAGTCTGCGGGTGAACGCGGGGCCACGATGGGGACCGGCGCCTCGCCGTTGCGCCCGTACATCGCCTGCAGCAGGTCGGCCTGCTCGGTCTTGGTCGGCATTCCGGTTGAGGGTCCGGAACGCTGGATGTCGCAGACGATGAGCGGCAGCTCGAGGGAGACCGCGAGACCGATCGTCTCCGCCTTGAGCGCAAGCCCCGGTCCGCTGGTGGTGGTCACCCCGAGCGAGCCGCCGAAGGAGGCGCCAAGCGCGGCGCCCACGCCGGCGATCTCATCCTCGGCCTGGAAGGTCCGTACGCCGAATCGCTTGTGCTTGGCCAGCTCGTGAAGCACGTCGCTCGCCGGCGTGATCGGGTAGGACCCGAGGAAGAGCGGTAGTCCAGAGCGCTGCGAACCGGCGATCAGGCCGTAGGCCAGGGCGAGGTTGCCGGAGATGTTGCGATAGCGCCCGGCCGCCATCGGCGCCGGCATGACCTCGTAGGAAACCGCAAAGTCCTCGGTGGTCTCGCCGAAGTTATAGCCCGCCCGGAAGGCCGCGATGTTGGCCTTCATGATCTCGGGCCGGCTCACGAACTTGGTTTTCAGGAACGAGAGCGTCCCGTCCGTCGGGCGGTGATAGAGCCAGGACAGGAGGCCGAGGGCGAACATGTTCTTCGCCCGCTCGGCGTCCTTCTTGGAGATGTCGAAGTCCTTGAGCGCCTCGACCGTCATCGAGGTCAAGCCGACTGGATGCACGGCGTAGCTGTCGAGGGAGCCGTCCTCGAGCGGGTTGCTCGCATAACCGACCTTGGCCAGTGCCCGTGGCGTGAACTCGTCGGTGTTGACGATCACGTCGGCGCCGCGCGGGAGATCGCCGATGTTGGCCTTGAGGGCGGCCGGATTCATGGCGACGAGCACGTTCGGCGCGTCGCCCGGCGTCATGATGTCGTGGTCGGCAAAGTGCAGTTGGAAGCTCGACACCCCGGGCAGGGTGCCGGCCGGTGCCCGGATCTCGGCTGGGAAGTTCGGCAGGGTTGCGAGGTCATTGCCGAAGGTCGCAGTCTCGTTGGTGAATCGGTCCCCGGTCAGCTGCATGCCGTCGCCCGAGTCACCAGCGAATCTGATGATCACGCGATCGAGTTGTTGAACTTGCTTCGGCACGTTACGCGCCTCCTCGGTGCACCGTGCCCGCAGAGAGACCCCCTCGGACCCCTGCGGCCTGCTGCTTCTTGGCAATCGTGCCTTTGCCGTGAAGCCTCCTAGATCCGCTCGGTGGGCCCCCCGAAGGGGTGAACCTACACCCCGGAGAACACCGGCGTTTCGCAGGTGCTCCCATCGTACGTCCCGATCACGGCCCGGACCCGGCGACCCGCACGCCGTTGCGGCAGATGTCCGCCGCCGGCTCGTCCGCGACCACTATTGACGCCGAGGTAGGTGAGGACGGCCAGAACCCGGCGGTGCTCCGATTCACTGGGCGACAAGCCGAGCTTCGCGAAGATGTTGGAGACGTGCTTCTCGACGGCTCCCTCCGATACGACCAGCTTCGCGGCGATCGCGGCGTTGGTCGAACCCTCGGCCATGGCTGCGAGGACATCCCACTCGCGAGGGGTCAGCGCATCGAGGTTTTCGCGGCGCCTGGACCTACTGAAGATTCTCGTACGTTCCGTGTGTCCGATCTTCGCACCGGACCAGCTCAAGCATCATCTCTGCAGGCCCCGCGGCCCATCACGCTGACGGGCGTCTTCCTGCTGCGGGTAACCCCACTCCGGTTCGGCGCTCGACGTGAGGCAGCCCGGTCGCAGCGGTAGCTAAGGACTCAGGGGCCCACCCGCCGCCACTGTGCGGCGCGCATACACTCTGTGATCGTGACCGGATACTTCGGGAGCTATGCGGTCGTTGGGCTGATCACGCTGATCGGCGTGGGCTTCTTCGTGGTCGCGATGACCGCCAACTGGCTGCTGCGGCCTAACCGACCGACAAGGGAAAAGCTGCTGACCTACGAGTGCGGCGTCGACCCGGTCGGCGAGGGTTGGGCGCACACCCACGTGAGGTACTACGTGTACGCCTACCTCTATGTCGTCTTTGCGGTCGACGCGGTCTTCCTCTTCCCCTGGGCGACGGTGTTCTCGCTGCCGGGATTCGGGGTCGCCACGCTGGTGGAAATGTTTGCCTTCCTCGGTTTCATCGGCGTCGGCCTGCTGTACGCGTGGAAAAAGGGCGTGCTGACGTGGCTGTGACACGGGGACTCCAGATGCAGCCGCTCGGGCCGTTGCAGCGATTGTCCCCTGAGCCGATCCGGTTGATCCTGAACTGGGGGCGTCGCTATTCCCTGTGGGTCTTCAACTTTGGCCTTGCCTGCTGCGCCATCGAGTTCATCGCCTCGTCGATGTCGCGCCACGACTTCATCAGGCTCGGCGTGATCCCCTTCGCGCCGGGACCCCGCCAAGCCGACTTGATGGTCGTGTCCGGCACGGTGACCGACAAGATGGCACCCGCGGTGAAGCGGCTCTACGAGCAGATGCCCGAGCCCAAGTACGTCATCTCCTTCGGTGCGTGCTCGAATTCGGGCGGCCCCTACTGGGACTCGTACTGCGTCACCAAGGGTGTCGACCACGTGGTCCCCGTCGATGTCTATGTCCCTGGGTGTCCGCCCCGGCCGGAGGCCCTGCTCCAGGGGATTCTCAGACTGCAGGAGAAGATCGCGGCCGAGTCGCTGCCAGATCGATACCAGGCTGGCGCGGTCGACAGCGCGGCGCCGGCGAACGGACTGCAGGTACCTGGATCATCCGGCCAGGACGACCTGGACTCCGGATGACCGGCGAAGAGCTCACGGCAAGGTTCAGTGAGCGGTTCGGCGCGGATGCCACGCCTGAGCTGTCGTACGGCCAGCTCACCGTCGATGTCCCCGCCAGTGTCTGGATCGAGGCGCTGACCTTCGCCAGAGACGAGCTCGGGTGCTCGTTCTTCGACTGGCTCACTGGCGTCGACGAACTGGACGAGGGTTTCTCGATCGTGGTGCATCTCTGGTCGCCGGCCGGGCGGCACCATGTGCTGCTGCGTACCCGGGTGCCGCGCGATGCTCCCGTCGTCCCGTCAGCGACCGCGGTCTTCCGCGGCGCGAACTGGCACGAGCGGGAGACGTACGAGATGTTCGGCGTGCAGTTCAGCGATCACCCGAATCTCGTGCCGCTGCTCCTCCCCGATGGCTTCGAGGGCAACCCGCTGCGCAAGGAGTTTGTCCTGGCGGCCAGGGCTGCCAAGACATGGCCGGGCGCTAAGGAGCCCGGCGAGTCCGACCGGGACACCGCAGCACCAGCGCGCCGCCGGATGCTCCCGCCGGGCGTCCCCGACCCGCAGACATGGGGCCCCCGCGCGCCCTCGGCGTCGGACTCGCCGGACTCCACCGCCGAGCCGGAGGTAGACCGATGATGGGGGTGCCGGCGGTATGAGCTGGCCGGAGATCATCTTGCGCCTGGCTCTGGTGCTCGTCGCGTTCCTGCTGCTGCCGCTGATCGTCGGCCAGCTGGAGCACAAGACCATGGCGCACATGCAGTCGCGCCTCGGCCCGATGTACGCGGGCGGCTTCCACGGGTGGGCGCAGCTGATCGCGGACGGGGTCAAGTTCGCCCAGAAGGAGGCGGTGACCCCCAAAGCCGCCGACCGGATAGTGTTCGCGCTGGCACCTGGTGTCGCGCTCATCCCGTACCTGGTCGTCCTGGTCGTCATCCCGATCGGGCCGGGTGACGCCGTCGGCCAAGCGCTCGACGTCGGCCTCTTCTTCGTCCTTGCCGTGACCGCCGTGGGGGTGCTCGGGACGCTCATGGCGGGCTGGGCGAGCGCCAACAAGTTCTCGTTGCTCGGCGGGCTGCGAACCGCCGCCCAGCTGATGGCATACGAGCTCCCGATCGTGCTCGCAGCGGCGTCTGTGGCGATGGCCGCCGGCACCTTGTCACTCACCGGCATTGTGGAGGAGTGGCGGCCCTGGTGGCTGGTCTGGCAGCTGGCTGCGGCTTTCGTCTTCTTCATCGGGGGGCTGGCGGAGCTGCAGCGGCCGCCCTTCGACATGCCCGTTGCCGACTCCGAGATCATCTTCGGCCCGTACACCGAATACTCCGGGCTCAGGTTCGCGCTCTTCCTGCTCGCCGAGTACGCGGGCATCGTGGTGCTGTCGGCGCTCACGGCGGTGCTGTTCCTCGGCGGCTGGAAGGGACCGTTCGACGACCAGCTCTGGTGGTTGTGGACGCTGGCCAAGACGATCGCGTTGTCGTTCGTGGTGATCTGGTTGCGCGTGAGCTATCCGAGGCTGCGCGAAGATCAGTTGCAGAAGTTCGCCTGGGCCGGTCTTATCCCGGTCGCGCTGCTGCAGCTAGCGCTCACCGGCGTGGTCAAGGTCCTCTGACCGGCGTGCTCAAGGTCCCCTGAGCAACGAGTACGTAGGGTCCGGTGCGCGCGCGGTGGTGAATCGAGCATGATTGCTCCCGTGGATGTTCCCGGTAAGGGACTCGCAAAGGGACTGGCGGTCACCTGGCAGCATCTGACCCGCCGGTCGGTGACCCAGCAATACCCGGATGTCGTGCCCGAGTTGCCGCCGCGCAGCCGCGGCGTCATCGCGCTGTTCGAGGAGAACTGCACGGTCTGCATGCTGTGCGCGCGCGAGTGCCCTGATTGGTGCATCTACATCGACTCCCACAAAGAGGTCATCCCAGCTAAGGAGCCCGGTGCTCGCGACCGCACCCGCAATGTGCTCGACCGGTTCGCGATCGACTTCTCTTTGTGCATGTACTGCGGGATCTGCATCGAGGTGTGCCCGTTCGATGCATTGTTCTGGTCACCCGAGTTCGAGTACTCAGAACTCGACATTCGTGATCTGACGCACGAGAAGGACCGGCTGCGCGAGTGGATGTGGACGGTTCCGCCGCCGCCCGCCCCCGATCCCGCTGCCGAGGAGCCCAAGGAGGCCGCCCTGGCCCGCGCCGCCGTGGAGAAAGCCGCCGCGGCGAGCGCTGAGGGGCCGGCCGGCGGCGATCGCGGCGATGAGCGCGGCACGGGCGAGCCTCGGAGCGGCGGATGACCGGAGTCGAGATTCTGTTCGCGCTGCTCGGCGCCGTGGCTGTAGCCGCGGCGCTGCTCGTCGTAGGCTCGCCCAACCTTGTGCACGCCGCGCTCTGGCTGGTGGTGACGCTCGGCGCCCTCGCCGGCTGCTATCTCTTGCTGACCGCGGAGTTTGTGGCCTGGGTGCAGGTGCTCATCTATGTCGGCGCGGTCGTCGTGCTCCTGCTGTTCGGGCTGATGCTGACCCGTGCTCCGATCGGATACTCGGCGGAGCTGACCAGTGGAAATCGGTGGGCGGCTGCCATCGTCGCCGGCGCCACCGGCGGCACTCTCATCACGGTGATCGTCGAGGCCTTCCGCCGCGAGTACGTCGAACTGCACGGCGGGGTCGCCGGGGCATCGCGCGGGATCGGCGAGACGATCTTCCGTTACTGGGTGCTGCCGTTCGAGATTCTTTCTGTCCTTCTGCTTGCTGCGCTGGTCGGCGCGGTCGTGCTGTCCCGCCGTACCCCGGACGAGGCCCGGCCGGCCGCCGGTGCGGCAGTGGGGAAGGCGACGGTGCCCGCGCAGGACGGCGACCGGACTGCCTCTGTGAGCGAGAGCACCGGCTCGCACGGTGGAGCGAGGTGACCTGTGCATCTGCTCTATCCGCTGGTCCTGTCGGCGCTGTTGTTCAGCGTCGGCACCTACGGCGTCCTCGCCCGGCGCAACGCGATCCTTGTGCTGATGTCCGTTGAGCTGATGCTCAACGCGGTCAACCTCAACCTCGTCGCGTTCGACGTGTGGCTGGGAGACCGGCTGCACGCCGGCCAGGTCTTCACGCTGTACGTCATCACGATCGCGGCGGCCGAGATCGGTCTTGGACTCGCGATCGTTCTGCTCGTCTTCCGTCAGCGCGAGACTGCCGATATCGACAGGCTGCGCGAGCTCGGTGAACTCCAGCACGAGGCCATGCTGGAGCCCGATCGTGGGGGCGTCGGGTAGCCCAATGCGCCGACACCGTGGCCCCAAGCTTGCCCGATCCGATTCCGTCCGGGCGGGGTCGCGGTCGTGACGGCATTGGCCTGGCTGATTCCGGCAGCGCCGTTCGTCGCGGCCGCCGTGGGACTGCTGTCGGGCGGACGCTGGCCGCGCGTCATCGGACCGATCGGCATCGGTGGTACGGCCGTCGCGACGCTTGCGGCCATCTTGGTCGCGGCGGGCACGCCTCACGGCGGGCAGCCCGTAGAGCACACCACGCAGCTAACCCCGACCGGATCGATCCCGATCGTTCTCGGTACTCGTGTCGATGGGCTTGCATCAACGGTCGCCATCATGGTCTGCCTGGTGGCGCTGGCCGTGCAGATCTATTCGACCAAGTACATGGAAGGCGACCGGCGCTACTCCTCGTACACCGCATTCGTCTCGCTCTTCACCGCGGCGATGCTGCTGGTCGTCCTGTCCGCCGACCTCATCGTGTTGCTCGTCGGCTGGGAGGTCATGGGCATCTGCTCCTACTTCCTGATCGGTCATTACTGGGAACGTGACTGGGCCCAGTCCGCCGCGGTCAAAGCGTTCGTCATGACCAAGCTCGGCGACGTGCCATTCCTCTTCGGGATCTTCGTGCTCGGGGCGGAAGCCGGATCGTTCAAGATCGGAGATGTGCTCGCGGCGGTCGGCGATGGGCGGATCGAGCATGTGACGATCGCGACGCTGCTCCTGCTCGGCGGAGTGGTGGGCAAGTCCGCGCAGTTCCCGCTGCAGTCCTGGCTGCCCGACGCGATGGCCGGTCCGACCCCAATCAGCGCGCTCATCCACGCCGCGACGATGGTCGCGGCCGGGATGTATTTCGTCGCCAGGCTCTACCCGGCTTTCGCGGCGTCCCAGGCGACCCTGACCGTGCTCGCATTGATCGCCTCGATCACGATGCTGGGCTCGGCCATCGCGGCGCTCGCCCAGGACGACATCAAACGCGTCCTCGCCTATTCGACCGTCTCCCAGCTCGCTTACATGGGTGCCGGCTTAGCGGTTGGTGCGCCAGAGGCGAGCATGTTCCACCTGCTCACCCACGGAGCATTCAAGGCGCTGCTGTTCCTGTGCGCGGGTGCGGTCATTCATGCCATCGGCACGAACTCGCTTCGTGAAATGGGCGGACTGCGCGGATCGATGCCCGTGACGTTCGCGACCATGACCATCGGGCTCGGGGCGCTGGCCGGCCTGCCGCCGCTGTCCGGCTTCTTCAGCAAGGAGGCGATTCTCAGCGCTACCGAGCGTGCAGCCACCTCTGGCGGGAACGAGGGGTTCTCCATATCTGGGCCGGCCAGTGCCGTGCTCGATGCGCGGCCGCAGATCTGGGCTGCCTGGCTGGTCTTTCTCACGGCTGTAGTGACCGTCGCGGTCACCGGCGCCTACTGCATGCGCCTGTGGCTCATGGCCTTCATCCGCCCTCAAGCAGAGCTGGCAGGCGGCGATCTCGAATGGGTCGGCCCTCGCGAGGCCATAGAGCATCGGCCGCAAGAGGGCCATCCTGCGATGGCCAGGCCGAGCGAGGGTGTCTCGCCCGGCGCGTCCGAGGCCGGCATAGTCGTGCCGCCGGCGGCGTCGGCGGCGCATGACGCGCCGCCCGCAATGACGTGGGTTCTCGTCGCCCTTGCGATTCCCTCGGCGCTGCTTGGGTTCTTCGGGCTGGCCCGCAGTGGGGTGTCCCGCTGGCTTGGCGACACGGCTACCGCGGGGGTTCCCGGCCTGGTCGTCCTGCCTGAGGCCGAGGCGCGCTTCACCCCCGTGGCGGTGACGACGGTTTTGTCACTGGTGGCGGTCGCGCTCGGACTGCTCGTGACGTACACCGCGTGGCGACGCAACCCGGCGGGCGATCCCGCGGACTGGCTGCTCGGCGGCTCCCGCGCGTGGGTGGAACGCGGTTATGGGATCGACGA
>JBKPTD010000057.1:0-7303 GCA_046735375.1 Actinomycetota bacterium | reverse complement strand
ACATAGGTCTCGTCCACGAACCAGCGGTCGCCAACCCGATGCCTTGGCATTCCGGGCGGCGTCGGCCAGCAGCGGACTGAAGCGCTGCACCCACCGGTGCACGGTGACGTGGTCCACGTCGATGCCGCGTTCGGCGAGTAGCTCCTCGACGTCCCGGTAGGACAGACCGAACCGCAGGTACCAGCGCACCACCAGCACGATCACCTCCGGCGGGAACCGGAAGCCGGCGAACGCCGAGGAAGAAGGAACCGGGACGATGGTGCGCCGAGTCAGCCGCATGCCGCCGAAGCATGCCGAGGAGCCCAGCCCCAGTCAACGCAACAAACCCGGTGAGGCAGACCGCTTGGGTTTGGGGGGTTATCGCGGCGTCTACTTCGTCGGCCGTGAGCACCTCGTCCCTGGGCTCGAGCATGCGCACCCTGACGCCGCCATCTCGCAGCCTCAACCAGGGGAGGATGTCGGAGGGGAAGTCGTTTGCAGCGACGATGATCTCGTCGCCACACCCCAGGTCGAGGCCATTGGCGACCAGGTGCCGGCCGTACGATGCGCTGTTGGCGAGGACGACTTCACCCTCGGGCGCTCCACCCGTGCAAGAAGGTGCCGCAGCCGCTCTGGGACTTCGGTGAATCGGTCGGCGCTTGCCAGAGCCTCGGGATGCAGCTTCCACTCGATCGCCTCGGACAGTGCGAGAGCCGCCCGCCTCGGCAGCCGGCTCTGGTGGGCGGTATTCAGCCAGACCGAGGTCGTCTCGCGCTCGAACTCGTCCCGCAGTCGCTCGATTTCCACCACCCCACAACTCTTAACAGATGCTTGCGACACCCCTAGACGTGGAGTCCTCCATGCGATGTCGATCCTCATTCCTTGGTATCCGCGAAGGCGATTGCGGCCGTCGGCGCCCCAGCTGCGCGCATCCTCGTGGTGGACGCCAAGGCCCGCGGGTCGTCCTCGTCGGCGCGCCAACTCAGCCCGGCTTGACTGCGGCGCAGCATGCGTGCGCATGGCCTCGGCTCACGGGATCAGCAACGTTCCCGCCTCCTCCCGCAGATAACTCCGCATGACCGCAATCGGTTGCATGACCGGGCCACAGCATAGACAGCGCAGGCGGAGAGGCCGACTCGGGCCGTAGTGCCAGCGGTCTTCCCGGAACTAGGTTCGGGCGATGCAGCTGACGTACTCCGTACACGGCCTCGCCGGGAGTGTCCACATTGAGGTCGGCACGACCCGAAGCCCCAAGGAGCTGGGGACCTCGCCGGGTGCCGCTGGACTTGCCTTCTGCGAGGCGACGGTCAGCTATCCCGGCCGGGGCTACACGGGGCTACTCGGCTGGATCCAACTGGTCCGCTCGACCGATAACAGCAGCGGTGGTGCCCGGTTCGAGCCCGACCCGCTTGAGGTCCTCGGACAGCTACCGCACCCGTTCTGCTTCTTCGGCATCACACCCACCCTCTTTGACGCCCCGTCGCGGGACAGCCGGGCCGATCTCGACTGGCTCGCCCACAGCTTCCTCTGCCGCGTCGCCGACCTGAATCGTCACGAGGTCCATGCACTCGCCGGATTCGGCTGGGGCTTCACCATCACCGCAGGAACAGCCACACCCGCGCCGCCGCACCGTCTTGACCCGGCCGTGTGGAACCAGCATCTTGGCCTGCTCCATGCCTGGCATCCAGCTTGGCGATTTGCCGACGGCTTCCGAAACACGTAGTCCCGCCCGCTTGTGCAAACGGTCCCACAACGCTGCGCACGGGACCCACGAAGGAACGGCTTAGGACTGCATCCATCACGGCGGCCTCGGCCAGTGAGCCGGCTACCGCTGTCCCGTCACCGTCGAGCACGTGCAGAAGCCTCAGCACTCGCCGACCAGCGGTACCCCGACACCGACGGACGGCGCTCATGGTTGGGAGGGTCGACGGTTCGGGTCCGCCCCGCCGCTCGCCCCAACCGGCCCACTCGACAGGCAGGGAAATGGACCTGATCAGCGACCCAATTCCTTCCTACCGTTGATGGCAAGCCAATCAAGGGCGACAACACCGAGGAGATGTTGAACATGAACCACGAGGCCGTTCTCAGAGCAGAGGTGGACTATCGGCAGCGTCGTTTCCTGGACGAGGCGCAAGCAGACCGAGTCGCCAAGCAGGTCCGCAAGGCCAAGTCGGCACGCCAGTAGGTGGTCTCATCCGCTGACTCCCAGCCAATAAGAGCCCGTGGTGACTACCGCCGGGCCTCCGCCGCAGCCACAGCGAAGACACCACCGACCATAGTGCTGGCCGAACCCGACAGGCGCCAACGTTGCGTACTGTTCCTTCGCGGTTGACGAGGCCACCGAAGTCTGGAAGCGGCAGGCGCACGAGGGCTAGGGCGGGACAGATATTGCCTGCTGGCGTCAGCGCTGGTTTTCGCTCCCTCGGCGTCGCTCCTGCTTGTCCGCCATAGATCGGTGCGGGCGTTGCCCGGGTGGGCGGCGAGCGAAATCGTCTCGGCGCCCGAACGTGAGCACGACGGACTGGCTCGGATTCGACGGCGCCCGAGCCGCGGCCGGGGACTACCTCTCCGCGGCTGCGGGGCTCCTCGGGTGGGCGATCCTCGGCAGCCTGCTGGGCGTCGTCTTCCGCTCAGTCCCGGTTGTCGTCGCGGTGGGCGTCGCCTGGGCCGGACCGTTCGAGCACCTGCTCGGCCAGGCGTGGTCGACGGCCATCCGTTCTTCCCCGGCCTGCAGGCCGAGGCCACAGCCGCAGGCGGCACGATCGACGTGTCCTACCCGCACGCGCTCGCCCTCACACTCCTCTACAGCGCGATCGCCACGGCCCTTGGCCTGCTGATCGTGTCCCGCCGTGACATCACCGCCTGACCCGCTCACCGCGATCGTCGCCGGCCCCGCGGTCGGCACCCGGAACGGCGCATCCCCCTGACGAGAGGAGGACGCCTCTCGCCCCGGCCGACGAGCAGCGCTGACCACCCGCCCACGTCGCCATCAGGTTCGACAGTCCCGGTCTGCGTGTGGCCATCGCCCGCGGAGAACACCCCTATCCCCTCAGGAGGTAGAAATGACCGGTCAGCTCCGACGGGAGGCACTCCGAAGGGGTTCCGGCAGTAAGATTTCCTGTCAAGATCGCTTCGCATCGCTCAATGCAACAGACCCGTACACGTCGATGACATGCCCGTACTGACCGCCCGGTACAGGTAGACCCAGCGGCCGGCGACCTTGACATAGGTCTCGTCCTCGAACCAGCGGTCGCCGACCCGGTGCCGGCCGAACCGGGCCGCGTCGGCCAACAGCGGCGCGAACCGGCGCACCCACCGGTGCACGGTGACGTGATCGACCTCAATGCCGCGCTCGGCCAGCAGCTCCTCGACGTCCCGAAACGACAAGCCGAACCGCAGATAGCAGCGCACCGCCAGCACGATCACCTCCGGCGGGAACCGAAACCCGACGAAGGCCGAGCGTGAAGGAACCGGTAGGACAGTTCGCCGAGTCAGCCGCATGCGGCCGAAGCATGCCGAAGCGCGCTACCTCGGTCAATGCAACAGACCCACCCCTGCTCATCCGCTGTGGGTGATGCGGCAGCCAAGCGAGTGCCGCGAGGTTGCGCTGGGAAGCCGCAACCACTTCGGACGGAGGAGGAATGGACTACGCCGCTCAGTTCGAGGCTCTCCAAGCGAAGGTCTCCGAGGCACTATCGGCCGTGCGGGCCGCCGCCGGCGAGTCGCGTGACCAGCTCAAAGAGCGCATCGACCGGGCCCAAGCCAACGCGGACACGGCCCTCGAAGATGCACAGCAGCGGGCCGGTGAAGCCGGCGACAGCGCACGAAGCAAGTGGGCGCAGATGAAGGCCGACGCCGCCGCCAAGAGGGACGATATCAAGGCAAAGCTTGACAAACGAGGCGATCAACTCAACTATGAGGCAGCCGCGATCGACGCGAGCCGGACAACGGCGGACGCGTCAGACGCCATCGACCTCGCCAACTGGGCGGTCGAAAATGCACGCCTAACCGCCCTCGACGCGTTGGATGCCGAGGCCTACGCCGCAGAACTGAAAAAGAAGGCCGGCCAATAAGCGAGTCGGCTGAGAAGACCTTGACCTGACAGATCGAGATCCCCGCGAGCCCCGGAGGAGGGAGGCTCGCGGGGATCTTCCATGCGCCCCTCGTCTAGCGCACCAGCCCGGCCCGCTCCTGCCCCACGGCGATCCATTCCGTGAGCCGGGTCAGGTCTGCGCCCGCGGCGATGCATAGGGCGGCCTCGAGCGCCCTGCTTGCCCACAGGTCCCTGTTGTCGTGGGCGTAGAACCCAAGCGCCACACCGGCCCGTTCGGCGAGCAGGTCGTCGCGGTCGCCGGCAACCTCGCGGAGCTCGGCGAGCGCAGCGTCGACGTCGAGCGGTTTCTGGCGCGCGTAGCGGGCCGACGTGCCGGCGATCTCGGCGCCGATGATGCCGTCAGGGTCGGGTTTGCGGCGGGCGGTGGCCATGTGTGGACAGTACTGCTATTCGAACGTACGTTCTAGATGGCATGTACCTCGCAGAAGTGATCGTTCTCAACGACCGGCCGGTCCTCCGCACCGTTACGGGCGCCGATGCTGAGCAGGAATGCCGGGCCCGCCTGCCGGACCTGTCTGGTCGGGGCAGCAGATGACCGACAGCGGCAACGAGCGGGGCTGGCGGGTGAGCGTCACCGAATCTGACGGGGCTGCGGCTGGAACGTGGAGCAGTTTTCGGCTGCTGCGCGTCTCCGGTGGCGTTGACCCGCGGGGACCTGATCGACGACTTCCTCGCGGCGTGGCTGCGGGCACACGGCGGCGGGGCCGACCTCGAGGAACTGACCGGCGTGTGCCCGATCGACGGCGACTCCGGGTGTGAGGCGGCGGCGCGGACGCGTGAGGCAGCCACCTCGCCGGGGTGGCTTGACGGGCTCAGCATCGACGTGAACCGGACCGGCGCCGTGACCACCACGCCCGGTCAGCATGTCGTGATGGTGCTGCGGGAGATGGGCGTCGACTGGCGGGAGTACGCGACGGTGCAACTCCCGAACTACCCGAACCCGGTGCCGTACGGCAGGTGTGGCCGGGCGGTGGCCCGGACCCCTGTTTGCCGTCGCTGCCCCGCACTGTGAGCTTGCCGCAGCGGGTCTACCAGTTGGTTCGTGCATGGCGGACGAGGAGGTGGCAGCGGGCAGGCTCGTCCTCGCCGCGCAGTTGCCCCCGCCCGCTGCACGGCGGCAGCTCCGGGAGGCGCAGGGTTTGACCCGCCCCCAGGTCGCCGAGCTCGTCGGCGTGTCCAAGGAAGCCATCAGGCTGTGGGAGAGCGGCGAACACGAGCCTGCGGGTGACAACCGCGCCGCGTACACGGAGCTACTGACCCGTTGGCAGAGCGGCCCGCAGAAGCCCACTGAACCCGCAGCGGAGGTGGAACCTGCGCGGGCCAGCAGCGCTGTCCCGGTGCCCTCTGGGACGCCACCGCAGGGGGAGGTAATACGGCTGCCACCGCAGTCCGTGCAGGCGTGGACCGAGCAGCGTGCGGCGGTGAACGGTGAGGCTCTCGCCAAGGCCGCGCTCCCGGTGCTCAGTGAGCCAATAGGCATTGAGAACCCGCTCGGCCGATGGGAATCGCGGGCATCGCCGGGGTGATGGTCGAGACTGCGCGCGGCTGGCACACTGACCGGGTCGATGACCCCTGAGCTACCCGGTGCGGATCCCGTAGCTTGACCCGTCCCCGGTCGGTTCCACCTGAACCGCCGGACTCAGGATGCAGGCACCGGCACAGTTACTGGAGTCCCGAAGCTATCCAGTCTGATGACAACCGTGGTCATGGCCCCAACGGCTTTGTGGTCTGCTGCGGCTGTCCTCGTGTATCGCACCTCGGTAATCAGCTGGTCGTGGACGGCGATCTTCACGGTGCCGGTGAACCTGACCGCTGGTCGCCCAAGGTTAGGGACGCCGGCGTGCATGGGGCCGTCGTAGGAGAAGCTATAGGTGTCGAGGGCGCTGGCGCCGGTCCCGTTGCGGCCCAGGTAGCGGACTGAGCCAAGGCTCTTGAGCTGTTCCAGCATCGCTTTCGGGTCGCTTCCTTTGCCCAATGCTTGGCCGGCGGCGAGGTTGAAAGCGTCGAACTCCTTGCACGGTTCAGGGTGGCGCTCCCATTGCTCGGATACTCGGTCACGCAGATAACACCGATGGCGGATGTGCCGCTCCTCGTAGGTACCTTCAGCCGTCCTGGACTCGATGTAGCCAACCTCGTTGACCGGGTCGTAGCCGCCGTCCTGCGTCACCACAGAGGGGGACCCAGCGGTGGTGGTTCCGATCATGCTCACCCGAAAGTGGAAGCTGGTTTCTGCGGTTGACTCGGCCGCTAGCGCGACCGGTACGGGTGCTAGGTCGGTCGGCTGGCCGAGATTGTTGGAGATCAACACGCCAGCACTGGCCGCGAGCGTACCCACCATCAGCGGCGTTGCGACGGCGCTGGCAGACCGACGTTGCCGCGCCCGATGCGCTCTGCGCAGTAGCTGCTCTATCGGGGCACTCGGTACGTCGTCCCGCTCAGCCAAGCCGTGCAGTGCCGACGAAAGCCACATCTCGTCCATTATCATCGTCGTACCCTCTCGTTTTGTCGTTGCAGGTCGCCAAGCAGCTCACGCAGGCGTCTTAGCGCCCGCGCGTTTTGGCTCTTGACCGTTCCCACGGAGCAACCGAGCAGAGCGGCCACGTCCTTCTCGGCAAGGTCCTCGTAATGGCGCAGGACGATCACGACTCGCTGTCTGTCCGGAAGCTGCAGCAATGCCCACCGCAGCAGATCACGGTGATCTTGTCGCTCCGGCCCACAGTCGGGACGCTCGGGCGCTAGCGCGACCAGATGCTCCCACCGGTGGCGCCGCCACCAGCTGACGTTGCCGTTTACCAGGATCCGCCGAAGATAGGCATCCGGACCGCCACGGATCGATGCCCGCCGCCACTGTACGTAGAGCTTGACCAGGCTGTCCTGAAGCAACTCCTCGGCCCGGTGCTGGTCACCGGTCAGCATCGTTGCAAGTCGCAGGAACCGCGTCCAGCCCGTCTCGACGAAGGCCGCAAACTCGCGGTCAACTTCATGGCCTTGCCACTCTGCGCGGCTCATACCCTCTATACGCCCGGTACACCTCAGAGGTTGTCGCCTGACGCTGTAACGATCACGCCATTCGACAAAGCGTGGTCCGAGCTGGCAAAACTTCGTCGCGGTCGGGGTGGGTCGTTGGTGCTCTTTCAGCACCCCTAGCCGCTGGAGCCGCACAACAAAGCCTCGTCAGCCCGGTGACCGCGGGCAGGACACGCATGCTGC
>JBKPTD010000056.1:0-5133 GCA_046735375.1 Actinomycetota bacterium | reverse complement strand
GTTCACCTCATCACGCGTGACCGCACGATCGAGGATCACGGTCAGATCGGTCAGAGAACCGTCCTCGACCGGGACGCGGACCGCGACCCCGTCGATGCGGCCGGCTAGCTCCGGGATGACCAAGCCCACGGATCGAGCGGCGCCGGTGCTGGTCGGGATGAGGTTCACGGCTGCTGCCCCCAACACGACCGAACCCGTTGATTCCCACTCGTAGGGCCATGACCCGCCTCCTGCCCACTCGTACTTCTTGTCTTTAAGGCTGGTCACGACGGTGTCGCGGTATCAGGGCCGAAGGTCCCACAGCGGAAGGACGAGCGCCTATCTCCGTCTATCGAAACTGATCGAGGGGTGCCGGCGCCGTGTGGAAGCGGTCAATGGTCACGTGAAATGCAGGACCAACCGCCCTGCGACGGCTGCAGCGGGTTGGTAAGGCTGACGGCGTGGATCCGAAGCTAAAGACAAAGGCTCCACCCGGAGGAGAACCGCAAGGAGGGCTCCGGTACCCGGTCCGCCGGGATGCGGTTGAAGCTGGCTGGTGACGTCAAGCCACGAGACCCACCGTCGCCAAGACGGGAACCGCTCCCGGCGGACCGATGATGTTGTAATGGGCTTACCAATCGTTGGTCGATCACAGCGCGTTAGGGTCGCTCCCCCTGCGGAATATCCGCGTCACCCGCGGTGCTACGACGAGGGGTTAACTACCCCTAGGGGTATAAAGGAGTGATCGTGATGACAACTGTTGAACTGACAAAGGACAACTTCGACGAGGTGACCAGCGCCGACGGGATCGTGCTCGTCGACTTCTGGGCGGAGTGGTGCGGCCCATGCCGGATGTTCGCGCCGATCTTCGAGCGGGCGTCCGAGCGAAACCCGGATCTCGTCTTTGCCAAGCTTGACACGGAGGCAGAGGTCGAGATCTCGGCGGCACTGAGGATTACGTCCATCCCAACGCTCATGATCATCAGGGATAATGTCGTCCTGTACGCGCGCCCAGGCGCACTGCCGGAGAAGGCCCTCGACGACCTGATCGAGCAGGCGCGAGCGGTCGACATGGAGGAAGTGCGGCAGAAGGTCGCACTTCAGCGCGGCTGACAAGAACGCGGAGCACGGCGATGCAGCTCGACGAGAACACCCTGCGTGATGTCACTGTCCGGCTGCGAAAGGTTCAAGGGCAGCTCGGCGGGCTCGTTCAGATGCTCGAGTCCGGTCGCGATTGCAAGGAGATCATCACCCAGCTGGCGGCGGCCTCTCGTGCCCTCGACCGAGTGGGTTTCAGGATTGTTGCGTCTGGCCTCAAGGAGTGCGTGGCCGGCGCGAATGCGGGATCCGAGCAGGCCGAGATCGACCGTGACGACCTGGAGCGGCTCTTCCTGGCACTGGCGTGAGGCGATCTTCACGGCCAGCGAGACGGACTCGGCCTCGGATCTCCGGCCCGGAGGCTACGGGCCGCAAGGACAGCTAGCCTGGTGACCATGAGCGATCAGGCAGAGCCCGTCCGCGTATTCCTCCTCGACGATCACGAGGTCGTCCGCCGCGGCATTAGCGACCTTCTTGAGGCTGAGCCGGATCTCGAGGTGGTCGGGGAGGCGGGCACTGCACGAGAGGCGCTCGCAAGGATTCCCGCACTGCGGCCGAACGTTGCCGTGCTCGATGTACGGCTCCCCGACGGTGACGGCGTGACGGTATGCCGGGACATCAGGTCACAGATGCCCGAGGTGGCCTGCTTGATGCTCACGTCCTTCGCCGACGACGAGGCGCTTTTCGACGCGATCATGGCCGGCGCCGCGGGCTACATCCTCAAGCAGGTACGCGGTAACGATCTTGTCAACGCCATCAGGACGGTGGCCAGCGGTGGGTCGATGCTCGACCCGAAGGCGGCCAGCCAGGTGATGGCGCGGCTGCGCGGTGGTGCTGAGCGAAAGGATCCGCTCGCCGGCCTGAGTGACCAGGAGCGGCGCATCCTCGATCTGATCGGCGAAGGTCTCACCAATCGGCAGATCGGCGACAGGCTCTATCTCGCCGAGAAGACGGTCAAGAATTACGTCTCGAGTCTGCTGTCGAAGCTCGGAATGGAGCGTCGCGTGCAGGCCGCGGTTTATGCGACCGAGCTGAGGCAAGGCGACGCGCGTCGCCGCTAGGCGCGCAGCCCCTGGTTACCCGTCGAGAGGGCAACCAGCGGTAGGTAGGTACTTCGCCTGGATTCGGCCGGGACCTTCGGCACTGTGCCCGGGCCGCGGTCCACCCGGATCCTCGATGGCATGGACATGGAAGTGCTGTCCCGCGAGGAGTCGTTGGCGCTACTGGCGAGCGTCCCGGTCGGCAGGATCGTGTTTACCGTCCGGGCGCTGCCAGCCGTTCAGCCGATGAACTTCGTCGTCGACAACGGCGGGATCGTGATCCGCACCAGTCCTGGGACGAAGCTCGCGGCGACCCTGCGGAACGGGGTCGTCGCGTTCGAGGCAGATGAGATCGATTCTGCGAGGTCCGCGGGGTGGAGTGTGACCGTGGTGGGTCGCATCCAGGAGATCACCGACCCATTCGAGATCGAGCGACTTGACGCCGCCTTGACGCCGTGGGCACCGGGCGAGCGAGAGCACTTCCTGAAGATCACCCCAGAGGTGGTCACCGGGCGGCGGCTGACCGTGCGCGGAGGCGCAGCGACAGCTAGTCGGGGTGGCGCGGCCGGCATCTCGCGGCGGCGGCTAACCGAGCGGGACGCGCCACTCGAGAACGATCCCCCGCTCCGCTCCTGGCCGTACCACCAGAGTTCCATCTAGCTTCTTCGCCCGCTCGGCGAGGTTACGCAGGCCTCGCCGACGCGCCGTGGCCGGAATGCCGACACCGTTGTCGGAAATGCGCAGCGTCACATCCGCCGCGACGGCGAGGCTCACCTCGATGCTGGTCGCCTGCGCGTGTCGTACCGCGTTGGACAGGCCTTCCCGCAAGACGGCGATGACGTTCTCGGCTATCTCCCCAGACACCTGCGTGTCGATGGGGCCCTCGAGCCGGAGCGCGGGAGCGTAGCCGAGGACGCGGGCAGCGTCCTCCACCTCGGCGAGCACTCGGGCTCGCACGCTTTGCTTATCGAACTCCTGATCCCGTTCCTGCAGAGCGAAGATCGTCGTACGAATGAGCTTGATGGTCTCGTCGATGTCATCGACGGCTCGGCCCACCCGTTCAGAAACGGTTGGGTTGTCGATCATCCGGGTGACGCCTTCAAGCGTCATACCGGTTGCGAAGAGTCGCTGGATCGCGAGGTCGTGAAGATCTTTGGCGATCCTGTCCCGGTCCTGAAGTACGGTCAGCTGCTCGGCGTCCCTGCGGCGCTCGGCCAACTCGAGCGCGATAGCCGCCTGCCCCGAGAAGGCAGTGAGCGTATCCGTAATCGCGGCACTGAACGGAGACGCGCCAGCACGGCGGCCGACCATGAGGACGCCGCGCACCCGGTCCCGCTCCCCGAGTGGCATGGCGAGAAGGGGACCGATCAGGCCGGCTGGATCGAAGGCCGCATAGGCCCGATCGTCATTTCGAGCGTCTGGGGTCATCATCTGGATGCCCGATTCGTAGACGGTGGTGGCGAAAACGCCGCCCGGAGGAAGCGCAGTCCCTTGCACCTGACCAGCGTTCAGGCCTACAGCAGCCTCGATGACCAGACGATCCGTACCGGCAACCGGGACGGCGATGACCGCCAAGTCGGCATCTGCCACATCCATTGCCTCAGCCGCAAACAGTGGCAGCACACCGCCAGGTTCAGCGCCGGACAGGAGGCGACGGGAGATCTCCGAGCTGGCCCGCAGCCATCGCTCCCTGCGACGGACCTCCTCGTAGAGCCGGGCATTCTCAATCGCCACGCCTGCAGCGGCCGCCAAGGTTGACAGCAGCTCTTCGTCTTCCTCGTCGAAGTCCTGCCCACCGCGCTTTTCGGTGATGTAAAGGTTGCCGAAGGCCACATCACCAACGCGCACCGGCACACCGAGCAACGTCTTCATCGGCGGATGGTGGGGAGGAAATCCGAACGACGCCGGATGCTTGGTCAGGTCATGCAGCCGAAGCGGCTCCGGATGCCGGATCAGCTCGCCGAGAATCCCATGCCCCTTCGGATAGGGACCGATCCGCTTGATCTCCTCTTCGGTGAGACCGACGGCGAGGAATCGTGTGATCTGGCCATCCTCACCGATGACGCCCATCGCGGCGTACTGCGCATCGACGAGCGCGGCGGCGGCCTCCACGATCCTGCGCAGGACGGGCTCGAGCTCCAGCCCTCGCCCCACGGCCATAACAGCCTCGAGGAGACTCCGGATTCGATCCCGTGTCGACCGGATCGCCTCGATCCGTGCCTGCAACTCATCGAGCAGATCGTCCAGACGCAGATGAGGCAGCGCCTGGTGGGCAGAGGTGGTCTCGCCCTCGCCACCAGCCACGCCGATCTCCGATCCTGTCGCTCGCGCCGCGGGCGCGCTCCACGGGAACCCCAGACACAAGGTAACGCCAGCGCCACGATAGGGGAGATGTACAACAATCGTCGCCACGATCATCTGCCGCGCAGCCGAGGGGTTTCATGACTCCAGCCGAGAGCATCAGATCTCGTGGGTAACTCTGCCGGTGATGACGCCCATCGGGTGCCGCCGAGCCTGGGCGACATCTTGCGGGAGTGGGGCCGCATTGGCTGCATCGGCTTCGGTGGCCCGCCGACACACATCAAGCTGCTGCGTGATTTATGCGTCGAACGCAGAGGATGGCTCGATGCCCGCGAGTTCGAGGACGCAATCGCGGCCTGCAACCTGCTGCCCGGCCCCGCATCGACGCAGCTGGCCATCTTCTGCGGGTGGCGAGTCCGCGGCCGGCTCGGCGCGCTCACGGGTGGAGCCGCATTCATCCTGCCCGGCCTCGTCGTGATTCTGGCCTTAGCGGCTCTGTTCCTGTCCGGGGCGCCGCCGGGCTGGGTCATCGGATCGGGGGCAGGGGCAGGCGCCGCCGTCCCCGCGGTCGCCCTGCAGGCGGGCATCACACTGCTTGTTGCCAGCCGCCGTAACGGCAGCCAAGCGGCAGCCCAGACCCGTTGGGTGCTCTACCTCGCCGCGGGAGCCGCAGCCGCGGCCACGATTGGACCGTGGCTGGTGATTGTCCTGCTCG
>JBKPTD010000055.1:0-5884 GCA_046735375.1 Actinomycetota bacterium | reverse complement strand
GGAATGGGTGCACTGCCACATTGCCCGGGAGCCGCTTCCGCCGGCCGAACGGGTGGAGAACGTCCCTCCTCCGCTGTCCGCAATCATCATGCGGTTGCTCGCCAAGACGGCAGAGGAGCGCTACCAGACGGCGGCCGGCGTCGAACGCGATCTCCGGCGCTGTCTGACGCAGTGGGAGGCCGACCACCGTATCGATGAGTTTCGGCTCGGCGAGCAGGACACGCCGGATCGACTGTTGATTCCCGAGAGCTTGTACGGAAGAGGGCGCGAGGTCGAGACTCTACTCGCCGCCTTCGATCGGGTCGTCACGACCGGCACGCCGGAGTTGATGCTGGTGTCCGGCTATTCGGGCATCGGCAAGACGTCGGTCGTCAACGAGCTGCACAAGGCGCTGCTGCCGTCCCGTGCCCTGTTCGCTTCCGGCAAGTTCGAGCGATACCGGCACGGGATCCCGTATGGGACGCTCGCGCAGGCTCTTCAGAGCCTCGTCCGGCGCCTGCTCGTGAAGAGCGAGGCCGAGATGGCCGTCTGGCGCGCGGCGTTCGGCGAAGCGTTGGACTCCAACGGACGGTTGATGGTCGACCTCGTCCCGGAACTGAAGCTGATCGTCGGAGAGCAAGCGCCGGTCCCCGATCTCCCGCCCGCAGAGGCGCAGCGCCGGTTTCGAGCGGTGTTGGAGCGCTTCATTCGGGTGTTCGCACGGCCGGAACATCCGCTCACGCTGTTCGTCGACGATCTCCAGTGGCTCGATTCGGCGACCCTCGACCTGCTCGAGGCGCTGCTCACGCAGGGCGAAGTCCGGAATTTGCTGGTCATCGGCGCCTATCGGGACAACGAGGTCGAGTCCGCCCATCCGCTGATGCGGAAGGTCCACGCCATTCGCGAAGCCGGAGCGGCGGTGCACGAGATCGCTCTGACGCCGCTCGCACAAGAGGAGGTGACGAAGCTCGTCGCCGACGCCCTTCACGCGGAGCCACAGCACGTCGCGACGCTCGCGCGCCTCGTCGGCGACAAGACCGCCGGAAATCCGTTCTTCTCCACTCAGTTCCTGACCGGGCTCGAGCACGAAGGACTGCTCAGCTTCGATCCGGCGCGCGCGCGCTGGTCCTGGGATCTCGATGGCATCCGGGCCAAACGTCACACCGACAACGTGGCGGACCTGATGTTAGGGAAGCTGGCCCGCCTGCCGCTGGCGACCCAAAGGGCCTTGCAGTCGCTCGCGCGCCTCGGTAACGGCGCGGAGGTGACGACCCTCGCCCTCGTGCTCGGAGCGTCGGCCGAACAGGTCCACGCCGATCTGTGGGAAGCGGTTCGTTGCGAGCTGGTAGAGCTCGTGGGGGCCTCTTATCGGTTCCTTCACGACCGGGTGCAGGAGGCCGCCGATGGACTGGTTCCCGAAAGCCAGCGGGCCCGCGAACACTTGCGCATCGGGCGCGTGCTCGAGGCGCATACGCCACCGGAGCAGCGCGAGGAGGCGATCTTCGCGATCGTCAATCACCTCAATCGCGGTGCCCCGCTGATCGAGTCCCGGGCCGAGCGTGAACGACTGTCACAGTTGAACCTGGTAGCCGGCAAGCGCGCCAAGGGCTCGGCGGCCTACGCCCTGGCTCTGGAGTATTTCGTTGCGGGCGCCTCGTTGCTGCCGGAAAACCCCTGGGAGAGCTCTCCGCTCACCTTCGCGCTGGAGCTCCATCGCGCCGAATGCGAGTTTGTGACGGGCGACCTCGCCTCGGCGGAGGAGAGACTCTCGGTCCTGGCTGCGCATGCCACGGATCCCCGTGATGGCGCCTCCGTCGCGTGCTTGCGAATCCCACTCTATACCGTGCTCCGCCGCCCGGACCGTGCGGTCGAGATCGGGCTCTCGCACCTGACCCAGTTCGGGATCGCATGGTCGCCGCGCCCGACCGACGACGAGGTCGGCCAGGAACACGAGAGTCTCTGGCGGGAGCTCGGCAGTCGCCCGATCGAAACGCTTCTGGATGTGGCGGTGATGTCCGATCCTCGGATTCCACCCATGCTCGACGTGCTGAGCGAGCTTCTCGGGCCGGCGTATCTCACGGATGCGAACCTGGAGCACCTGGTTCTGCTCCGGATGGCGATCCTCAGCATCCGGCACGGCAACACCCATGCGTCGGCCGTCGCCTACGGCTACCTCAATACCGTGGTGGGAGCGCGCTTCGGCCGGTACGCAGAAGGCTACCGATTCGGCCTGCTCGGCATGGATCTCATCGACAAGAAGGGCCTCGACCGGGCGAAACCTCGCGTGTACCGGAACGTGGCAGCCTGGGTAGTGCCCTGGGTGCGTCCTCTGCGTGAGGCCCGCGCGCTGCTCCTCCGCGCGCTGGAGGAGATCGAACGCTGGCGACCTCTTCCCTACTACATCACGTGGGTCTACACCGCCCTCCTGACCCACAGTCTCGCCGGCGGCGACCCGCTCCGGGAGGTGCAGCGCGAAGCCGAGGAGGGCCGGCGCCGGCTCACGCGAGCGGGCGTCGGCGTGCTGCTCGATTTCATGACCGGGCAACTCGGTTTGATCCGGACGCTGAGGGGCCTGACACCCGTGTTCGGGTCCTTTGGCAGTGAAGAGCTCGACGAGCACCACCTCCAGCAGCTCCTGCAGAACGATCCGGGGCTCGCGCGCGCGGCCTGCTGGTACTGGATCCGCAAGCTGCAGGCTTACGTCTACTCGGCCGAGCACGATCGCGCCGCGGCCATGGCCGCGAGGGCACGACCATTTCTCTGGACGGCAAGCGCTGACTTCCTGGAGGCCGAATATCACTTCTATGGTGCGCTGGCCCGGGCAGCCGCTGCCGATTCGGCAGCCCAGGACGCCCGACGCGACCTGCTCGCGGACGTCGCCGCCCATCACCAGAGGCTTCTCGAATGGGCCGCGAACTGCTCCGACACTTTCGGGAGCCGTGCCGCGTTGGTCGGCGCGGAGATCGCCCGCCTCGACGGACGGGAACTGGACGCCGAACGATTGTACGAAGAGGCCATCCGATCGGCCCGCGTGAACGGCTTCATCTGCATCGAAGCGCTCGCAAACGAGATGGCCGGGCGCTTCTACGGCGCGCGCGGGTTCGAGACGAGCGCGAGCGCCCATCTCAGAGAGGCGCGGTACGCCTACCTGCGTTGGGGGGCCGAGGGCAAGGTGCGGCAACTCGATGAGCTCTACCCCCACCTTGGCCAGGAGGAACGGCTGCCCGACGCGCGCGCCACCATCAGCGAGCACCTCGCGCAGCTGGATCTCGCGACGGTCTTGAAGGCCTTGCAGGCCATCTCCGGCGAGATCGTGCGGGAACGCCTCGTCGACAGGCTCATGCGCATGGTCATCGAGCACGCCGGCGCCGAACGGGGGGTGCTGCTCCTCACTGGCGGCGGCGGGCTGCTGATGCAGGCGGAAGCGACCATCAGCGCGGGTGTCATCGGGGTTCGTGTGTACGAGACACCGGTGTCTGCGCACGACCTCGCGGAGACGGTGGTTCAGTACGTGGTACGCACGCAGGAAAGCGTCATCCTGAACGATGCATCGGCGTCCAACCCGTTCTCCAGCGATGCCTATATCGACCGGACGCGGGCGCGCTCCATTTTGTGCCTGCCTCTAGTCAAGCTGGGGCGGCTGATTGCCCTGCTCTACCTGGAGAATCACCTGGCCCCCGGTGTGTTTACGCCCGCGCGCGTTGCCGTGCTGCAGGTGCTCGCGCCGCAGGCCGCAATGTCGCTGGAGAACAGCCGCCTCTATAGGGAGCTGGAGCGGCGCGAATCGAAGATCCGGCGGTTCGTCGATACGAACATCATGGGCGTCGCAATCACGCGCGTCGACGGTGCCATCATCGACGCCAATGATGCCGGCCTCGAAATCGTGGGATATACCCGTGAGGACGTGCGATCGGGACGAATCGGGTGGCGAGAGCTCACGCCACCAGACTGGCAGGAGGCAAGCGATCGGGCGGCGGCCCAGCTGCAGGCGACCGGCAGCTTCGACCTATTCGAAAAGGAGCTGCTCCGACGCGACGGTACCCGCGTCCCGGTGCTGCTTGCCGGTGCCGCCGTCGACGACGCAAGGCAAGAGAGCGTGGTGTTCGTGATCGACCTCACCGAGCGGAAGCGCGCGGAGGCGGAGCTTCGCCGGGCACGGGCGTCGCTCGCGCGCCACCAGCGGGCCAGCATGCTCGGTGAGATGGCGGCGGCGATAGCTCACGAGATCAGGCAGCCGATCGCCGCAGCGATGATCGATGCCACCGCCTGCCTGCGATCGCTCGCGGACGATCGCGTGGATCTGCAGCAGGCGCGCAGGGCCGCCTCCAGGATGGTCGAAGAGGCGACGTGGGCCGACGAGATCATCCATCGCACGACTGCGTTGTACAAGCACGAAACGACCCGGCGCGAGCGCGTCGATGTCAACGCCGTGATTCGTGAAATGACCTTGCTGCTGCAGCCGGAGGCCGGCGCACCTTCGATATCGGTCCGGGCGGAGCTCGCGGAGGGAATCCCCGACGTACCGGCGGATCGCCTGCAGCTGCAGCAGGTGTTCATGAACTTGATGCTGAACGCGATCGAGGCGATGAAGGACAAGGGCGGCGAGCTGACGATCCGGTCGCAAGTGAATCAGGAGGGCGGAGTGCTCATTTCCGTGAGCGACACGGGCGTGGGGCTGCCGACGGAGAACGCAGACGAGATCTTCGACGCTTTCGTAACCACCAAGCCGCAAGGCACCGGGATGGGTCTCGCCATCACCCGTTCGATCGTGGAATCACATGGCGGGCGGCTGTGGGCCACCGCTAACGCCGGGCCTGGCGCGACTTTGCTCTTCACCTTGCCCACGGAGATGGATGGCGACCTCGCCCAGTAAGGCGATCGGCTGCGTTCCTCGAGGGTCTATACCAGCTGGATGATGCCGCGTTTCAAAGCGATCATGACGGCGTGGGTCCGATCGTTCGCGCCCAGCTTCGAGAGAATGCTCCGGACCCGCCCCTTCACCGTATCTTCCGCGACGCCGAGCCGATCGGCAATTTGCCTGTTCGCGTTACCGGCCGCGATCAGGCGCAAGACCTCGATCTCAGCGGGCGTCAGCGCGTCGTCGGCCATATGCTGAGCCAGCTCGAACGACACCTCCGGGGAGAGAGCCTTTCGTCCCGCGTGGACGGTTCGAATCGTATCGGCGAGCTCCTTGTGGACGAGGGTCTTCAGCAAGTATCCCGACGCGCCGGCCTTGACCGCACGTACGACCTCGACGTCTCCAGAGTACGTGGTGAGGACGACGAACTGCGCGTCGGGGAACTCAGTGCGTATGGCGACGATGGCTTCGACACCGCTCATGTCCGGCAGTCGCAGGTCCATCAGCGTGATATCGGGGCGCAGGTCGCGGAACTGCTGGATGGCTTCGCGCCCGGTTCCCGCGCCGCCCACGACGGCGATGTCGGGCTCGCTCGCCAACAGCGCGGCGACGCCTTCGCGCAGTAGCTCATGATCGTCGACCGTCAGGATCCGGATTGGAGCTCTATCCCTCATAGGCCGGCCGCTGGCAGGGGCACGTCCTCGCCCTCATCCTCGTCGCCAAGGGGTTCAGACCGACTTTCCGGGCTCCACGAAAAGGCCGCCGCTCGAGGGCGCCGTGGTTGCGCACGCCACCACTGGCTCGTCCCACGAACCTCAACCTCGCCATGGTACTGCAACACGTGGGACGAATAGGGGATTGGATCGGCGCCCGAGCTGCCCCGGGGGTGGGCAAGCTCAGGAGGGCGCCATGGCAGATGCTCGGCGCCGACGTGCCGTCGATCTAACTTCTCTCGCAGCGCGTTCGCGGTCGAGGCCTCCCCTCGTCCGCGTGCTCGACGCTCGCCAGCTGCGATCCGCAGCCTCTCGCTGGCGCCAGATCGGCCGG
>JBKPTD010000054.1:0-3560 GCA_046735375.1 Actinomycetota bacterium | reverse complement strand
GCGCTTGTTGAGCTCGCGAAGCTTGTGGACCAGTGGTGTGAAGTCGCTGTCGCCGGTGCAGAGCACGAACGTCGAGATGTAGTCGCGCTCGAAGGCCATCTCCATGGCGTCGACGGCCATCTTGATGTCAGCGGCGTTCTTGCGGGAGGTGCCCATGCGTTGCGGTATCTCGATCAGCTCGACATGGGACCGGGTCAGGGCCCGGCGATCCTCGTCGAAATGCGACCAGTCGGCGTACGCCCGCCGTGCCACCACCCGCCCGCGCTCGGCGAGCGCATCGGCGATAGGGCGGAAGTCAAACGGCCCACCGAGTTGGTCGCGCGCTCCGAGCGCGAGATTCTCGTAGTCGAGGAACAGCGCGATCCGCTCTTCTTGATCCACACTGCCGAGGGTATCCTCACCGGCCGTATCAACGGAGGTCAGGTCGGGTCGTTATCCATCGACTTCCCCAATCTACGACCGCAGATCGGCTACTGCTGAAGGGCAATTGCTATCGGTGGGGATCCCGCGGCGGAGGTGGTAGCAGTCCTGTCCAAACTGGACAATGCCCGGGAGGTCAACCCTGCGGCATCGCAGCGGGGAACATGGGAAGGGGCCGGTCAAGTTGAGCCGCAGGCTGCAGTATCTCATTCGCTGGGCCAGTAATTCGAGCATGACGCCTCCGGGGTCATGCAGACTCGGTCCATGCGATACGTCGAGCTGCGCCGCCACACCGACAACGACGGTGATCGCCTCTCGCCTCAGGGAGTGGCGGATGCCGAAGCGCTCGGCCAGCACCTGCATCCGCCATATGCAGCGTTCGTCTCCACCGGCGCGGCACGCTGCACCCAGATGCTGGAGATCCTGCGTCGTGTCGTCGGCCAGGGTCAGACACCCATCACGCAAGCGACGGGGCTGAGGTCCTCCGTCGAGGATCGGTGGCGCGAAGCGGCCAAAGCAGCGGGCAAGGACGCGGATGTTGAGGCCATGCGGACAGTCGATCCGGACCTGGTCGAGAGGGAGTCATGGCTGCTCGCCTTGGGGTTGAAACAGGTCGTGGACGGGCTGCCCGACGGTGGCCGAGCGCTCATCGTGGGGCACAGCCCAACCAATGAGGCCGCCGTGCTCGGGCTCGCTGGTGAGGTCGTCCCCCCGTTGGGCAAGGGCCAAGGCGTGCTGCTGATCGAGGACGGCGGGCATTACCGGGTGGAGCCGCTGGCTTAGGTGATCATGTTCCACCGGCTCGGAGCGGGCGACCACGAGGTCATGCGTCGCAGACGCGGTGCCAGCCCGGTGGGACTCTTGACGTGGACATAGGGCGAGTTCCGGACCAAGGTTTTCCATCCCCGACGACTGTTCGAAAGAGCACGCAGACGCTCATCATCAGGACCACTCTTCGGATGTGAGGCCCCTCTTTCGTCGATGTGTTGCCCGTCGTCGCAATGTTGGCTAGGTGGGCGGGGTGCCTGACCAACCCGGACGCTTCGGCTCGTGCTGCTTTGACCGGCTCATCGGGCGGAGCTCGTCGGCGCGTTGGTCAGAGTGATGCCACGGCGCCAGGCGGGTCAGGCTGCCCGGCGGCCTGGGGCGGGTCTGTGCTAGGTTGAGGTTTGGTTGCAGTTTGCAGTTCCCGTACGTTCTCGAACGCCCGCGGAGTGCGAATCCGCCGGGCGTCTCTCATTCCTGGACCTTGTCCGCTGTGGGAGGGGCCGGTCGCGGCAACCTGGTGCCGGCAAAGCGTCGGCATCCGGATCCCCCACAGAAGGAGCGACGCGCATGTCCCAAGGCACTGTGAAGTGGTTCAACAGCGATAAGGGCTATGGCTTCATCGCGCAGGACGGCGGCGGCGGCGACGTCTTCGTTCACTACTCTGCGATCGCGGTCGACGGCTACCGCTCGTTGGAGGAAAACCAGCGTGTGGAGTTCGACATCAGCCAGGGTCCCAAGGGTCCCCAGGCGGAGAACGTCCGCCCGGCCTGACGCGGACCTAGCGGAAAGGACCTATTCGTCGGTGCTTTGCGTCGACGCGGTGGTCTTCCCGCCGTCGCCCATTGAGGCCGCAGCGAAGAGGCGGGCACTCCCGGTAGTCCGGAAAGGGGCCACTGAGACAGGGTGGCTTACCTGGACGTGAACCAGGGACCTCTTCCCCGATAGGGAGCGAAACGTCGATCGGATAGGTCCGCTGCGGGTAGCGAAGATCGCTGACAGGGTGCGCGGTGCCGGCGGCCCGAGCCCAGAGCGTTGACCGCAGTATCGTCGCGGCGTCGGCTGGGTCGTGAGGCGTCTAGGGTGCGTGGTCATGGCAGAGGTTGTGCTGCGGGTTCGGCTTATCGGCGGGACTCAGCTCGACGTCGCGTACGACGAACCGGCCAGCGACGCAGACGACGTTATCGAGCACATCGTTTCCACGCTCGCCCGTGATTCTGGTTTGCTTCGCACCCGACATGGCGACCGGCTCGTCGTGCTGTACGCACGGGGTGTCGCCGCCATTGAGGTAGCGCCCCGTGGGGCAGTGCTGTGAGTCGGCAAAGTCGGCCTCGGCCGCATGATGACGCCAGACGATTACGCCACCTCAGCTGAGTCGCTGCACGACAGGTTGTACATGGTGACAGTAACGACCCGCTGGTGGATGCCGAGGTTGCACGTGCGTACCCGCTGCTGGCGGTCGCATCGTCCGCGGCGCAGATCGCCGAACGCCTCGAAACCACTTAGACGGCCAAGCCCGGCGAGGCCTCGGTCATCAAGCACGGCCCGGTGCAGGGAGACGCCTCCCGCCCGGGCCGCGAGGCGACCCCTTTACCACGAATCAGCGAAACGAAACCCGTACCGCGAAGATCCGCAACCGGTCATTGGTCCTAAGCCGGCTCCGGGAAGCCAGCGCAGGACCAACGCGATGATGGATGACACTGCGAACGTTCATGCTTCGTCACTCGTCAGTTCAAACCCAGAGTCGTGTTCGTATGAAGCCGTACCGCCTGACACCCGGCGGGTTTCTACGAAGTGATCTCGGTCGTCGGGATCGAACCACCTAACCTCGCTGGCATTAAGTCCAGAGAGAGAGACCACGAGGGGAAGCGTCATGCTGACGCCACGCCAGGAGACACAGCGGAAGCTGTGGGCGATAGTGGGCGCGCACGCCAGCGGGGATGACATCTGGCCGTTGCTGCTGAACGGGTTCACGACGGACGAGGCGCGAACGGTAGCGTACGAGCTGCCGCGGATGTTTGAGGAGCTGCTCCTCGCCGCCGGCCTCGAGCCCAGCGATATGGAGCCGGTGCTCGACTACTGCAAGGCAAAGCTCGCCGAGTTCGCCGCCGACGATCCACGCATCGAGGCACCGAGCGACCCCGCCGACTCGGATGACCTCCGTCGCGCAACGAAGGGTCTGATCGATCCGGCGAACTGGCCCGATGAGGATGGGAATGGCGAGCGATCGGCCCCGCTCTGACTTGGGAGTGTCGCGACAACGGACAGCGAACTAGGCGCTTGTCAGTGCGATCGCTGTGGCAGCGAACCCGGAGAGGATCGACGCCACCATTGAGATGGTCGTCAGTCCTTCCTCCGGGCTGACCCAAGTTCTC